>JASHSS010000237.1 GCA_030038565.1 Bryobacteraceae bacterium
CCGGTCGACGGGCGGGTGGCGTCCTCACACGGAGACACGAAGGGCACGGAGAAAGCACGGAGAAATCCAACATGAGGGGCGCCACACCCGTGGTGCGCTGACGGGGAGCGAGGACAGCGTCCTCACCGCGGAGCCTCCACGCTGGAGGGCCTCGGCGTTCATGAGAACGGAAACCTCCCGGTTGACGGGCGGGCGGCGTCCTCACACAGAGACACGAAGGGCACGGAGAAAGCACGGAGAAATCCAACACGAGGGGCGCCACACCCGGCAAGATGAAAAATGGGCGCGAGGGCGTCTCCCGCAAAGCCGGTGGCGCGCAATCCGCGGTGTCCGCCGTGTCCGCCGTGGATCGGTGAGGCGCGGGCGGACGGCGGGTGTATACTGGCAGCATTCCGCCCGGGGGGTGGGGTAACTCCCGGCCAATTGTCCCCAGAAGGAGGCCGCTTGCAACCACTAACCGCGATTTTACCGGCGATCTTACTGGCAACCGCGGGGCAGGCGTTCGCGCAGGCTCCGCCGAAAGTAGCGCCCATCAAGTTCACCGACACCACGCTCGATAACGGGCTGCGGGTGATCGTTTCGGAAGACCATTACGCGCCGGTGTATGCCATCGCCGTGAGCTACAAGGTGGGTTCGAGGAATGAACGGCCGGGGCGCACGGGTTTCGCGCACCTGTTCGAGCACATGATGTTCAAGGGGTCGGAGAACGTCGGGCCGGGCGAGCATTTCTACCTGATCTTCACGCACGGCGGGAGCATGAACGGCACCACCGACAACGACCGCACGCTGTACTTCGAAGAGATGCCCAAGAACCAGCTTGACCTGGGGTTGTTCCTGGAAGCCGACCGCATGAAGTCGCTGGTGATTAACAAGGAGAACCTGGAGAACCAGCGGCAGGCGGTGAAGGAGGAGCGGCGGCTGGGCGTGGACAACCAGCCTTACGGGCAGGCCTACGAGAAGATGGACGACCTGGTGTACGACAACTTCGCGTACAAGCATTCGGTAATCGGGTCGATGGCCGACCTGGACGCCGCGTCAGTCGAGGATGTGCAGCAGTTCTTCAGGACCTACTACGCGCCCAATAACGCGGTGCTGGCGCTGGCGGGCGATCTGGACACCAGGGAGACGCTGGCCAAGGTGAAGAAGTATTTCGCGTCGATTCCGCGGCAGGAAGCGCCCAAACCGGCGGATATGACGGAGCCGGAGAAGACCGCCGAACGGCGGGCTACCATCGACGACAAGCTGGCGCGCCTGGCGCGGGTGCAGATCGCCTATCGCATCCCGGGCGGCGACAGCCCGGATTCGCGCGCGCTGCTGGTGGCTTCGATGATCCTGGGCGGCGGGGAGAGCGGACGGCTGTACCAGACGCTGGTGAAAGACAAAGAGGTGGCCAGCAATGTCAATTGCAACCTGGACAGCCGCGTGGGTCCCTCGAAATTCGAGATCGGCGCGATGGTGCGGCCGGGCAAGACGCCGGACCAGGTGGAGGGGCTGATTTCCGAGGAGGTGGCCAAACTGGTGGCGGAGCCGGTGACGGACGAGGAATTGTTGCGGGCGCGCACCAGCATCCGGCGCAGCACGCTGTTTCCGCGCGAGAGCGTGCTTTCGGTGGCCATTTCGCTGGCCGACGATGCGGCGCTGTACGGCGATCCTAACCGGCTCAACACGGAGCCCGAGAAGCGCATGGCGGTCACGGCGGCGGCCATCCAACAGGCGGCCAAAACGTATTTGCGGAATGCCAACCGGGTGGTCCTGGTGACTGTGCCGGCGGCGGCCCGACCGGCTGCGCCGCAGGGGAAGTGAGGAGACCAGCATGAAAAAACTAACACTACGCTCGATCGTCTCCGTCGTTGCCGCCGCCATCGCGGCGGCTCCGGGATGGGCGCAGGCGCCCATGGGAGCGCAGGCGCAATCCATCAAGGGCGTGGTGAAGTACAACCGCGCGCCGGTTTCGAACGAAGTGCTGAAGGTGAAGCTGCCGCGGCCGGTGGAGCGGCAGCTTTCGAACGGAATCAAGCTGCTGGTAGTGGAGAGCCACCGGGTGCCTTCGATTTCGCTGCGCATCATGCTGCCCGCGGGGAGCCTGCGCGACCCCGATGGGATGCCTGGCCTGTCGGATGCGACGGCGGCGCTGATCCGGTTGGGGACCAGGACGCGGTCGTCCAAGGACATCGTCGAAACACTGGCGGAGTTGGGCGCCTCGCTGAACGTAATTTCGGGACAGGGGGACGGAAGCATCATCCTATCGTCGCTGACCGAGAACTTCGACAAGGCGCTGGCGGTGGCGGCGGACGTGCTGCTGAACCCCACCTTTCCCCAGGACGAACTGGATAAATGGAAGACCCGGCAGCGGGCGCAGTTGGAGCAGATGAAATCGCAGCCGGGGTTTCTGGCCACCGACCGGCTGATGAAGGTGCTGTACGGAAACGACGCGCGGCAGTATATCCATCCAACGGCGGCCTCGCTGGATAAGATCACGCGTGAAACGATTGTGGAGTATTACCGGAAGTACTACGCGCCGGCGGGGCAGTGGGCCGGCATTTCCGGGGACATCACGCCGGCCGAAGCGGTGGCCAAGCTCAACGGGGCGCTGGGAAGCTGGAAGGGCGGCCCGGTCGAGCGGGTGACGCTGCCGCTGCCGCCGCCGATTGCGGAGAAGAAGGTCTACCTGATTTCCCGGCCCAACTCGGTGCAGACGGTGTTGCTGGTAGCCAACCACGCCATCGACCGCAACAGCCCGGATTACGTGACGTGCCAGGTGATGAACCGGGTGCTGGGCGCGGGGCCGTCTTCACGGCTGTTCCGGATTGTGCGGGAGGAGAAGGGCTACACGTACGGGATCGGGTCGAATTTCAACGCGGCGCGGGTGTACGGCTATTTCGCCACGCAGACTTCGGTGCGGACGGAGGTGACCGAGCCGGCGCTTCAGGAGATCCTGACCCAGTTCGCCGATATTCGCGACCGGGCGGTGCCGGCGGACGAACTGGCGGACGCCAAAAGCGCGATTGTGGCCGGTTTTGTGCTGGGGCTGGAGAGTTCCGCGGCGGTGCTGTCGCAGTGGATGACGCAGCGCGAATACAACCTGCCGGAAGACTACTGGGACACCTATCCGCAAAAAGTGATGGCGACGACGGCGGAGGATGTGGAGCGGGTGGCGAAGAAATATGTGCCGCTGGACAACGCGCAGATCATCGTGGTGGGGGATGTAACGAAGATCGGCGAGGTGATGAAGAAGTTCGGGCCGGTGGAGGAGATCGGGCCGGAGAACTAGACGGTGGAAGGGCATTCCAAGCGGCCAACGCCGGCCAGGCGATGAAGGAGCAGCCACGCAATCACGTCAACCCCAGGCCAACTGGCTCCGGCGCAGCGCCTGCCAAGCCCACCGGCGCAGTCTCTGGAGAGCTGGTCACCGGGACGTTCGAGTACGACGGTGGACGGCAGGTCACGGTGTACGTTCCACGGCGCGCGCCCGAAGGCATCGTCTTCGCCGGTGACGGCCAGCGAATCTCGAAATGGGGCCGGTTGCTCGAGGAGGCCGGCGTACCGTCCACAATGATCGTCGGTGTACATGGGCTGACCGATGAGATGCTGCGGCTCCATGAGTATTCACCGGGCTTTGAGCCGGAGCGGTTCGCGGCACACGAGAAGTTCTTCGTCGAGGACGTTCGCGGATGGACGGATTCGCGGCTTGGCGTGGCGCTGCCCACGGAACGTACCGCCGTGTTCGGCGCCTCGGCGGGTGGAGAGCTGGCCCTCGCTCTGGGGCTTCGGCATCCGCATATCTACGGTGCGGTCTTCTGCGCCTCGCCCGGCGGCGGTTACAAGCCGCCTGGCGTTATGCCGGGTCCGCTGCCGCGCACATACCTGGTCGCCGGCACACAGGAGCCGTTCTTCCTCCAGAACGCCAGGAGGTGGGCGGACGCGCTGCGCGATGCCAATGCCGATGTCGTCATGAAGGAGCGAGCTGGGTCGCACGGCGGCGCATTCTGGCGAGAAGAGTTCCCGCTCATGGTGGCGTGGGCATTCGGAAGTTGACGCGTGTGCAGCCGGTTTGGGCGTCAGCGTGATCGGCCCGCCGCGAACTTCCGCGCGTAGAAAATCGCCGTCTCGCGTATAATGCGGCTGGAGCAAACCGGATATGGCGGTGATGGTGGCGGTGGTGCAGGCAGGCGCGGTGCTGTTCGACAGCGAGGGCAGTGTCGCCAAGGCGGAAGGCCTGGCGGCGGAGGCGGCGGGGCGGGGCGCGCGGCTGGTGGTGTTTCCGGAGGCCTTCGCGGGCGGCTATCCCAAGGGCGAGGACTTCGGCGCGCGGGTGGGTTCGCGGAGCCCCGAGGGGCGCAAGCGGTTCCGGCGCTATTTCGAAGGCGCCATGGAGGTTCCCGGGCCGGCCACGGAGCGGCTCGGCCGGGCGGCTAAGCAGCACGGGGTGTGGCTGGTGATCGGCGCGATCGAGCGCGACGGTGGCACGCTCTACTGCACGGTGCTATTCTTCGCGCCCGATGGGCGCCTGGCGGGCAAACATCGCAAACTGATGCCCACGGCGATGGAGCGGTTGATCTGGGGGTTCGGGGATGGCACCACCCTGCCGGTGATGGAAACCGGCTTCGGACGCATCGGAGCGGTGATCTGCTGGGAGAATTACATGCCGTTGCTGCGCGCCGCCATGTACCAGCAGGGGATTCAGTTGTACTGCGCGCCCACGGTGGACGATCGCGAAACGTGGCCGGTGACGATGCGGCATATCGCGCTGGAGGGCCGCTGTTTCGTGCTTTCGGCGTGCCAGTACACCGAGTCGATCCGCGGCGGCAGCGTAATTGTGGGACCGTTGGGCAAGGTGCTGGCGGGGCCGTGCTACGACGGGGAATGCATTCTGACGGCTGAACTGGACATGGGCGAGATTGCCGAAGGGAAGTTCGACCTGGACGTGGCGGGTCACTACGCGCGCCCGGACGTCTTCCGGCTGGAAGTGGCCGGACTGCGGTAGCCGGACGGCCTCAAATCGGCGGATGGAGGGAACGGATGCGGATACTGTACCCGGTGGCGCCGGTAACCCAGGCGACTTCCAGGGTTTCGCCGGGCCCCAGGGCGACACCGAGCGGCTCGATGACCACAAATTCGGTGGCGGTGTAGCGCAGGCGACCGTCACCGGCTTGCCACTGGATGGGATACGACTTCTGGGCAGCCCTGGCTGTGCAACCGGCGGCACACAGCGCGGCGGCCCAAATAGAGCCGTGGGCAAACCGCACCGGCCGGACCGGAGCAGCGCCGTTTGGGTAAGAGGGTTGGGGGGGCCTGGTGCGTACGCTGTGGAAATGGGGTGTCGTACTCATGGTTCTGTATGTCCTAAAACGCTACGATCCCAGGATGTCATACGTGGGGATCTCCGACAATTCCATTTCGGGGATTCCGGGCATATTATTTGGGGGGGTAGGGGTGGTTAACATTAACCTTAGTTATGGATCTCCAGGGGGGCAGAGTTTTAGGAGAACGGAAGAGGGAGAACGCCTCTTGCCCAGCCGGTAAGACGCCAGGCGCCGCAAACGGGGAAGGAAGAGTGATATAGAGAACCTTCCGGGTCGGCTTTGTTTTCGGTATACTCAGTAGCATCCAGCCTGATTACTAAGAGGGGCACGAAAGGAAGGTGTCTGTGAGTTCAAAGAAAGACCCCGAACTTCCCGTACAGCCAAAATCCGGTTTTTCGCGACGCGGTTTTATCCGTGGAGTGGGCATCGGAAGCGGCGTTCTGGGCACGACGGGCCTGTTGCCGAAGGAAGCCGCCGCCGCTCCAGGCGCTGCCGTCGTAGGGCCGGGACCGGTGGCGATGACGTTAACCATTAACGGAAAGCCGGTCAACCTCACCGCCGAGCCGCGCGTGACCCTGTTGGACGCCATGCGCAACTACCTGGACCTGACCGGCGCGAAGAGGGTGTGCGACCGCGGTACCTGCGGGGCGTGCACGGTGCTCATCAATGGTAAGTCGGTATACAGTTGCACCACTCTGGCTATCGATGCGCAGGGAAAGAAGATCGAGACCATCGAGGGGCTGCCGGTGAATAACCCGGTGTCGGCCGCCTTCGTCAACCACGACGGCCAGCAGTGCGGATACTGCACGCCCGGGTTTGTAATGGCGGCGCACGGGTTTTTGCGCGAGCACCCCAATCCCACCGAAGCCGATGTGGAGCACGGGCTGTGCGGGAACCTGTGCCGCTGCGGAACCTATATGGGAGTGCGCAAGGCCGTGGTGGAAGCGGCCAAGGGGATGAAGGGAGGGAGCAATGGCTAACACACCCGACTATAGCTGGCCGCCGGAGGACAAGCGCAAAGTCATCGGCACGTCCCCGCAGCGTCTGGACGGGCCACAGAAGTCTTCAGGCCGGGCCAAGTATTCTTCGGACATGAATCCCAAGGGCATGCTGTTCGGGCTGTACCTGACCAGCCCGTACGCCTACGCCCGGCTGAAGAGCATCGACACGGGCGAGGCGGAGCGCAGCCCGGGAGTGCGGGCGGTGCACGTGGCCGCCAAGGCAGGCACCGAAATGCCTTGGCAGGGCTTCGAAATCGCCGCCGTGGCCGCCGACACCGAAGAGCAGGCTCGCGACGCGGTGCGCAAGATCAAGGTTGAGTACGAAGTGCTGCCGCACCTGGTCAAGGACGATGATTTGGCCAAGGCCGGCACGCGCGCCCGGCAAGGCGGCGAGACGGTAACCGGCGATCCGGACCAGGCCATGAAGGACGCGGAGGTGGTTTCGGAGGGGCAGTACGGATTCGCGGTAGTCACGCACTGCTGCCTGGAACCGCACGGACAGGTGGTCCAGTGGGTTCCCGGCAACGATCCTTCGGGCGCCAACGACCACGTCACCGTATGGCCCTCTACCCAGAACGTATCCGGGTATGCCGGAAGCCTGGGTACCAACATCAAGGTGCCGGCCACGAATATCAAGGTCCGGATGGACTACATTGGGGGCGGCTTCGGCAGCAAGTTCACCCCGGACGCATGGGGGGTTGTCGGCGCCAACCTTTCCAAGCAGGCGGGCGGGCGGCCGGTAAAGCTGTACCTGGAGCGCTCCACCGAGCTGATGATCGCGGGCAACCGGCCTTCGGCGTACGGCAAAATCACCGTCGCTGGAAAGAAAGACGGCACCATCACGGCCTGGACTTACCAGGGTTGGGGCAGCGGCGGTTTCACGCCGGTTCCCCCGCCCGACCAGCCCTACATCTTCACCCGCGTGCCGAACAGCCGCCGAAACCGAACCGGGATTGCGCTGAATGGCGGTTCGCAGCGCGCCTGGCGCGCCCCGGGCAACCAGGCGGCGTCGTTCCTGACGTGCTGCGCGATCGAGGATTTCGCCCATAAGGCCGGCAAGGATCCGCTGGAAGTTTTCAAGCTCAACGCGCAGTACGCGCCCGAAGCGCGCGTGGACACTTACCGCTTCCAGTTGGACAAGGCCGCCGAGCTGGCGGAGTGGAAGACTCTGTGGCACCCGCGCGGGGAAGGCGGCGGCGGCACAGTGAAACGCGGGATGGGCATCGGGGTGGCCGCCTGGAACGGGCTGGGCCATGCCAGCCAGTGCCGCGCGGTAATCAATACGGATGGCTCGGTTTCGATCGAAATCGACTCGCAGGACCTGGGCACTGGGACCAAGACCATCATCACGCAGGTAGCCGCGGAGACGTTTGGCTTGGCCTTGAACCAGGTGAAGCTGGTGATCGGCAACAACGATCTGCCGCCGGATGGCGGTTCGGGCGGCTCGACCACGGTGGGCGGGGTTTCCACCTCCACGCGAAAGGCCACCGTGAACGCGCTGGATAAGCTGTTCGCGGCGGTGGCGCCGGACCTGGGCGCCACTCCCGACCAGTTGGAAGCCGTAGACGCGCACATCCGGGTGAAAGGCAGCCCCAACAAGAGCCTCACCTGGGTGGCCGCTTGCCGCAAACTGACCAGCTCCATTTCCGAGATGGGCACCTACAACGGGCGGCAGCAGGATACCGCCGGGCTGGCCACGGGCGGCGCGGCGGGCGCCCAGATCGCAGATGTTTCGGTGGATACCGAAACCGGCATCGTGAAGATGAACCGCTACGTGGCGGTGCAGGATTGCGGCATGGTGATCAACCCGCGCCTCGCGGAAAGCCAGGTGTACGGGGCGGTCATCATGGGGATCAGCACGGCGCTCTTCGAAGAACGCATTATGGACCAGGAGACCGGCAAGTATCTCAATCCCGACATGGAGTTTTACAAGCTGGCGGGAATTGCGGATATCGGCAACATCGTGGTGCACATGGATATCCGGCCGGAGAACGACAAGCGCGGGGTGATCGGGCTGGGCGAGCCGCCGGCGGTGCCGATTTGCGCGGCGGTGTCGAATGCGGTGGCTAACGCCATCGGAGTGCGCGTGCCGCAGATTCCGCTGACGCCCGACCGGGTGCTGGCCGCGCTCGAAAGGAGGAACGCCTGATGCAAGCCTTCGAATACGCCAATCCAAACACGCTTCAGGAGGCCACCGGCCTGTTGGGCGCGCAATGGGGCGACGCCGGCGTGCTGGCCGGCGGGACCGACCTGCTGAGCCTGATGAAAGAGAACCTGCACACTCCCAAGCGGGTGGTGAACATCAAGAACATCAAGGAACTGGAGGGCATCCACCGGAGCGGCGGGGGGTTGCGCATCGGCGCGCTGGTGACCATCGACGAGCTGGCCAAGAGCCACGAAGCGCCCCGGTCCCTGGTGGAGGCGGCGGAGTACATTCCCAGCCCGCAGATCCGCCACATGGGCACGGTGGGCGGCGATCTGTGCCAGCGGCCGCGCTGCTGGTATTACCGGCAGGGCATGGGGCTGCTGGCGATGAAGGACGGCAAGTCGCTCGTCCCCGGCGGCGAGAATCGCTACCACGCGATTTTCGGCGAGGGCCCGGCCTATTTCGTGAGCGCTTCGAGCCTGGGACCCGCGCTGGTGACGTTGGGCGCGCGGGTGAAGCTGGTATCGGCGAAGGGATCGCGGGAAGTGCCTGTGGCGAGCTTCTTCGTGGCGCCGGCGGACGAAAATTCGCGCGAGACCGTGCTGCGGCCGGACGAGATCCTGACCGAGATCATCGTGCCGAACACCACCATGAAGACGGCCACTTACGAGGTGCGGCAGAAGGAGGCGCTGGATTGGCCCCTGGCGGCCGCATCGGTGGCGCTGACCATGAGCGGCAACAAGGTTACCGCCGCGAAAGTGGTGTTGGGGCACGTAGCCCCCACCCCGCACGTGGCCACGGCCGCGGAGGAGGCGCTGAAGGGCCAGAGCGTCACCGAAGCCACCGCCGAATCCGCGGGCAAGGCGGCAGTGGAGGGCGCCCGGCCGCTGAGCCAGAACGCCTACAAAGTGACCCTGGCGAAAGTGGCCGTGAAACGCGCGCTGCTGGGCGCGGTGAAGGCGTAAGACCATGGAACCCATCGGCTCGGCGAAAAAGATCAGCCGCAACCGGTGCGCCAATTTGCGCTGGAAGGGGTTGCACATCGAGGCCGAGTGCGACCCCGAGAACCACTACAGTTACGACACCGCCATCTGGTGCCTGCACACCTACAAGTGCATCGGACCGGATGGCAAAGTGGTGGATGAGTTCGAGTGCAGCCCGGCGCGGGAGTGCTACGAGCAGTTGTAGCGCCGTTGGTCCCGCATAATAGCTTTGGCGTTCCGGGTACCGCTGTCGTCGGATAGCGGCTAGGGCATAACCAAAAT
The DNA here is from genome assembly GCA_030038565.1 of Bryobacteraceae bacterium. GTDB lineage: Bacteria > Acidobacteriota > Terriglobia > Bryobacterales > Bryobacteraceae > JOPF133. The sequence goes on from JASHSS010000237.1 coordinate 9,716, forward strand.
CCGGATGCGCCCCGGCGGCCTGCTCCGTTAGCATCGAAGTAGATGCAAGAGGCACGCCTTCTGGAATACGCGGGGCTTGAGGGCCTGGATCAGGAACTGGCGGAGCTATACGCGAAGCATTCGGCAGCCCTTCTGCGATATGGGTCGCTGTTTGCGCCGGCGGGGGAAGCCGCGCGTGACGCGGTGCAGGAGACTTTTCTGCGCTATTTCCTGGAGCGCCGGTCGGGGCGCGCCATCGGCAACCCGGCGGGGTGGCTGTACGCGGTCATGCGCAACTACCTGCTGGGGCGGATGAAACGCGACATCGAGGGACACGAGGTGGCGGACGCGAACCTGGAGCGTCTGCCGGCGCGGGAGCGCGATCCGGAGACCATGTTCGCGCAATCGGAATGGAGCAGCCGGCTGGCCACCCTGTTGACGGTGCGGGAGATGGAGTGCGTGACCCTGCGCGCCGGAGGGCTGAGCTACCAGGAAATCGCGGATGTGATGGCGGTGCGGCCGGGCACCGTGGGAGCGGTTCTGGCGCGGGTGCAAAAGAAACTGCGGCCGGCAGTCTGAGCCGGGCGTCTCAGACCCAGAAGCGCAGGTAGCGGGCGTCTTCGGCCACGCGCAGGAGGTACAGCGCCACTTCGCGGGCATGATAGTCGCCCCACAGGCAGGCCTCGCCTGACCCGGCGCACCAGCCGTTGGGACGGTGGTAGACGGCGTGCAAAATCAAACCCTGCTGCCACTCATCCGGGCTCAGGTACGGCTCATCGAAGAGCGTGTGGCAGACGGTCAGGCCGGCCTGCCAATAGCGCTGGTCGCCCAGGCGGCGGCCCAAACGCAAAAGTCCTTGCGCGGCGATGGCGGCGGCCGAGCTATCCACTGGCTCATGGGGATTGAACGGATCGGCGGGACGCGCGAGGTAATCGCCCAGGCGGGCCAATCCAGGGGCGCCGGTATCCCAGTAGGGGATGCCGTCGGCGGGGGAATGCTGGATGTAGAAATCGCAGGTGGCGCGGGCGGCTTTTTCAAACACTTCCAGGTCGGCGGCGTGGCCCGGTTCGGCATCCAGAAACTCGCACAGTTCGGCGAAACCGCACATGGCCCAGGCCAGGCCGCGGGTCCACGTGGTGAACGGGGAATAGCCCTGCTGCGAATTGGGGCAGCGATACTGGCCATCGTTGGGGTTGAAGACGCTCTCATGGGCCACGCGGCCGCGCACATCGTAAGCGTCGCGGCCATCCCCGTAATAGACCGCGTAGCGGGCGGTGGCGCGGGCGTGGGCGATGGCCCGGTCGACGAGCGAGATGCGGCGATCATTCTCGCCCATCAGGACTTGGCCCAGGTGGTGGGCCACGGCCAGCGAGCGCAGGGAACGGATGGTGTCCACGAACAGCGAATGCGGGCCGTTGAAAGAATAGATATAGCCGCCGCCATCGGCCGTGCGGGACCAGCGCGCAGCCTGCACGGCGCCGGAGCACTTGAGGGCGATTTCGTAGAAGCGGCGCTCCCACGGGTCGTCGGCGATGCGCCCTTCGGCCATCAGGCGGAGGAGATTGCCATAGGTGCTGAGGTTGTTGAAACCGTGATCGTGAACGCCCATGTGGCTGACGTGCGGGGCCATCCAGGTGACGGTGTTGCGGCGGCCGGACTCCAGAAACTCGCGCTCGCCGGTGGCGTCGAACTGGAGGATGGCGCTGCCGAACTGGAAGCCCTGGGTCCACTCGGTCCATCCGCGCGTGGTGTAACGGCCGGCGGCGGTGAAGACCGGGGAACCCTGGGAGGGATCCCAGGACTTCTCAAGCGAGCGGATCTTAGGGGCCGAGACTTCGAACAGGCGGCGCGCTTTGGGGGCGAGCGAGAGGACGGTGAGGTCGTGACGGATCTGGAGCATGAGAGCAGCTTTCAGCTTAACGCGAGACCCGCCTTCACCACGGCGACTCGGGCCGGGGGCGTTTGCACCGCGGAGCCTCCAAGCCGAGGGTCTCGGCGTTCAGGGGAACAGACCGATGTGTGCGCGGCGCCCGATTGGTTCCTGGCCGGTGAGGGCCGTCGTGCGGCTGGCATAATAGCGCGAACGGGGTCGAGATGACGAAACGGAGTGCGGGCCTTTTGATGTTCCGTCGGGGCGCGGCGCAGGTGGAGGTGCTACTGGTACACCCCGGGGGTCCCTTCTGGAAGAACAAAGATGCCGGCGCGTGGTCATTGCCCAAGGGGGAATACGCGGAGGGCGAGGATGCGTTGGCGGCCGCCCGGCGGGAATTCGAAGAGGAAACAGGCGCCCGCGCGGAGGGGAATTTCGTCCCGCTCGGAGAGATTCGCCAGGCGGGCGGAAAGCTGGTGACCGCATGGGCGTTCGAAGGAGACTGCGATGCCCAAGGCATCCAGAGCAACCGGTTTTCCATGGAGTGGCCGAAAGGCTCCGGGCGCATGCAGGATTTTCCGGAAGTCGATCGCGCCGGCTGGTTCGGATTCCGGGAAGCTCGCGAGAGAATTCTAAAAAGCCAGGCGGGTTTCCTGGAGAGACTGGAAGTGCACTTGGGGCAGGCGGAGTGAGCTACGGGGCCGTGCGAAGGCCACCCGGCAGGCGAATCGCCTGCCCCACCAACGACAGATCCACAACCTGCGAGCAGAGTGGTCTGGGCACCGTCGAGAACCTCGCCGGTCCGAGCCTTGGTGACGCGCAGGACCATGTGGACAGGCCTTCAACCTACCGCGGCCCGCTACCGCTTTTCCACTCCCGAAGGCGCCATGGCGGCCAGGATGGCGTCCAGTGCGGAAACCTGGGTGGCGGCGTTGACCGCCTCCGACGCGCGCGACCAGACGACCCCGAAGCGATGGTCGGGAGTCTGAATCCGGCAGATCCGCCGGGCGTTGGTTTCGAGGAAGTCGCGGAAACGCGGCGAAGGGGCGGCCGCTTGGAGGGCGCCCAGGTTGCGGGCGAAGATGCCCTTGAACTGCACGGCGTCGTTGCCGCAATTGGGTTCGCAGGTATCGTGAAGGATGCCATCGGAGTCGGTGAGCTGGGTAATGGCGGCGAGCGCGATGGCCTGGGCGCGATCGAGCAGGGACTGCGCTTCGCCCTGCTCCCCGCCCTCTTCCCCGCCCGCCGCGGCGAGGGCGCTCAAGCCGCCCAGGATCACGCCCTGGTTGTAGGTCCAGGTATTCCGTGCGTTGTTCTGGCAAGTGGCGGTCAGGCCGTCGTTGATCAGGCCGCGCGCGTTGATCATGCCGGACGCCGCGAACCAGCGCCACTCGCGCCGGGCCCAAGCGAGGTACGTCCGCCGCTGCTCCGGGGCGGCGGAGGCTAACCGCGCGGCCACCGAAAGGAAGAGTTCGTTGGCGATGGCGTTTTTGTAGCGGCGGTCTTTGCGCCACCAGATGCCGCCGCCGCAGGTATCGTCCCAGCCCTGGGTCATGTCGGCGAAGATCTGTTCGGCCATCTCGAGGTAGCGCGAGTCGCGCGACCATTGATAGGCATCGATCCAGGCCAGCGCCCACCAGCCCTCGTCGTCGTAATACTGGTTGAGGAACCCGCCTTTGGAATTGCGGGCGAAGGTGTTCTGGATGGCTGGTTTGAGATCCGGGGCAGGGGCCAGCCGCGAGTAGGCGATCAAGACGGTGGTGGCGTTGGCGGCATTCCACCAGCCGGTGGTTTGCCATTGCCCGGTCTCCTGCACGTACCATTTCTGGAGACTTTCGATTCCCGCCGCGGCGCAGGCCGGCAGGTCGGGGGCGGGGGAATCCTGCGCCTGGGAATGCAGCATGGCGACCGGGGCGAGCAGCAGGACGCCTGCCGGCAGGAGGAGGGATACCGTGGACCGCATCATGGAACGCTCAGTCTAACGCCGTGGCGGAAGGCCGCGCAAACCGCGGGCAGTTCGCCGAGCTGCAATCGGGCATCGCCTTCTTCAGAACAGCGGAGGCGCAGCCACAGCGGGCGCCGGCGCCCGGAGGGTAACCCGGGGGACTCCGGCGGGTGCACGGGCGGCCTGCCCGCCAGCGTTTACGGTTCCCGTGCGGCGCGGAAGCCGACCATGCGGTGCGCCTGGAAGGAGGGCCAAGCGGCGGTGCGGGCGGATGAGCGCAGGTCGAAGCTTTCCTCGAAAAACGTGCCTCCGCGAAGCACGCGGTAGGCGCCGGTCGCCGGGCCTGGCGGGTTTTTGCGCGGCGAGACGCTGTAATAATCGCGGCTGTACCAATCCTGGCACCACTCCATCACGTTACCGGCCATGTCGAGGGCGCCGTACGGCGACGCGTTGTTGTGGGTTTCCAGCGAGCCGCGCCGGCTGCCATCGTAGAAGCCCACCGGCGAGCCGGTGTCGAAGGCGCTGGCGCCCACGAAATTGGCGTAGGAATGATCGATCTGGTTGCCCCACGGATAGCGCCGCTGGTCGGTGCCGCGGGCCGCCTTTTCCCACTCCGCCTCGGTCGGCAGGCGGTAGGTTTTGCCGGTCTTGGCGCTCAGCCAGCGGCAGTAGGCCACGGCACTATCCCAGTTCACGCCCAGGACCGGGTAAGGGTCGCTGCCGGGCGTGCCGCCGCCATGATTGCGGGCGTCGTTCCAGTAGGGCACCTGGTCTTTGGGCACGGCTCGCCCATCGGGCCAGAATTTGGAGCTGGCATACTCGGGATCGTCGCGGAAGCGGCGGAATTCGCCGTTGGAGATTTCGTATTTGCCGATGTAAAACGCGCTCAGATCGACCGTATGGACAGGGCGCTCGCGGGCATCGCCTTCGCCGAAATTGTCGCCCATGCGGAAGGGGCCGGTGGGGACGTAGACGTAGTCGCCGTAGCCGTCGTTGACGGTTGGGGCAGGGCCCGAAGCCGCCGGCAACAGCGCCAGGGCCGCGGCGAACCAGCACGCAAGGCGCTTCACCGGGAGGTCTCCGGGAGCATGCCCGCCTGCTCCAGGAAGTGCTTCAGCATCGGCATCCACCCCGAGAATTCGGGACTGCCGAAGCCGCTGCCGAAGCCGTGGCGGCCCTTCTGGAAGAGGTGCAGCTCGGCCACCGCGCCGGCGCGCGTAAGCTCGGTGAAGAGTTGCGCGGAGCCGAGCGAGGTGCCGCGGTCGGCCTGGGCGGCGCACAGGAACACGGGCGGAAAATCCTTCAACTGTTCGTTGGGCGTGGCGCGGCCGGGGCCGTAGATCAGGGCCAGGTAATCGGGCCGCGAGCTGACGCGGCTCACCGGGTCGGCCGCCGCGGGGTCGCCGGGCGAGGCTGCGGCCACCACCGAGCGTCCCATGTTGGAGCCGGCCGAGAAACCAATGTAGCCGATGCGGTGGGGGTCGAGCTTCATTTCCGAGGCGCGCGCGCGCACCACCTGAATGGCGCGATTGCCATCGAGCACGCGGACGGCGTCGTTGTAGCGCGGGGAGAGCCGGTAGGTGAGGACGAAGGCGGTGACGCCCCACTGGTTGTAGCGCTCGGCGATATCCATGCCCTCGGCGCCGTACATCAGCATGATGTTCGAGCCGCCCGGGGCGATCACCACCGCCGCGCCGTTGCGGTTGGCCTCGGGGGGCGCGAACACGGTGAGGAACGGACGATCCAGGGGACCTTCCCCGGCGGCCATGGGGGCTGTGCCCTCCCACAGCGGAATGTTGTAATTGGCGGCAGAGCCGGTGGCGGCCACCAAGGCCGACGGAACTAGCAGGAAGAGTATCGCGCGCATTTCAGACCTCCATGGGCAGCGGCGTCAATGGGTCTATCATATCGTTTCGCGAGGGCCCAGGAGTTGGCGGAGACCGCGAGGTACAACGCGTTCTGGCTCAGCCGCCAGGACGCAAAATCAGCGCCAGGAAGAGAATTCGAGCCGGCAATTCCGCACCATCACCTGGACCGGTTGCACTCTCCGGCCAGAGTGTTTTTTGGCCGTACCGGCGCGGTCACGCCGTGGTGGGGTTATGGGCCGCCGGAACTTCGCAGCCATCTCAGGAGGACCGGCAGAGAGTGCAACTGGTCCACGTGATCGGGCGCGGAATTGCCGGCGTAGCCGAGCAGGAGGAAACGGCCGGCGCGCAGTTCGCTGAGCTGCTGCATGCCCATGGGGCCCCACTTCAGCAGCGGGGTGGGGCGCAGGCCCAGCTCCGAAGCCATGTAATCGGCGGTCTCGGTGGTCGAAGCGAAGGTGCCCGGAAAGATTTCGGAGTGCGTGACGATGGCGTGTTTGTGCCCGGCCACGGCGTCGCGCGCCAGCTTGAGCCAGATTTCCAGGTTGGAGGTGTCGATTTTGGACTCCAGCGGTCCCGGCTTTCCGTCCACGTAATCGGTGTGAATGCCGTCGATCATCAGCGCGCCGTCCACGCGGGCGTAGGCATCGGGTGCTTTGAGGATCTGGCGGATGGCGCCGCAGCCGGCGCTCCAGCCGCCCAGCCACACGGGCGCGAAATGCATGTGGGCCCTGGTCTCCGCCTCGTGCAGGAGGGCCGCGAAACGGGTGGGGTTCTCAAACAGCTTGGCGTACGTTTCGGAGACGCCGCCGACTTGCACGCTGACCACCGCCATGTGGTTGCGGGCCGCCGCCAGCTCCGGCAGCCAGTCGCCACCGTGAAAGAAGAACAGAAGCGGCGGGTCGGTGGTGGCCGGCGAGAAGGCCGTCGGGATGAATAGCGTGCCCAGCTCCAATTTCTCGCGGCGGCCCGGCGGAGTTTGTTCCGGCAGACGCAGGTGCAGCCGGGTGTGCTCCACCATAGGGGACGGATTCTGCTGCGCCGGGAGCACGACGGCCCACAGCAGTCCACCCAGGAACCCTCGATGGACCAGACGCCGCATCAGGCTTTCCGCGTCCGCAGGTGGCTGTGATGGCGGCTGTAGAGGAAATAGATGGCCTGGCCGATCACCAGCCAGACGATCAGCCGCAGCCAGTTGGTCCAGCCGAGCGAATACATCATGGCGAAGTTCCACACCATGCCGAGAATGGGCACCAGCGGCACCAGCGGGGTCTTGAAGGGGCGAACGGCATTGGGGTTCTTAACGCGCATGATCCACACGCCGCCGCACACGATCACGAAGGCAAACAGCGTGCCAATGCTGGTCATGTGGCCCACGATGGAGAGCGGCAGAAAGGCCGAGAAGGGCGCCACGAAAAAGAAGAACAGCAGGTTGGAGCGCCAGGGGGTCTGAAAGCGGGGGTGGATTTCGGAGAAGATCCTGGGCACCAGCCCATCGCGCGACATGGAGTAGAACACCCGCGATTGGCCCAGCAGCATCACCAGCATCACCGAAGTGAAGCCGCAGATAATGCCGAACTTGATGAGGTTATTCATCCATATGTAAGGCGTTTTGTCGATGGCGATGGCTACCGGCGCGGCCACTCCAAGCTGGGTGTAGGAGACCATTCCCGTGAGAACGAATCCGAACAGCACGTACAGCACCGTACAGATGGCCAGCGAGCCGATGATGCCGATGGGCATATCCTTCTGCGGGGTCTTGCATTCCTGGGCCGCCGTGGAGACGGCGTCGAATCCGATGTAGGCGAAAAAGATGGTGCCGGCGCCCATCATCACGCCGCTGAACCCGAAATTCCCGAACTTGCCGGTATTGGCGGGAACGAAGGGGGTGTAGTTGTGCGGGTCGATGTAGTGCCAGCCGATGGCGATGAACGTGACTACCACCAGGAGCTTGATGACCACGATGACGGCGTTGGTACGGGCGGATTCCTTGATTCCGACCATCAGCAGCAAGGAAATCAGAAACACGATGATCACCGCGGGAATGTTGGCGATGCCTTGCACCATGGTGCCATCGGGCAGTTTCAGCGCTTCGAACGGCCCGGCCACGAACTGCGGCGGCAGGTTGATGCCGAAGGTGTGAAGCAGCGAAACGACGTAGGCGGACCAACTGATGGAGACGGTAGAGGAGCCGACGGCGTATTCCAGGACCAGGTCCCAGCCGATGATCCAGGCGAGCCACTCGCCCATGGTGGTGTAAGCGTAGGTGTAGGCGCTGCCGGCCACCGGAATCATGCAAGAGAACTCGCTGTAGCACAGACCGGCGAAGGCGCAGCCGATGGCGGCCACGATCATCGAAAGGGCCACGCCGGGGCCGGAGTTCTGGGCCGCGGTGACGCCGGTGAGGGAGAAGAGGCCCGATCCGATGATCGCGCCGATGCCCAGGGCAATCAGGTTGCCCCAGCCGAGCGTGCGCTTCAGATGGACCTTGCCGCCTTCCGATTCGGCGATGATGAAGTCAACGGATTTGGTTGCGAAGAGGCTGCTCATAAGCGATTCCGGGCGGCAAGCGATCGGTTCTCGGACAATCGGCGAAAGGGAAAAGATACCACACTCGGGAAGGCCGTGCGGAGAGCGGGATGCGGCGTCGGCCGGCGGCTTCCGCGCCCCGTGCGCATCCGGTCGCGCCCGGCATGTTACGGTGCGGCATCCGCGCTCCGTGCGCATCCGCGCCGGACCCGGCGTCGGCCGGCGGCTTCTGCGCCGCGTGCGCATCCGCGTCGGACGACATGCTACGGCGCGACCTGGCGCGCCCCGTCCGGTGGATGACCCGGCAGGTTGCGGAAAGGCCTCGCCGGCTGAGGGCCTGCCGCACCGGCGCCGAGGCTACTCCTCCCGCAGCGCCGACGAGGGATCCAGCGCGGCGGCACGGCGGGCGGGCAACCAGGTGGCCAGCGCGGCAATAGCGAAGAACAGCGCCGCCATGGCGGCGAAGGTGAGCGGGTCGTTGGGGCGCGTGCCGACCAGCATGCTGGTCATGACACGGGTGAGCAGCAGCGCGGCTACCAATCCGGCCGCGATCCCGGCGGCGCTAAGGCGCAGGCCGTAGGCAATCATCAGGCTGAAGACTCCCGCCGGCGCCGCGCCCAGGGCCATCCGCACGCCGATTTCGGCGGTGCGCTGGCGGACCACCGTGGAAAGCACGCCATAGAGGCCGACGCCCGCCAGCAGCGCGGCCACCGAGGCGAAGGCGGCGATCAACAGCAGGGAAAAGCGGGTGCCGGTTTCGGCGCGGCCCACGATGGAATCCATGGTCTGCACGTCGGTGAGCAACATGCTGCGGTCGAACCTGGCCATGGCGCCGTGGATGGCGGTGGCGTAATGCGCGGGGTCGCCCTGGGTGCGGACGGCCCACCTGGTAACGAAGCGTCCGCCCCAGTAGCCATCCGGAAGGTAGGCCTGTTCGCGGCCCGCATCGGCCAGCGAGGTGAAGCGCTGGTGGGCGGCAACGCCGATCACTTCGAACCACTCGGGATCGGGAGTGCGGAAGCGGCTGAGGATGCGCTGGCCCACGGCGTTGCCGCCGGGAAAGGCTTTGGCGGCCAGCGCCTGGTCGATCACCATGCGTCGCACCTGGGCGTTGTTGTCGGTGTCATTGAACTCGCGGCCGGCGATCAGGGGCGTGTGCATGGTGGCGAAGTAACCGGGAAGCACTGTTTCCACGTCGGCGGCTTGAAACTTGGTGGGGTCGGCGAGGGCATCCTCCTTACCCCAGCGATAGGGAAAATACGAGGCGGTGAGCGGCAGAATATCGGCCGCGGTGGCGCTCTGAACGCCCGGAACGGCCAGCAGCGCGGCTTGCATCTGCCGGACGAAGGCGGCGCGGCTCTCGGGCGTGGGGGTGGGCTTGCCGCCCATGGTCCGGAAAGTGAGCACGCCGTGAGGGTCGAAGCCCGGATCGATGCGCTGGAGCGCCAGGAAGCTGCGGAACATCAGGCCCGAGCCGACCAGCAGAACGAAGCACAGGGCGACTTCCGCCATCACCACGGCGTTGCGCAGCACGGCGCCGCCGGAGAGTCCGCTGGTGCGGCCGCTGGCGCGCAGCACCTGGGCCACATCCGGACGGGCCGCGCGGAAGGCCGGGGCGAGGCCGAACAAAAGCGCGGCGGCGAGGCCCGCCCCCACGCTGAAAGCGAGCACCGCGGGATCCATGCGGATGGAGTCGGCGCGCGGGAGATTGGCGGGCGCGATGGCCAGCAGTTCGCGGAGGCCGGCCCAGGCCAGGCCGAATCCCACGGCTGAGCCAACGGCCGCCACCAGCAGGGCTTCGGCGAGCATCTGGCGGGCCAGGCGCCACCAGCTTGCGCCCATGGCGGTGCGCACGGCCAGGTCGCGGCCGCGCAGGGACGCGCGCACCAGGAAGAGATTGGCCACGTTGGAGCACGCAATCAGAAGGAGAAAAATGACCGCGCCCATGAGCGCCAGGATGGCCGGGCGCACCTGCGCCACCAGGTACGGCTGCATGGGCTCCAGGCGGATGGCGAAGCCGGTGCCGGCGATGACGGGATCGATGGCGCGGCTCTGCGCGGCCACGGCATCGGCTTCGGACTGCGCGCGCTGCAGGCTGATGCCGGGCCGGAGGCGCGCGATGAGGCGCCAGGCGAGGCTCATCCGGGGGGTGTTGTAATCGATGCGGGCGGCCAGCCACAGGTCGGGGTGGCGCTCCATGTCCTTATCCGGGCGGAAGAGCAGTTCCACGCCGCGCTCCAGCACGCCCACCACGATGGGACCGTTCTTGACGATGGGCTGCCCCAATTTCGCCGGGTTGCCCGCAAACCGGCGCTGGAAGAATTCCTGGCTGATGATGGCGTAAGTGGGCAAGCGCTGATCGGGCGGCGGCGGGCCGCCATTGGCGGTGGTGGGCTGCGGGAGGCTGTCGGTCTCCACGAAATCGCGCCCCAGAACCACGCGCGCGCCGATCACCCGAAAGAAGTTCTCGGAGACACTGGCGAAGACGACTTCCTGCGGGGTGCCGTCATCGAACGTCAGATTGCCGCGGCCGGTGCGGACGGCGGCCACGTCCTCCAGGGCATCGGCGGCGTGGTTGCGCAGATCCATGAAATCGGGATTGGACCAGAAATGGTCGTAGACGTTGCGCTTCCGCAGGTCGTCGCAGGCGTACACCAGGCGGCCCGGGTCTTTGTATGGAAGCGGACGAAGCAGCACGGCGTTGGCGACGCTGAAAATGGCGGTGCTGGCTCCCACGCCCAGCGCCAGGGTGAGAATGGCAGCGGCGGCGAACGCCGGGCTCGCACGCAGCGTGCGGGCGGCGTAGACGAAGTCCTTGAGCATCCAGGCCCTCCTATGGGATAACAGACGGCGGCACTAATAAAATAGTAACGAAATGGCCGAGTCGTGGACCGGCCATGCGGAGTTCGCTCCCGGCTCTCGGCGCAAGCACGGCTGTGGTGGCCCCCCGGCCCGTCATGCCTCCTTCACCCGCCGCTGCCATTCTTCCATGCGCTCCCGTAGCGCGCGGATGGGCGCGGGGGCGTCCGGCGGCGGCAGCAGATCGCCGATTACGGCCAGCGAATCGGCGCCGGCGTGGAGCACTTCGAGAGCCGTCTCCAGGGTGATTCCGCCGATGGCCACCAGGGGCTTTTCGGCCAGCGAGCGCACGCGGCGCAGTTCTTCGACGCCGACTACCGGGTCGGGATTGGACTTCGAGACGGTGCCGAACACCGGGCCTAGGGCTACGTAATCGACCGGCTCGCCGCCGGCGGCCGAAAGCTGGCTGGCGCTGTGACTGGAAAACCCGATGGGCGCGTCGGGTCCCATCAGCTTGCGGGCCTCGCGCGGCGGCAGGTCGTCCTGGCCGATGTGCAGGCCGGCGCCCAGCAGGAGGGCGAAATCGGCGCGGTCGTTGACGATCAGGTCCGCGCCGGCTTCCCGGCACAGGCGGGCCACCTGGCGGCAGGCGGCGAATAAATCGCGGCTCCAGTGGCTCTTATGGCGGATTTGCAGGATTCCGGCGCCGCCCTCCAGGAACGCCGCGGCGGCGGCCTCCAGCGAAACGGCTCGACGAGCCAGCGAGGCGGTATCCAGGATGGGGTACAGGCGCGGCAGTTGCATGGCTACACGGCGAAGCGGCGCACCGCCTCCAGGTTCCATTCCATGCCCGAGCCGACGGCGCCTTCGCAGACGGCCATGCCGTCATCCAGGCGCAGCGGTTCGGCCAGAATGGGGTTCCACCAATCGGCGTACTCCAGCCAATGGGCCGTGGCGGTGACGCTGAGAAGCTGGGCGCTCAGCTCCGGCCAGAGGTGATTGGAAAGCCGGATGGCGTGCGCCTCCGCCAGGGCGGCGGCCCGCAGCCAGCCAGTGACACCGCCGATTTTCATGGCGTCGGCCATCATGTAATCGGATGCGCCCGCCGCGATGGCCTGGCGCATATCGCCGGCTCCCCACCAGTTTTCCCCGCATTGGATGGGCGTGCGCGCCTCGCGGGCCACCCGCGCGTGACCCTCGAAATCGTGGGAGCCGACCGGCTCCTCGACCCACGTGAGGCCCTCTCCATCCAGGGCGCGAAGGCGTTCCACGGCCTCGGCGGGGGTGAGCGATTGATTGTAATCCACCATGATGGCCATGCGGTCGCCCACGGCGCG
>JASHSS010000238.1 GCA_030038565.1 Bryobacteraceae bacterium
AGGACCGGCGTGGAGATATCAGGTGTGGGGCCTGCGCTCCCTTGGGCGGGAGCGCAGGCAAACGGGGTTCGTCTGCGGGGCGTAGGATATCGGATAGGCGGCGGTTAGGCCCCTTGCCATCCTCCGAGTGCGGCTCTTATGGCAGGCTGCATTCTGCGCCGACCTTCCGAGAAGCGGTTGAGCTTCCTCCGCTCTCAACCTCGCCCCGGAAGGCCTGTCGCTGCTTACAATGGAGCAAGCCGATTGCCAAATCCGCGACGCTTTCAAAACGCCCGGCGGAGCCTCGTCGTGCCGGATTCGCCGGCCCTCCCCGCGTCAACTGGTGGGCTCGTCGCTGACGCCTGTCTACTTCATGGACAGAGGGGGTGTAAACGGTATAGACTGGACCGTTCACCTCATAGTTGCCGGATGGAACCTCCTCCCCAATCCGAATTGCACGAAAAGCTGGGGGCGATTCTGGAGATTTGCCAGAAGATGAACTCCGAGCGGGATCTGGGCGCCTTGCTCGACCTGATCGCCCGCGAAGCCACCAATCTGCTGGGATGCGATCGGGCCAGCATCTTCCTGCTGGATGCGGGGCGGCACGAACTCTGGTCCAAGGTGGCTTTGGGAAGCGACGAAATCCTCCGCTTCGACGCCAGCCGCGGGATCGCCGGAACGGCTGTGATGACGGGCAAGACGGTGAATGTGCGGGACGCCTACAGCGATCCGCGGTTTTACACCGCCATCGACGGGCAAACCGGCTACCGCACGCGCAACGTCCTGGCGGTGGCCATGCGCAACCAGCAGGGCGAGATTATCGGCGCGTTCGAGACGCTCAACAAGCACGCCGGTTCGTTCAGCCAGCGCGACGAGGAGTCGCTGGGAGCGCTGGCCTCGCATGCCGCCATCGCCATTGAGACGGCCCAGTTGATTGGCGAGCTGCGCCGCAGCCAGGACGAGCTGGCCCGCCAAAACGCGAACCTCTGGCGCGAAGTGGAGAGTAAGTACTCGTCGCACGGGATTATCGGGACCGGGCAACGAATCCAGCAGGTGGTGCGGTTGGTGGAGCGCATTCGCGACAGCCTGGTGAACGTGCTCATCACCGGCGAAAGCGGCACCGGCAAGGAAATGGCGGCCAAGGCGGTGCACTACACCAGCTCGCGGGCGCGGCGTTCGTTCGTGGCGATGAATTGCGCGGCGCTTCCCGAAACGCTTCTGGAAAGCGAACTGTTCGGCATCGAAAGGGGCGTGGCCACCGGCGTGAACCCCCGCATGGGCCTGTTTCAGAAAGCCGATGGCGGCACGCTGTTTCTGGACGAAATCGGCGACCTGAGCCTGACCGCACAGGCCAAGATCCTGCGCGTCCTGCAGGAGCGGGTGCTGGAGCGCGTAGGCGGGCGCACGCCCATTCCCGTGGACGTGCGGCTGCTGGCGGCGACCAACAAAGACCTGGATGCCGAAATTGCCAAGGGCGCCTTCCGCGAGGATTTGTACTACCGCATCAAGGTGATTCACATCCACATGCCGCCCTTGCGCGAGATACGCGAGGAGATCCCCCTCCTGGCCAACCATTTTCTGAAGGAGTATTGCCGGGAGACCGGCCGCGGCGTGATGGAGTTCACGCCCGCGGTGATACGGCAACTGATCAACGCGCCGTGGCCCGGCAATGTGCGCCAGTTGCGCAACGAAGTGATGCGCCTGGCCGCCTGCGCGCCCGGCAACGTAATTACCGAAGACGACCTGCTGGAAGGCCTGCCGACACTGAGGAAACCCGATCCCAAACCCGCCGCCGCAGGCCGGACGGCATCCCTCAAGCAGGCCATTGAAGAGCTCGAGCGCCGGATGATCGGGGAAGCCCTGGCCGAGACCCGCCAAAACCAGCAGCAGGCCGCCCGGCGCCTGGGGCTGAGCCGCCAGGGGCTGATCAACAAGATGAAGCGGTACGCGATGGCTGAGTGAGGCTCGTAAAGCCGGGGGGCGGGAAGGAAAGGTAGCCCCGCCGCGTACGGAACCGCCAGGTCGTGCTCCTCCGGCGAACCGGGATGAATATGGGCGCGAGGGCGGCTTTCGCCAAGCCGCCGGCACGCGAAGTACCGCCGAGGGGATTTTGAGAGGGTGTTCCGGTCAGCGGCCGGAATGTGGCGAAGGCGTACTTCTCCGTCAGCACCGGCAAGCCGCGCCGCCGGCGGCGCAAAGGTCCCCATTCGCACGCCGCCGGCTCCGGGGGCTATGATACTGTCGGATTAGTCATGGTCAAGTTCCTGATCGGTCTGGCCACCGGGGTAATCCTGGTGTTCCTGGGCTTCATCCTCCTGTTCTTCCTTCTGCTGCGTTTTCGGGAAAAGCCGGCGCAAGTGGAGGCTAATTCCGTCCTGGTGATGCGCCTCACAGGCGAAATCCCCGAGAAGGCGCCCATCGAGCTGCCGGATTTTCTGGGCGGCGAAGAGCGCTCCAGCCTGACGGTTTCGAACGTGTGGCTGAATCTGCGCAAGGCCGCCGCCGACTCGCACGTGCGCGCCCTGGTGCTGGAGCCGGAGGACCTGACGGCGGGCTGGGGCAAGCTGGAGGAAATCCGCGCCGATGTGGAGGAGTTTCGTAAGTCCGGAAAGCCCGTCTACTGCTACCTGCGAACTCCCACGGCGCGCGAATACTATGTGGCGCTGCCGGCGGACCGCATCTACCTGGGACCGGAAGATCCCCTGATGCTGAAGGGGCTGCGCGCCGAAATCATGTATTTCCAGAAGACCCTGGAAAAGCTGGGCGTGACCGTGCAGGTAGAGCACGCCGGCAAGTACAAGGACTTCGGCGATATGTTCACCCGCAGCGACATGAGTCCGGAAACGCGCGAAGTGACGAACGCGCTGGTGGACGATCTGTACGGCAACCTGGTGGCGCGGGTCGCGTCCGCGCGCAAGAAATCTCCCGACCAGGTGCGGGCGATCATCGACCAGGGGCCGTTCACCGCCCGGCAGGCGCTGGATGCGGGGCTGGTGGACGAGTTGCGTTTCGAAGACCAGATGTGGGGCGAGTTGGCGGACAGGCTGAAGTTCACGCCGGTGAAGGTTTCGGCCACCACCTACACCAAGGTGCCGCTGGATACGGTGGGACTGGAAGGCCGCAGCCGCGTGGCGCTGGTGATCGGGGAAGGGGATATCATCCGGGGCGACCCTTCCGACAACGGCGCCGACGAAACCAGCCTCACCTCGTACGGCTTCGACAAGCTGCTGAACCAGGTGGCCAACGATCCCTTAATCAAGGCGGCCGTGGTGCGGATCGATTCGCCCGGGGGCGAAGTGACGGCTTCCGACGATATCTGGCGGCAGATGAATCTGCTGAGCAAGAAGAAACCGATGGTCATTTCGATGTCCGATGTAGCGGCTTCGGGCGGCTACTATATGGCCATGACCGGCGACCCGATCGTCGCCTATCCGGGCACCCTGACCGGCTCCATCGGAGTGATTTTCGGCAAGCCGGATCTGCACGGACTCTACGACAAGCTGGGGATCTCCAAGGACGCCATCCAGCGGGGGCAACACGCCGATATCGATTCCGATTACACGGCGCTCACGCCCGACGAGTTGGCCTTGTTGCGGAAGGGCATTGACGAGAGCTACGCCGACTTCATCGACAAGGTGGCGGCGGGGCGGCACCGCAAGCCGGCCGACATCGAGCCGGTGGCGCAGGGGCGCGTGTGGCTGGGATCCGAGGCTCAGCCGCGCGGGCTGGTGGATGAGTTGGGCGGACTCGGCGCGGCCATCGACCTGGTGAAACAGCGCGCCAATATCCCCGCCGGCGAGCAGGTGAGCCTGGTCGTCTACCCGCCCAGGCGCACGGTTTTCGATCTTCTGACGCGCAAGTCGCAAGAGGACATGCTGGAATCCCGGCTCGCCAAGGCCTTCGGCAGCGTGCCGTTCCACGCCTGGATGCGCGGCGGCATGCTGCGGATCATGCCG
>JASHSS010000239.1 GCA_030038565.1 Bryobacteraceae bacterium
CGCGCGAGAAGCCGGTGGCGATCCCCGCTGCCGACCACACTCCGATGGCCAGGCTGGCCGCCAGCGTCAGACCGATGCGGTCGATGAGCAGGCCGGCCAGCGGCGCCGCCAGCGCGTAGGGAATATAAAACGCGGTCCACAGCAGCCCGTATTGCGCATTCGTCAGGTGGAACTCCTGGCGGATGGGCACGGCCAACTGCGCCAGGGTGGTGCGATCCAGGAAATTGATGGTGGTGGAGAGCACGAAGATCCCGAGCACTGCCCAACGAAAGCCCCGGGCCGCAGCGTGACCTGTGGGTTTCCCATCGGGGCGCCCGGCATCTCCTGTGGGCGGCCCTTTGCTTTGCCCAACGGAATGCCCGTGCCTCACTGGAACTCGATCATGGCCACTTCACCGGCCGTCGCCAGGCGCGCGTTGGTCTTCTTGAAATATTGGATGGCCACCGGGCGCGCCTTCTGCATGCCGCACCCCAGCGTCTCGATCCCTCCGCCATGGATGGCGATTTTGTAAGGGTCGGGAACCAGCAGCTTGACCACCTTGTGGTCCGCGCCCTCCACTAGCAGCCGGAGTTGTTTGCCCAGGCAATCCACCTGTTTGAGCGTGCCGTGAACCTGGCCATCGGGCTTGGGTCCTTCCCACCAGGGAACCGCTTTCGGATCGGTAGTGGGGGCGCCGCCGTTGGCCTTGGCCTCCAACTCGTGGACCTGCGCGCGCGCCTCGGCCTTCAAACGGTCCAGTTCCTGGGCTTCCTCCGCGGCCTGGCGGCGCCGTTCGGACTCTTCGTAATCCAGGCGCTGCTCCTCGATCTTCAAGCGCGCCTCGCGCATCTCGGTCCGCGTCGCGTCGTCGGTAGCGGCCAGTTCCCCGCCCCGCCAGGCCTTGGCGGCATCCGCATAATCGTGGTCCGCCAGGTAGCCTTCGGCCAGCGCCTTCCAGGCGGCCCAATCGCGCGGGTTGCGCTCGGTGGCGGCCTTCCAGTGGGCCGTGCGTTTGGCCGGGTCGGTGTCGCGCTGGGCCAGCAGCACGAAGGGTTCCTCCAGTTTGGGGTTGATTCCCGCGGCGTGCAGCAGCGCGTCGGTCGCCTTGGCGTTGTCCGGTTCCAGTTTGGCGTACTCGATATAGCAGCGCGCGCTGGAGATGCCGGCTTTGATGGCGTCGGCGAAATAGCCCCGCGCGTCTTCGGGGTGGTGGTCGGCCAAGGCCAGCAGGCCGAGGCCTTCCTTGGCCTCCGCCATTTTGTCACCGTCGTTCAGCAGCTTGCGATATTCGGTGGCCGATGCCGCGCCCTCCAGCAGGTCGGCGCGCGCCAGGCGGGCATCGCTTTCCGGGACGACGCGCTCCTGAAAATCGCTGGGGGCCATGGCGCGGCCGGAAATGGTGATGCTTTGAAAATCGTGGCCCGCCAGGTGGGCTTTCACCAGCGCCTCGGTTTCGGCCGGCGATTTGCCGACGGAATTGCGGTAAGCCGCGTCCTCATCTACGCCTTGCCGCAGGTTGTAAAGCAGCACGCGCAGCTTGCCGAAAAACTGCGGATCGACCGCCAGCAGGTGGATGCGCGCCCAATCCAGATCGGGGTTGGGCGGCGGCGCGCCCTCGGTGATGCGCACTCCATTCGATTCGAACGTGGAGAGAAACGCCACCAGGCCGTTCTCGAACCGCGGAGGCATCCGCGAAGTGTTGTCGCGCAGGTACAGGCGCGTGAGCTCGCGGTAGAGATCCGGCGAAATGGCGGCCTTCTCCGCCAGCACGATCTCGTAGCGGTCGCGGCCCTGAATCAGCTTGCCCGCCGGCCCCCACGCCTGCGGGTTTTTGAACACCAGAACGAGAATGGGCTGGTCGGTTTTCAGGTCCGTATCGCCCAGCAGTTGCCCGACTGCCTCGCGGAACTCCTCGAACCGCATGAGCGTGTCGCGCCCGGCCCGCGACCCGGCATCGGTGTAGACCTCAAACGGCCCGGAGGCATATTTCAACCAGTTGTCCGCCGCCGGCAGCCGCACCGGCTGTAAGGCCAGCAGAAGGCCCGCCAGGGCCCCCCGCCGGCCCGCGATTGGGATACGCCGCATTCGTCTTTCATTATCCCGCGGCGCGCGAGCGGCGGCGGAAGCCGGGCGGCAAGGGTGAACCGACTTTTGCCGTTCTATTCAGGGCCGCCGACAGCTTGTTCAAGCGTTAAGCGAATGAAACGCTGATAGGGGACGCCCACGCGGGCGGCCCGTTTGCGGACGGCGTTGTACAGTTCTTCCGACAGACGCAAGTTGATTGATTTGTCCTTCGGCCTGATTTCGAAGCGCGTCAACTGTGCTCCCGAGAGGTCGTACTTCGTCAGGTCGGCCTTGTCAACGAACGCTGCCGCCGCGCGGTCACTCTTGAAGGTGGGGATTTTCTTTTTCATAGGCCTCTAGCTCCTTCTGGTGCATGTAGCGGGCACTGATAGGACGGATGAGCACTTCCTCACTTTTGCGGCGAAGCGTGAACACGATGAACACGGCTCGGCCCTTTTCTGTTCGGGCTATGGCCCGAAAACGGTGCTCGCTGTGCGAATGGCCGGCATCCGGGAGAATGGCGAGCGGGCGGGTAAAAAGATCTTCAATGCTCGAAACGGAAATCCCGTGCTTCTCGCACTTGCCGCGATTGCCCTTGTCCCAGTCAAAGCCGTTTGCACGCAAGACCATGATAGCACGTAAGATATGCAATTGTATAGGCAAATGTCAAGACTGGAGAACACAGGCGCAACTTACCGTTTGTTATCGGCAGGATCGGGAGTTCGCTCTGGCGTAAAGCAAGGTGGGGCTGGCCTTCAGCCTCCCAGGACCGGCTGAAGGCCCCCGCCAGCCTTCCCGCTAGCGCGCCGGGTAGACCGCCACGCGCGACGCGGCAATGAGCAGACGCCGCAGCGACCGGGCCAATTGCGCCCGGTGCGGACTGTCCAGAGATTGCGCGCACTCAAGCGCCTCGGTGGCCCGATCGCACCGGCGCAGGATTTCGTCGCCCGGGTCGGCGGCACGACCGGCGGCGGGATCGGGGGTAACCGCGCGGAGCGGCGCTTCGGCCGGTTCCACCTGGCTGCACAGGTCCGCAACCGCGGCGGCCAGTTGTTCGGCGTTTCCTTCCAGAAGCGCGATCACCCGTCCATCCACGTGGATGCCATCCGGATGAACGTGCGGCGCAATCGCCCGGTACTCGCGCGGCGCGATCCGCGTGAGCTGCG
>JASHSS010000240.1 GCA_030038565.1 Bryobacteraceae bacterium
AACAGGCTACCGGAAACTGGGACGAAGCCTCCATCGACGCGCTCAAGCGATTTCAGGCCGAACAGAAACTGGATGCCACCGGGAAGATCACCTCGATGTCCCTGATCGCCCTGGGGTTGGGTCCCAAGCACGATTCCACTCCCCTGCCCGTCCCGGCGCCTGGCGGCGGACAGCCGGAGTAGCGCTGCACGCGGGGCGGTCCGGGTGAAGGTTGATGGGCAGGAAATGGCCAGGCGGCATTTCCGATGAGCAACTCCACCGATCTTCTCATCGCACTGGTTGGCGGCGGCGCCATGTTCGGCTGGCTGGTATATGCTCTGGTCTGGTTGAGGGTTGCCCAGGCGAGTCTGCGCCGGTTATTGGCGGAGGAGTTTTCCGGGCGCCGGTGCCCTGTCCCCATCGCGTTGGTTTACAAAACCAAACGGGGCCCGATTTCATTTCATGAGGCCTACCACGACACCGCCGACAGCGGACTCGTACTGCTGTTCGGGAGAATAGCCATGGGGAACGTGACCTACACGACTCCGGCGGGCGTTGTCACCGGAGGGGCTTCCGCGCCGTGGGCTTTCGGCGTGTTCAAGCCGGGCGGCGGGCCTGCTTTTCTCGAACGGGCGCGCCAACAGCGCCACGTGGTCCTGGCGACGATGGTCGATGGCGGCGCCCTGGTGGTCTGGAACGACCGGCCCTCGCGGAGCTCCGTGCTGAGACACCTTGACCAGATGCGCTGAGCGCCGGGGTAAGCACCGGTAGCCCGCTGGCAGACAATACGCGGCGCCCGGCAACCTCAGGCGAGCCCGAGCACCGAGCGCAGTGTGGCTTCCGGCTCCGATCGGGCAGCGGCGAGCGCCGGCGCATCGACTCCGAGGGGCGCCAGCGGCGTGTCGGGCACGCCCCACGCAGCCAGCGCCCGCCCGAAATCAACCGTTGAGAGCGGGTAGCCTCGGTTGCCACTGACGACGTTGTAGGCAATCGACTTTTCCCAGCTATGACGGCTGCGAAATGCCTGGGCGAAATTGATTCCGAGCAGCTCCTCCGCGCCTGGGGCGGTCGCTACGGCTTGCGTCACATCGACGAAATTGGGGTCGGCCGGCTCTTGGGAGTTGAGGACCGCATTGGCATCGCCTAACACCACGCTCGCCACGTAGCGCGCCCGCGACAGCGGCCAGTTCGCCGGTACGAAAAAGAACTCCTCTGCCGGGCGCTCGCCTGAAGGCGCGAAATCGAGCGTGGCAACCCGATATCGCCGCAGTGTCTGCAGCATCGATACGCGCCAAAGCGCCACGTCGGAGGGTTTCCGCGCGTTAGATCCGGTTCTCCAAAGCGCAAGCAGTTCCACGGCTTCCCGTTCACGCTGGTCTATCGCCGCCTGAGAATACCCCAGCTTTTTCAGAAGGAACACGGCACGCCGGGCCAGCGCCTCGGCCGCAAGCCCGTCTCCTGACCGCGCCAGGCGGCGACTCTCGGCGAGCAAGGCGTCAGCGAAGTAAGGATGTGCTTCCCCTGCTCCGCTCAGGATCACCTGCGCCGCATTGCGAATCAGCGTGCCGGCTTCTTCAAGGTGGCCCGATTCGACCAGCGCATATGCCTCAACGATCCGCGTCTCAATGGTAAGCGGGTGATCGGGACCATCCAGCCGGACGCGGAGGGCGGAGGCGCTGCGCGCAGTCTCCAGGCCGCGCTGCACATCGCCGCTATGGGTCTGCGCCATCGCCAGGTTGTGGAGGCAAGACGCGAGGGAGCCGGGGTTCTTAGGCGGATTACCGAAGCGTTCCGCGGCCTGTTGCAGGACGCTGGCAGCCGATGCCCAACGCTGGATGCGAAGCAGACAAAGGCCGAGCGCGACGCCGATCAGGGCGGCACTCTCGGCTTCGCCCGGCAGCGTTCCATAAATCCGGAGCGCCTCTTCCAAGGGCGTAACGGCTCCCGCTTCATCGTCATGGTCGTCGCGAGTCAAGCCCGTGAAGTACCGCGCTAAGGCGAACGCGCGAGACCCCGGTTCCGCCAGGGAGGCTGCGGCCTCGAAATCGGCCTCCGCCTCGGCGAACTTTTTCTCGGCGCGCCGCCGCCGCCCGCTTTCGATCAACGCGTCGTAGTCCGGCAAGCTATGCTCCTTTGGGGAAAGAGATTCTATCAGGGGACGGTCGAGCGCAGCAAGCCGGACAAACGCTCAGAAACGCTCAGGGTCGCCGATCAGCTGATCACTCCTTTGCGGATGGCGTAGAGGATCAGCTCCGCGCCGCTGTGCAGGTTCAACTTCTGAAAAATGTTGCTGCGGTGGGTCTCCACGGTGTACAGGCTCAGGTTCAAAATGGTGGCCGCCTCCTTGTTGTTACGGCCCTCGGCCAATAGTTGCAGCACCTCCCGCTCGCGCGTGGTGAGCAGTTCGTAACTGTCCTCCAGTTGCCGCTCGCGCAACTGGCGCATGTATTCCTCCACCAGCATTTTGCTGACGGCCGGGCTGAAGAACGCCTTGCCTTCGCTGACGGCCTCCACCGCGTGGATCAGGTCATTCTCCGCGGAATCCTTCAGCAGGTAGCCGCGCGCGCCGGCTTTGAGCGCCCGCAGCACGTAACCCTCGTCGGAATGCATGCTCAGAATCACGATGGCGATCCGGGGCACCTTGGCGGTCATCTGGCGCGCGGCTTCAATGCCGTTGAGGACCGGCATGGCAATATCGATCACGGCCACCTCGGGCTGGTGCTGCTCGGCCATGGCCACGGCCTCGCGCCCATCGGCGGCGTCCGCGATTACGCGGAATCCGGGGTGGCTCTCAAGCAGCAGGCGCAAGCCCTTGCGCACCACGGTATGATCGTCGGCCAGCAGGATTTGGATTTCCTTCATGCAGATTCCCTCCGGATTTCTTCCGCGGCGCTTTTCGGGTTTTCCTCTGGAGACTCCTGTAAGGGCACGGGCAGATCGACACGCAGCACAGTTCCCTCCCCCGGCTCGGAATCCACCGCGAAGGCGCCGTTCAGGTGGGTCACGCGCTCCTGGATTCCCAGCAGGCCCATGCCCCTCTGCAGGCGCGGGCGGAAACCGCGGCCATCGTCCTCAATGGTGAGCCGCAGCCGTCCGCGTTCCTGGCGCACCGCCACGCTGGCATTGCGCGCGCCGGCATGCTGCACGATGTTGTGGAGGGCCTCCTGCACCACGCGATAGACACAGGTTTTGTGCTCTTCGGGGAGGTTCTCGGAGACGCCTTCGGCCACCACCTTCACCCAGATTCCACCACGCTTGGATACCTCGCGGGCCTGCCAATCGAGGGCCGGCACCAGTCCCAGGTCGTCCAGCATGGAGGGCCGCAGCAGCAGGGCCATGTTGCGGACTACGCGGATGGACTCTTCCACCAGGCGCTTGATCTCGCCCGCTTTGGCGGAGGCCGACGGGTCGGCGGCGCGGATCAGCGAGGAGAGGTTGGCCAGTTCCACCAGCACCCCGGTGAGCGACTGCCCCACCTCGTCGTGCAATTCCCGCGAAATGGCGCGCCGCTCGTTCTCCTGCACCTCCACCAGGCGGGCGGAGAGGCCCTTCAACTCCATGCGGGCGCTGGAAATCTGCTGAAAGTCCTGTTCCGCGCGGCTTTCCAGGCGCAGAATCCGGCGGACGGCGAAGTAGGCCAGCAGCAGGCCCAGGCCGATGCTCAGCCCCATGGTAACCAGCAGCCAGCGCCGCGCCGCCAAAAACGTGGCCTCCACTTTCTGTTTGCCACTGTTCATCTGGCTTTCATCGATGGCCGCGATCTGGTCGGCAATGCCCAACATGGACTGGCGGCGCCGGAATACCTCGCCGCTCAGAAAGAGATAGCCCTCCCGCCGGCGCTCGTCGGGGGTCCAGGAAAAGACCGGATCGAGAACCGCCCAGTATTCCGCCAGGTCGCGGTTCAGCGTGTCGAAGGGCTGCCGTTCGGGGTCTCCTAAAATGGCGTGGTACCGGGACAGGGCCTCTTCCATGTCGCGGCGGGTTTCGAGAAGGCTGGCGCGGTGGCTCTCGGCCTTCCCGGCCTCGGGTTCGAGCAGGTAATCGCGCACGTAGGTGCCGGAAGTGTAGACATCGCCGCGAATGCGTTCCAGCAGGCGCGTGCGCAGCAGGAAATCCTCGCGGATGGCGTCGTTGGCGCTTTGGATCTGGGTGAGTGCCTGAATGCCATCGATGCCCGCCGCGGTGAGCAGCAGCAGCAGGCCGCCGAAACCGAGAATCAGCACCAGCCGGCTGCCGGCGACCAAGGGAAGTGCGCGGCGTGTGGTCATTCAAACTCTATGCTATTCCCAACTCTATGCTATTCCCAGCGGAGCGGTTTAGGCTCCTGATATACTGGTCGCCAGAATCAGCCAGGAGGAGTGGGCCATGAGACTACGGACCGTGCTTCCCGCGCTGTGCGTTTCGCTCGCCGTTGCGGGCGCCCTCGCGCAGACCACCCCGGAACAGAATCCGCCAGCCAAAGCGCAGGCCGCCCAGCCCGACGCCGCCAAGCCTGACGCAACCAAGCCGGCCGAAGCCAAGCCCGAGGCTCCCAGGCCCTCCCGCGAACGGCCGCCCGACATGAAGGCCTTTACCGAGGCGACCGCCATCAAGGACTCCGATAAGAAGATCGAGGCGCTGGAGAAGTGGAAGGCCGACTTCCCCGAAAGCCAGATGCGGTCCTCGGCGGATAACGCCATCCTGGTAGCGCTCCTGCGCCGGAAACCGCAGCAGCCGGAGCGCATCCGCGCGTTCGCCGAAGGGATGTACCGCGAGGCCGAGCCCAAAAACCGCGCCTCGGTAGCCAACACCATCGCCACCCAGTACCTGGAGAACGACCTGTTTCTACGGGATGCCCAGCGCTACGCCCGCAAGTCTGTCGATTCCATGCGCCTGGCCGCTTACCTGGACGAGCAGGCGGCGTCCTACGCCAAACGTAAACAGAAGCCGCCCTCGCCGGAGGAACTCGCCAAGCGGTTCCAGGAGAGCCGCGCCGCCCGGATGGCCATCCTGGGCCGCATCGAAGTGAAGCTGGGGCAGACGGCCAAAGGACAGAAGATGCTGGAGGACGTCTACGCGGTCACCCCCAAAAATGCGGAGGTGGCGGCGGTTCTGGGCGAACTGGCCTTCCAGGCCGGCGACGATTCCAAGGCCCTGGAGTACCTGATCCCCGCGCGCCTGAGCGGCCGCCCGGAGAAGGCCGCCAACGAGGCGATCGAGGCGATCTACCGGAAGCAGCACGGCGGCTCCCTGGACGGCCTGGATGCCATGCTCGACGCGGAGTATCGCAAACGATTTCCGAATCCGCTCGAACTGGCGGCCTATCAGCCCACGGAAAAGCGCAGCGATCGCGTGGTGCTGGCCGAAGTGTTCACCGGCTCGGGTTGCCCGCCCTGCGTGGGGGCCGACCTGGCCTTCGACGCCGCGCTGGAGCGCTACTCGCGCAAGGAACTGGCGGTGGTGATGTACCATCAGCACATTCCGCGCCCCGACCCCATGACCAACCCCGACACCCAGGCGCGGGCCAAGAGCTATGATGTGACCGGCGTGCCCACTTTCGCCATCGATGGTAAAGCCACCACGGGCGGCGGGCCGCGCGAGAACACCAAGCACATCTACGAGCGCTTCGACAAGGACCTGGAGAAGGACCTCGAAACACCCGCCGAGGCTACCCTGCACGCCGAGGCGTCGCTGGCCGGAAACCTGGTGCGCGTGCGCGCGGCGGTGGACGATATCAAAAGCGACTCGAAGGATTTGAAGGTGCAGGTGCTGCTGCTGGAAAAGGAGATCCGCTACAGCGGCGAGAACGGCGTGCGTTTCCATCCCATGGTGGTGCGGGCCATGGGCGGCGAAAAAGACCAGGGATTCGCGCTCGATCCCGCCGCGCCGACGAGCTTCGAGCACACCTTCGACCTGGATGCTGTGACCCAGGCGCTTAAGGCGCACCTGGACGATTACGAAGCCAAGGGCCATCGCGGAGAGAGCTTCACCTTCATCGAGAAGAAGGACCGCATCAACCGGGCCAACCTGGCGGTGGTGGTATTTGTGCAGGACGATAAGACCAAGCACGTGCTGCAGGCCGCCTACATCGACCTGGGCCAGGAGCCGGCGCGCACCGTTACCGAGGCCAACGGCGCCAAATGAGGCGTGCGCGCGAAACGGCTTTCTGGGTCTGCACGGCTCTGGCGCTCGCAGCTCTGACGCTGGCGGCGCCCGATCCGGTGGCCTGGCAGATCGAGAACCCGCCGGCCAAGGTAAAGGCCGGCGCGCGCTTCGATCTGAAACTGGTGGCGCGGATCGAAGAAGGCTGGCATCTTTATTCCATGAAGCCGGCGGACGAGGGGCCAATTCCCACGCGCATCTGGCTGGCCGAGGGGCAGCCTCTGGCGCTGGCGGCAGCCATCCGCGCGCCCGAACCCGAGAAAGTGCAGGACCCCAGTTTCGGCATGGAAGTGGAGCTATATGAGGGCGAAGCCGAATTCACCCTGCCGCTGCGGGTGGCCGCCACCGCACCGGCAGGTCCGCTGACCGTGGTGGTGAACGCCTCGTATCAATCCTGCAATAACAAGATCTGCCTGCCGCCCAAGACCGTCCGGATTGACGCGGCGGTGGTGGTGGGGAAGTAGGACCGCAGATCGAGCCGGCAACGTTCCTAGGGGCTCATGCCCGACCGGCGGGCGATTTCGGCGGCCGCCTCGGCGAAGGAGGCCGCCGAATCGACTCGCAGAGTTTTCCCTTTCAACTGGTCTACCGCGTATTGGATGCTGTCTGCCCCAGGGTTCGGCCCATAGTTCTTCCAAGCCAGGTCGCTCGGCATGTTCCTCAGCGCGTTCGTGTTCGACTGCATGGGCGCTCCCGGAGGCGGGAAGCCCATCGCCTGCACCTCGTCCCCCCAGTTGCCTCCCTCCAGGGTATTGAGACGGGGCAGGAAGAAGCGGGTTGGATCGCACACCAGATAAAAGAAATGCTCTTCCACTCCCGGTGGAAGACCGAATTGGGGAGAAGGCCTGCTTCTGT
>JASHSS010000241.1 GCA_030038565.1 Bryobacteraceae bacterium
TTTCGGCGCCATGTACCTGCTGGGCTACAGCCTCAACAACCTGACCCTCATGGCCCTCACCATCTCGACCGGCTTCGTGGTCGATGACGCCATCGTGATGATCGAGAACATCGCCCGCTACATCGAAGACGGCGTGCCGCCCCTGGAAGCAGCCCTGCGCGGCGCCGAACAGATCGGTTTCACCATTCTCTCGCTGACCGTCTCGCTCATCGCCGTGCTCATCCCGCTGCTCTTCATGAGCGACATCGTGGGCCGCCTGTTCCGCGAATTCGCCGTCACCCTCAGCGTCACCATCCTGGTCTCGGCCTTCGTCTCCCTCACCCTCACCCCCATGATGTGCTCGCGCCTCCTCAAGCACACTCCCGAAAGCCAGCAGGGCCGCCTTTACCGCCTCTCCGAGCGCGGCTTCCAGGCCATCATCCGTTTTTACGGCCGTACCCTCCAGGTGGTCCTGCGCCACCGTTTCGCCACCATCGTGGTGGCGCTCGCCACCCTCGGCCTCACCGGCTATCTGTACATGGTGATTCCCAAGGGCTTCTTTCCGGTGCAGGATACCGGCGTCATCCTGGGCATTTCGGAAGCCCCCCAAACCATCTCCTTCAAAGCCATGGCGGAGCGCCAGCAGGCCCTCGGACGAGCCATTCTCCAGGACCCGGCCGTCGAAAGTCTGTCTTCCTTCATCGGGATTGACGGCACCAACACCACCCTCAACACCGGGCGTATTCAGATCAATCTGAAGCCGCTCGAAGACCGCGGCACGAGCGCCGGCGACGTGATTCGCCGCTTGCAGCCGCGCCTGGCCGAGGTCGAGGGCATCACTCTCTACATGCAGCCGGTTCAGGACCTCACCGTCGAGGACCGCGTCAGCCGCACCCAATATCAATACAGCCTGGAAGACCCGGATGCCCGCGAGCTGTCCGAGTGGACCACCCGCATGGTCGGGCGCCTCGGCAGTTCGCCCCGCATCCGCGACCTCGCCAGCGACCAGCAAAACACCGGCCTGGAAGCCCACCTGGCGATCGACCGCGCCACCGCCTCGCGCCTGGGCATCAACCCCACCGGCATCGACAATACGCTCTACGACGCCTTCGGGCAACGCCAGGTGGTGATCCTGTTCACCCAGTTGAACCAGTACCGCGTGGTTCTGGAGATCAAACCCGAGTTTCAGCGCGGCCCCCAGGACCTGGGCAAAATCTTCATCCGCTCCACCGCCGGCGGCGAGGTGCCGCTGGCCGCCTTTGTCCACTTCGAGCAGCGGACCACCCCGCTGGTGGTCAACCACCAGGGCCAGTTCCCCGTGACCACCCTCTCGTTCAACCTGGCTCCCGGCGCTTCGCTCGGCGATGCCGTTAGCGAAGTGGACCGTGCCCGCGGGGAATTGGGCGTCCCGCCTAGTATTCAGACCGGTTTCCAGGGCACCGCCAAGGCCTTCCAAACCTCCCTCGCCAACGAGCCGATTCTCATCCTCGCCGCCGTCATCACCGTGTACATCGTGCTGGGAGTACTCTATGAAAGCTACATCCACCCGATCACCATTCTTTCGACCCTCCCTTCCGCCGCCGTCGGCGCGCTGCTGGCGCTGATGCTCTGCCACGAGGATTTGAGCGTCATCGGCCTGATCGGCATTGTGCTGTTGATCGGCATCGTGGAGAAGAATGCCATCATGATGATCGATTTCGCGCTGGAGCGGGAGCGCAAGGAAGGCGACGAGCCCCTGCAGGCCATTTTCCAGGCCGCCCTGCTGCGCTTTCGCCCCATCATCATGACCACCATGGCGGCCCTGCTGGGCGGCGTCCCCCTGGCGCTGGGCTCCGGCACGGGCCAGGAACTGAGGCGCCCTTTAGGCATCGCCATCGTCGGCGGCCTGATTTTCAGCCAGTTGCTGACCCTCTACACCACCCCCGTAATCTACCTCGGATTCGCCAGCCTGGCCCGAAGATTCCGCCGCCACCCCGCCGCCCATCCGCAGGAGGAACCGGGCCCCGCCGTGGTAGGAGAAATATGAGCCGCAGCGCCACGCAGCGGGTGCCGTCCTCACCGAGGCGCCGAGCGCGCAGAGGAAGCACGGAGAATACCAAACGCGAGCTCACCGCCGGCGAATCGCCCGGTGGGGCAGGCCCTGAGCCTGCCCGGCCTTTGTCCCGCAACCTCCCGTCGCACCCCCTGTGCCTCCTTGGAAAGCTTCGCGCCTATTTTCATCTCGACGCGTGTGGCTCGCCCCATAAGCCCGCCTCCGGAAACTCTGCTTCCTCCCCGGTCCCTCTCTTGGGTCTTCTCCGTGCTTCCTCCGCGCCCTCCGTGCCTCCGTGTGAAGCCCCCGTCCCCCCCGAAGGCAGGCTCCCGTGAGCCTCTCCTCCCCCTTCATCGCCCGACCGGCCGGCACCACCCTGCTCACGGTGGCCATCGCCCTGGCGGGCGTGGTGGGGTACCAGTTCCTGCCCGTCTCGCCCATTCCGCAGGTGGAATTCCCCACCATCAGCGTGAACGCCGCTCTGCCCGGCGCCAGCCCTGAAACCATGGCCTCCTCGGTGGCCACACCCCTGGAGCGCCAGTTCGGCCGGATCGCCGGAATCACCGAGATGACTTCCACCAGCTACCTCGGCTCCACTTCCATCACCCTCCAGTTCGACCTCAGCCGCAATATCGACGCCGCCTCCCGCGACGTCCAGGCCGCCATCAACGCCGCCCGCGGACAGTTGCCCACCAACCTGCCCAGCAATCCCACCTACCGCAAGGTCAACCCGGCCGATGCCCCCATCATGATTCTGGCCATCACCTCCGACACCTACGGCACCGCCCGCATGTATGACGTGGCCTCCTCTCTGGTCTCCCAGAAGCTCTCTCAAATTCAAGGCGTCGGACAGGTGTTCGTGGGCGGCGGCTCGCTGCCCGCCGTGCGCGTAGATGTCAACCCAACCCTCCTCAATAATTACGGACTGGGTCTGGAGGACGTCCGCTCCGCGCTGGCCGCCGCCAACGCCAATCGCCCCAAAGGCGCCCTGGCCGACGACCGCCGCAGCATGGCCCTGGGCGCCACCGATCAACTCCTCAGCGCCGCCGAATACCGCCCCCTGGTGGTGGCCTACCAGGCCAATGGCGCGGTGCTGCTCTCGGATGTCGCCACCGTCACCGATGCCGTCGAAGACATCCGCACCACGGGACTTCTGGATGGAAAGCCCGCCATCCAACTGGTGGTCTTCCGCCAGCCTGGCGCCAACATCATCGAAACCGTGGACCGCGTGCGCGCGCTCATGCCCTTCATCGAAGCCGAGATGCCGCGCGCCATGAAACTGCACGTCTCGCTCGACCGCACCACCACCATCCGTTCCTCGGTGCGCGATATCGAGTTCACCATGCTGGTCTCGATCTCGCTGGTCATCCTGGTGGTGTTCGTGTTCCTGCGCAGCGTCCGCACCACCATCATCCCCTCCATCGCCGTGCCGGTCTCGCTGATCGCGACTTTTGGAGTCATGTATCTGCTGGGATACAGCATCGACAACCTGTCGCTGATGGCCCTCACCATCGCCACCGGCTTCGTGGTGGACGACGCCATCGTGGTGATCGAGAATATCTCGCGCCACCTGGAAGCCGGCATGTCGCCGATGCAGGCAACCCAGGTGGGCGCGCAGGAAATCGGCTCGACGGTGGTCACCATGAGCACCTCGTTGATCGCCGTTTTCATCCCCATCCTGCTGATGACCGGTATCGTGGGACGCCTCTTCCGCGAATTCGCGGTGACCCTCTCGATCGCCATCCTGGTTTCCCTTTCGATCTCGCTCACCACCACTCCCATGATGTGCTCGCGCCTTCTGCGCAGCCGCGGCGAGGAGCGCCACGGGTTTTTCTACCGGATTGCCGAGGGCGCTTTCAACGGCTTATTGCGAGTCTATGAGAAAGCTCTCGGATGGGTGCTCGGCCACCAGCCCTTCACCCTGGCGGTGACCCTGGGAACCATCGCCCTCACCGTGTATCTTTACGCCATCGTGCCCAAGGGTTTCTTCCCGCAGCAGGATACCGGACGCCTCACCGGCACCATCCTGGCGGACCAGCAGACTTCTTTCCAGGCCATGGACGGGCGGTTCGGCCAGTTCGTCCGCGCCGTCCGCGACGATCCCGACGTGTCCATCGTGATCGGCTCCATGGGCGGCGGAGGCATGGGCGGCGGCACCATGAACCAGGGCCGCATGTTCGTCACCCTGAAAGATCCCGGCCGCACCCTCACCTCCGACGAAGTCATCGCCCACATCCGCCGCGGGCCGGTTTCCCAAATTCCCGGCGCCACCCTGTTCCTGCAATCCGTGCAGGACCTGCGCATCGGCGGGCGCGGCAGCGCGGCGCAATACCAGTACACCCTGCAAGGCGACAACCTGGCGGATCTCGCTTTGTGGGCCCCGCGCATGCTTCAGGCCATCCGCCAGGTGCCGGGCGTGGTAGACCTCAATAGCGATCAGCAGGATAAGGGCCTGGAAGCCTCCGTGGCCATCGATCGCTCGACGGCCGCGCGCATGGGCATTTCCGCCCAGGCCATCGACACCACCCTCTACGACGCCTTCGGCCAGCGCCAGGTCTCCACCATGTATACCCAGATCAACCAGTATCACGTGGTGATGGAAGTGGACCCGGTTTTCTGGCAGAATCCCGACGGCCTCAAATACCTGTACGTGAAAGGCGAACGCGGGCAGGTGCCCTTGAGCGCCTTCACCCACTACCAGCCCGACACCAGCCCCCTGGCGGTAAACCACTCCGGCCAGTTCCCGTCCGTGACCATCTCCTTCAACCTGGCGCCGGGCATGCCGCTGGGAACCGCGGTGGAGCGGATTCTCCAGATCCAGCGCGATCTGGGGCTGCCGGCCAGCATCCACGGCAGTTTCTCGGGCACCGCCCAGGCGTTCCAGGATTCGCTGGCCAACGAACCCATCCTGGTCGCCGCCGCCCTGGTAGCGGTCTATATCGTCCTCGGCATGCTCTACGAAAGCCTGATTCACCCGGTCACGATTCTCTCTACGCTCCCCTCGGCGGGCGTGGGAGCGCTGCTGGCCCTGATGATCACCCGCACCGACCTGAGCGTGATCGCGCTGATCGGCATCATCCTGCTGATCGGCATCGTGATTAAGAACGCCATCATGATGATCGATTTCGCCGTGGAGACCGAGCGCCGGGAGCACAAGACCTCCGAGCAGTCCATTTTTCAGGCCGCCCTGCTGCGCTTCCGTCCCATCACCATGACCACCATGGCCGCGCTCTTCGGCGGCCTGCCGCTGGCATTGGGAACCGGCCCCGGATCGGAGTTGCGCCGCCCCCTGGGCATCGCCATTGTCGGCGGCCTCACGCTCAGCCAGTTGTTGACGTTATTCACCACCCCGGTGGTCTACCTTTACCTCGACCGTCTGCGCCTGCGCCTGGCCCGCCTGCGCCGCGGCGCCCGCCAGGCCATAGCCCCCCAATCCGGCGATTGATGCCGGCGCCACGGCGTCACCCGCCCCCTGATCGACCGCCGCCCGCCGCGGCGCCGACTCCCTCGAAAATCCTCCTTGGCGGTACTTTGCGCCTTGGCGGCTTGGCAAGAGTCGCTCTGCCGCGCTCATTTTCATCCGTGCTTCCTCCGGGCTCTCCGCGCCTCCGTGGTGAGGACGCCGCCCGGCCGAGACAGGGCGCCCTCACAGGGCCAGTTTGCCGTGGTACATCAGGTCCTTCACCCGGAACTGTACTTCGCGCTCCGGAAAGCTGATCCCGGCGAGGTAGAGGCGGAAGACTACACTCTTGTCGGTGGGCTGGACTTCGCGCGGAAAGACCAACCTGAGGACCGGGTCGGACCGGGTCGGTGGAAAGTAACCGA
>JASHSS010000242.1 GCA_030038565.1 Bryobacteraceae bacterium
CACCGGCGCGCTGCCGATTTTCGGCACGGGCTGGTACCGGAAGGCCTTCACGCTGCCGGCTTCCGCCCGGGGGCGCTATTTCGCGGTGGAGTTCGATGGCGCCATGTACAACTCCAAGGTATGGCTCAACGGCCATGAACTCGGCGGGCGCCCTTACGGCTACATCGGGTTTTCGCTGGATCTCACGCCCTATCTCCACTACGGCGATGAAACCAACGTAATCGCCGTGCGCCTCACTCCCGAGGACCATTCCTCGCGCTGGTATCCCGGCGCGGGCATCTATCGCAACGTCTGGCTGGACATCACGGGCCCCGTGCACGTGGCGCACTGGGGCACCTATGTGACAACGCCCGAAGTCTCCGGCGAAACGGCCTCCGTCGCGGTCAAGACCCAGTTGGTCAATCGCACGGATCGGGCAGCAGAGGTGGTCCTGCAGACCTCCGTGCTGGATGCCGCGGGCAAAGCGGTCAGCCGCCACACCGACCGCGTGACCATCCGGCCGGGCGGCTCTCAGACGCAGCCCGCCACGCTCACCGTGGCCCGCCCGGAGCGCTGGGATATGGACCACCCCTACATGTACACGCTGGTGAGCGAGGTGTTGGAAAACCAGAATGCAGTGGACCGCTACGAGACGGCCTTCGGCATCCGCACCATCGCCTTCGATAAGGAGAAAGGCTTCCTGCTGAACGGGCGGCCGCACAAGATTCAGGGCGTCTGCGACCACCACGACCTGGGCGCGCTGGGCGCGGCCGTCAACCGCCGGGCCACCGAGCGGCAACTCGAAATCCTCAAGGGCGCCGGAGTGAACGCCATCCGCACCAGCCACAATCCACCCTCGCCCGAGCTGCTGGAATTGTGCGACCGCATGGGCCTGGTGGTTATGGACGAGTCCTTCGACATGTGGCTTCGTCCCAAAGTGCCCAACGGCTACAGCAAATTCTTCGCCGAGTGGAGCGAACGCGACGTGCGGGATATGGTGCACCGCGACCGCAACCACCCCAGCGTGATCATGTGGAGCATCGGCAACGAGATCCCCGAGCAGAGCGTTCCCGAAGGCGCCGCCATGGCGCACCGGCTGACGGGCTTCTTCCACGAAGAGGATCCCACGCGGCCCACCACCTCGGCCTTCAACAACTGGCAGGGCGCCATCCGCAACAAGCTGGCGGACGAAGTGGATCTGCCGGGCTTCAACTACCAGCCGATGCGCTACGGGGAGATTCTGAAGGACCATCCCAACTGGGTGATCTTCGGGTCGGAGACCGCCTCCTGCGTGAGTTCCCGCGGCACCTATCATCTGCCCATCGAGAAGTACGAGAAGCACCCGTCGCTGCAGATTTCCAGCTACGACATCATCGCCCCACCCTGGGCCATGTGCCCGGACGTGGAATTCGACGCGCAGGACCGCTATCCCAATGTGCTGGGCGAGTTCGTGTGGACCGGCTTCGATTATCTCGGCGAGCCCACGCCATTTTTCGGCGGACGCAATGCCGCCGCCGACTGGCCGGCTCGCAGTTCCTACTTCGGCATGGTGGACCTGGCCGGCTTCCCCAAGGACCGTTATTACCTCTACCAGAGCCAATGGACCAAAGCGCCCATGGTGCACGTGCTCCCGCACTGGAATTGGGCCGGGCGCGAGGGGCAGCCCATCCCGGTGATGGTCTACACCAATGCCGAGGAGGTGGAGTTGTTCCTGAATGGCAAATCGCTGGGGCGCAAGAAGCGCTTCGGGGAGCCGATCGAGATTCCCGTGGGGGGCAACGTCAGCCCGGACCACAAGTTCCTCACCAAGTATCGCCTGGAATGGCAGGTGCCTTACGCGCCCGGCTCGCTCAAAGTGGTGGCTTACCAGAACGGCAAGCAGGTGGCCGTGGACGAAAGACGCACGGCCGGCGCGGCGGCCCGCGTGAAGCTGGCGGCCGACCGCACCACTATCGCCGCGGATGGCGACGATCTCAGCTTCGTCACTGTGCGCATCGAGGACAAAGACGGCAACCTGGTCCCCGAAGCCTCCAATCTGGTGCACTTCCGGGTGACCGGGGCGGGGCACATCGAAGCCGTGGACAACGGCAACGCCGCCACGGTAGAGCCGTTTCATGCCGATCACCGGAAGGCGTTCAACGGCCTGGCCCTGCTGATCGTGAGGTCGAACCCCGGACAAAGCGGCAAAATCGAGGTGACAGCGACTTCCGAAGGACTGGCGCCGGCGACGGCCGGGATCACGGCGCGTAAGAAGTGAGCGCGCGCAAAAATCCGGAACGCGCGGCGCGCGCCTGTTAGAATAAGCAACAGAGATGGCTTCCCACTCGGCTGGAACGGGGTTGCGCCAAATCCTCGACCAGCACACCGCCCAGATTTCGGAGGAGGTGGAACGGCTGCTCGCCGAATCGCGCGAGCACGAGAGGCGGGAGTTTGCCGGGCTGCGGGAGCGGGACCAGCAGGAGTTTGGCGAAACACTGGCCGGCGCCCAACGCGAATTCGGAGAACTGCAGCAGCGCGACCGGCAGGAATACGCCAAATCGCTGGCGGATATGCAGGCCGAGATCGCGGGCTTGCGCGAGCGCCACCAGCAGGAATTGGCGGAAGCGGTAGAGCGCGAGCGGCAGCATCACGGCGAACTGCGGGAGCAGGATCGGCAGGAACATGCGGCGGCGCTGGCCGGCGCCCAGAGCGAGATGGCAGCGCTGCACGAGCGCCATTCGCAGGAGTTGGCGGAGGCGGTAGAGCGGGAGCGTCAGCATCACGGGGAATTGCGGGAGCAGGATCGGCAGGAACATGCGGCGGCGCTGGCCGGCGCTCAGCAGGAATTGGCGGAAGCGGTAGAGCGGGAGCGTCAGCATCACGGCGAATTGCAGGAACGGGACCGGCAGGAACATGCGGCGGCGCTGGCCGCTGCTCAGCAGGAATTGGCGGAGGCGGTAGAGCGGGAGCGTCAGCAGCACGGGGAATTGCGGGAACAGGACCGGCAGGAACATGCGGCGGCGCTGACCGCTGCCCAAGGCGAGATGGCAGCGCTGCACGAGCGCCACTCGCGGGAGTTGGCGGAGGCGGTAGAACGGGAACGGCAGCATCACGGCGAATTGCGCGAGCAGGAGCGGCAGGAACATGCCGCAGCGCTGGCCGGCGCCCAGCAGGAGTTGGCCGAGGCGGTAGAACGGGAACGGCAGTTGCGGGAACAGGAGCGGCAGGAATATGCCGCGGCGCTGGCCGGCGCCCAATGGGAGACCGCGGCGCTGCGCGAGCGCCACTCGCAGGAGTTGGCGGAGGCGGTAGAACGGGAGCGGCAGTTGCGGGAACAGGAGCGGCAGGAACATGCCGCAGCGCTGCACGAGCGCCACTCGCAGGAATTGGCCGAGGCGGTCGAACGGGAGCGGCAGCATCACACCGAATTGCGAGAGCACGATCACCGCGAGTTCAGCGAATCGCTGGCGAATGCGCGGCAGGAGCTGGTGGATCTGCGCGAGCGCCACGAGGGGGAATTGGCCGCGTGCCTGGAAGGCGGGCGGAAGGATCTCGCCGACCGGCTGCGGCAGGCGGTGCGGCGGATCCGGCAGGCCGCCGATTGGGAGGAACTGGCCGCGACTTTGACAGACGCCGCCGCGGCGTATTCCAGTGGGGCTGCCTGGCTGCGTGTAGCCGATGGCAAGGCACGCGGCGGGCCGATCCGCGGAGTGTCCGATGAAGCCGCCGAAGCGTTTCGCTCGCTGGAAATTCCACTGGCGAGCGCCGCCGCGCTGGCCGGTGCGCTGGAAAGCCGCGATCCGGTGATTGCGGCCATCGCCGGGAGCGAATTGTCGGAGGCGCTTATCCAACTGCCGGGGCACCCCGCTGAAGGGCGCGTGGCAATCTTCCCGCTGGTCACCAAAGAGGGCGTGCCGGGGCTTTTGTACACCTGGGGCAACGGGCAGGAGGCGGTGCTCGAGATGTTCGCCCAGGTGGCTTCGGCGGCTTGGGAGGTACGCACACCGCCGCCTCCGCCGGCTCCCGAGCTGGTGCGGATTGACGCGGCTCTGCCGGCCAAGGCCGCCCCCGCGGGCGCGGCGCCGCGTTCCGCCTGGGAGCAGCTTTCGCCGGACGAGCAGCAGATTCATTTGCGGGCCCAACGCTATGCGCGCGTGCAGGCGGCCGAAATGCGATTACACGAAGCCGAGTCCGTGGAGAGCGGACGCGCGCGGCGCAACCTGTACGACCTGCTTCAGCGGCCCATCGACCAGGCGCGGGCTACCTTCCACCAGAAGTTTTTCGTGCCCTGCCCGAGCATGGTGGATTACTTGCACCTGGAACTGGTGCGCACTTTAGCCAATGACGATGCGGAACTGCTCGGCACGAATTATCCGGGTCCTCTGGTATAGCGGTCTGGGGCTGGCGGCTTCGCTGGCTCTCTTGGCGCAGCGCGTCAGGCCCGTGCCCGCGCCGGCCTCCCGGGACACGGCCCTGGCGGCCCTGGTGAAGGCCTGGCGCCAATCGCCCACTCCCGCGCGGCGCGCCGCGGTGGAGGCCTACGCGAGCGCCCACTCCCGCGACGCCAATGGCGCCCTGGCGCGGCTGGCGCTGGGGGTGGGATCGTTCGAGCAGAAGGACTACGCCGGCGCGATGACGGCGTTAAAGGACCTGGCTCCCCGGCTGCCGCGCATCGCGGACTACCCGGCCTACTATCTGGCGGCCGCACAGGTGGAATTGAAGAGCACCGACGGCGTGGCGCAGGAGCTGGCCGCGGTTCACGCGGGTGAACTCCGCTCGCCCCTGGCGGGCCGGGCCTGGCTGGCGGAAGCGCGCGCCATCCAGTCCGCGCAGCCGGGCGAAGCGGTGCGCATCCTGCGCGAGCACTACGCCGAGCTACCCCAACCCGACGGCGATATGACGCTGGCCGATGCCTACCAGGCGGCCGGCGACCCGAGTCACGCGGTGGATTTTTATCAGCGCGTGTATTATCAATACGTTTCCGGCGATGCCGGCCTGCGGGCCGCGGCTGCCCTGGTGACCCTCAAGGATGCCATGGGCGCGCAGTATCCGGCGCCCCTGGGAGCGCAGCTACTGCAGCGCGCCGGACGCCTGCTGGAGACGCGCCAGTTCGACAAGGCGCGTGCGGAGTATCAATCCGCGGCGGATCAGACCACCGGGCTGAATCACGAACAGGCGCTCGTGCGCCTGGGCCAGGTGGACTATCTCGCCGGAAAGACCGCGGAGGCCTGCGCGTACTGGAAGGGCCTGGAGACCGGTCCCATGGAAGCCGGCGCGGAGCGGCTCTTCGATGTGGAGGAATGCAGCCGCCACGCGGGCGACGAGACCTCCATGATGCAGGCGGTGGACCGGCTGGCCCAGGACTATCCGCAATCGCCCTGGCGGCTGAAGGCCCTGGTGGGCGCCGCCAACCGTTTTCTGGTGGCCGGCCGCCCGGACGATTTCGTGCCTCTCTACCGTGCGGCCTACGAGACGTTTCAGACCGACGGCGAGGCGGGCCTGTATCACTGGCGGGTCGCCTTTCAGGCTTACCTGCACCGCAAGAGCGATGCGGGCGACCTGCTGCGCGAGCAATTGCGGAATTACGGCAGCCATCCTTCGTCCGGTACGGCGCTGTACTTCCTGGGCCGTTATTACGAGCAGAACGGCGACCTGGCGTCGGCGCGGGCCTGTTATCGCAAGCTCGCCGGCACTTATCAGAACCATTATTTTTCGCTGGAGGCCCGCGAGCGCCTGGCGCGTCCGGAAGTGGCCGCGGCGAGCGGCGATTCGGCGGCCGACGAATTGCTGGCGGAGGTGAAGCTTTGGCCCGCGCCGCCGGTTCCCACGGCCGCCAGCGCGGCCACCACGGCGCGGATCGAGCGGTCGCGGCTGTTGCGCGGCGCCGGCCTCGACGATCTGGCGGACGGCGAGTTGCGATTCGGCGCCCGCAACGGCGGGCAGGGAGTCCTGCTGGGGATGGAAATGGCGGCGGCGTGCGATTCGCCCTCCCAGGCGCTGCACGTGATGAAGCTGATGGCGCCCGATTATCTCAACCTCAACCTGGATGCCGCGCCGCGCAAATTCTGGGAGTTACTCTTTCCGCTGCCCTTCCGCGCCGATCTGGAGTTGTACGCCCGGCAACACGGCCTCGATCCGTTCCTGGTCGCCGGGCTCATCCGCCAGGAATCCGAGTTCAACCCCGGGGCGCTCTCGCCCGCCAGGGCCTACGGCTTGACCCAGGTGCTGCCGGTGACCGGCCGCGAGTTCGCCCGCAAGGCCGGAATTCCGCGCTTCAGCACGCACCTTCTGCTACAGCCGGTCGCCAACCTGAGGATCGGAACCTCGATACTGCGCTCGATGCTGGATTCGAACGGCGGCCGCTGGGAGCAGACCCTGGCCGCGTACAACGCCGGCCCCAGCCGCGTGGCCCTCTGGTCC
The DNA here is from genome assembly GCA_030038565.1 of Bryobacteraceae bacterium. Taxonomy (GTDB): domain Bacteria; phylum Acidobacteriota; class Terriglobia; order Bryobacterales; family Bryobacteraceae; genus JOPF133. Next base: position 6,379 of record JASHSS010000242.1, read on the forward strand.
GGCTGGAACGATTACCGCGAACCGGCCGAGTTTGTGGAATCCATTCCTTTCAACGAGACTCGCGAGTATGTTCAGGCGGTGCTGCGCAACGCCGATATCTACCGCCGATTATATGCCGGCGCTGCAGAGGCGCCACCGCTCAAAAGGGCTATCGTGGGACCGGTGGCCCGGTAACATAAGTAAACAACTGTTAGTCACATCACCTTCCCGGTCTTCGCCCGGGAAACCCAAGCCTACTATTCAGCGCCCTCCCTATCAATTGAGCAGGGCGCCGGTATTATCGCGAAGGTACTATGACTCACATTGGGAGAATCCTGTCATGTTTTCTGGCCGCCGCATTACTGATCGTCCAGGCTTACGGCCAGCCTGGAACCGGAACTGTGAAGGGCACGCTGACGGACGATTCGGGAGCCGTGATTCCGGCGGCCAACGTAACCATCACCGACAGCCGGGGAACCGCTAAGACCGCGCAATCGCAGGCCGAAGGCAGTTACACATTCAACGGCCTCGTGCCGGGCCAATATACCGTCAGCGTGACATTTCCAGGGTTCACGCCGTTTTCGAAGAGCGTCACCGTGGATGCCGGCGCCACGGTGCAGTTACCCATCCAATTGTCGTTGAGCACCGAGAAGCAGCAGATCACGGTGAGCGCAGAGTCCGGTCCCACCGTGAACGTGGAGCCGGAAAACAACGCCACGGCGCTGGTCATCAAGGGAGAAGACCTGCAGTCGCTTCCCGACGACCCGGACGATCTGGCGGACGCCTTGCAGGCTCTGGCCGGGCCGGGCGCCGGGCCCAACGGCGGCCAGATCTATATCGACGGATTTTCCGGGGGGCAATTGCCGCCCAAGGAATCCATCCGCGAAGTGCGCATCAACCAGAACCCATTTTCCGCGGAATACGACCGTTTGGGATTTGGCCGAATCGAAATCCTCACCAAGCCCGGAACGGACCACTTGCGCGGCATGTTATTCCTGAACGACAGCGACGCCGAGTTCGATTCGCGCAATCCCTTCGCCTCCAATAAGCCGAATTACTCCAACCGCATGTACGGCGGTAACCTGGGCGGTCCCATCGGCAAGAAGGCCTCCTTTTTCCTGGACTACAACGAGCGCGATATTACCAACAACGCCATCACCAACGCCATCTACCTCAATTCCACCAGCCTCCAAACCCAGCTCGTCGACAACGCCGTGGTCACGCCCCAGATGAACCGCACCATCACGCCGCGCCTGGATTACCAGTTGAGCACCAATAATACTCTCACGGTGCGCTTCGAGGAGCGCATGTCGTATCTGAACAATGCCGGCTTAGGCGGATACCATTTGCCGTCGCCTTATTCCGAACTGGCTTACGACACCACCGGCGACGCGCAGAACCTGATGATTACGGAGACCGCGGTTCTGAATCCGCGGACGGTGAACGATTTCCGGTTTCAGTATTACCGCAACTGGACCCGAGAATCAGGCAACGAACTCCCGGAAGTCAATGTGGCCAATTCTTTCGTAACCGGCGGAAACGGGGTTGGAAATTACTTCGATCGGACGCACCACTTCGAGTTGCAGAATTACACCAGCCTGACGCAGGGTAAGCACACCTTCCGTTTCGGCGTGAGAGGGCGGCGCGATAGCGATCAGAACAACAATCCCCAGGGCTTCAACGGCGAGTTCAGCTTCCTGGGCGGCGACGAGCCGGTGTTGAATTCCTCCAACCAGATCGTCTACGACCAGAACGGCAACCCGGAGACCGAGCTGCTGACTTCACTCGATCAGTACCTGAGGAACCTGGAACTGCAGCAGGCGGGATTTACCGAAGCCCAGATCCAGACGCTTGGCGGGGGACCCTCCCGATACACCATCCAGGCGGGCGTCCCGTACATCAGCATGACGCGCTATGACGCCGCGCCGTTCCTGCAGGACGACTGGCGCATGCAGAGCAATTTTACCCTCAGCCTGGGGCTGCGCTATGAAGTGCAGACGCTGGTGAAGGACTACACCGACTGGTGCCCGCGGGTGGGGTTCGCCTGGGCGCCCGGGAAAAACAAGAACGGCCGCCAGACGCTGGTGATTCGCGGCGGCTCGGGGATATTCTACGACCGCGTGGCGCTCAGTCCGTTCGAGCAGGCGGCGTTGAACAACGGCCACACCCAGACCAATTACACGGTCTATAACCCGGATTTCTATCTAAACGACATTCCCGCGGTTTCCACTCTGAATCCGGGGCAAAACAGTATCTATCTTGTGGACCCCAAGTTCCGCGCCGATTACAGCATTCAAAGCGCCATCGGTGTGGAGCGGCAATTGCCCCGCAACACCACGGCCTCTCTCACTTATACCAATACTCACGCCGAGCATTACATGCAGACCGTGCCGATCAACACGCCCCTGCCCGGGACCTTTAATCCGCTGCTGCCGCTGGGGCCTTCCAATGGCGTTTTTCCCTATGGCTACTCCGCGGGCAACCTGTTCGAATACGAATCCGGAGGGATCCTGCGGCAGAGCATTTTGATGGCGACTATCAACACGCGCTTCAACAAGAACGTGTCATTGTATGCCAACTACCAGCTGACTTACGCCAACGATCTGCCATCCACTCCCTCGGACCCCTACGATTTCATGCTGGATTACGGGCGCTCACTGCTGGACCGGCGGCATAACTTTCAGTTATTCGGCTCCATTGTGGCGCCGCTGGGTCTGCGTATCGCGCCGTTCATCACCCTGCGTTCGGGATCGCCTTACGATGTGGAGATCGGCGAAGACTTATACGGCGATACCTTCGAGAATGCGCGGGCGGCCTTCGCGCCGGCTGGCGCCTGCCCGGCAGGCTTCTACGGAACGATCGGCGATGTGGTCTGTTCCCGCGCGGGCGATTTTACCACCACTTATAATCCCGCCAATCCGGCCAACCTCGTGCCGCGGGACTATCTCACCATGGCCGGACTGGTCTCAGTCAATTTCCGGATTTACCGGGTCTTTGGATTCGGACCCGTGCAATCCAACGGCTCCGGTTTCAACCCTGGAGGCGGCGGGGGCGGAGGAGGTGGGCGCGGCGGCGGCGGCGCGATGGCCATGGGACCCGGCGGCGGTGGACGCGGCGGCGGGTTTGGCGGAGGAACTACCGAGCACCGCTTCAATCTGACTATCGGACTCAACGTCACGAACATCCTGAATCACTTCAACCCCGCCGGGTATCAGGGCGTGATTACCTCGCCGCAATTTCTGGAAGCCACCACGGTGAATACCGGTTTCGGAGGAGGCGGAGTGGGGGCCGGCGGCGGCGCCGGCACGGCTAACAACCGGCGCATCGAGTTCGATTCGCGATTTACCTTTTGAGCTGCCCCGGGGGCTCGATTTACACGGCTCATTCGTAGCGCAGGGCATCGATGGGATTGATCCTGGATGCCTTGACCGCCGGGTAGATCCCGAAGATCACCCCCACCGCGACGGACACTCCGAACGCAATCACCACCGAGGCGGAGGTCACGATGGTCTTCCATTCCGCCGTGCGGGCGATCAGCCAGGCCAGAAAGAATCCGAAACCGATGCCCAGCAGTCCGCCGCCCACCGAGATCAAAACCGATTCCGTCAGGAACTGCCGCACGATATCGAAGCGCCGCGCGCCGATCGAGCGGCGAATGCCGATTTCGCGGGTACGCTCCAGCACCGTGGCCAGCACGATATTCATGATTCCGATCCCGCCCACCAGCAGCGAAATGGCCGCGATGGCTACCATCACGTAGGTGAAAATCGTCTGCGTGCGCTGTTGCTGGGCCAGCAGGGCGGCCGGAATGGTGACCGTAAAATCCTGCGTGTTGTGGTGCGTCGAGTTCAGCACAGCGGTTACTACCTTGGCCACTTCGATGCTGTCGGCGTCCGGTTTGAGGCGCAGTTCGATGCCGTCCAGGTCGTCCTTCAGGTTCGCGAAGCTCTGGTCCCAAAAACGGTATTGCAGGGTATTCAGCGGGATATAAATGATGTTGTTGATATCCTGCATCTGCCCGCCGCTCGATTGCGACCCGGCCATGAGCTGCTCGGTGAGAACCCCCACCACAGTCAGCCAGGCATCGTTCACCTTGATGGCTTTGCCCACCGCCGGGGCGTAACCCAGTAAGTTGACCTTGGCGCCTTCGCCCAGCACGCATACCGTGGCGCTGGCGGCATCGTCGGTGTCGTCGAAGAACTTACCCTCCGCCAGGCGAAAGGAGTGAATCACGCTGTAAGACGGGCGAACCCCGTACAATTCGGGCATGTCCCGGGAAGGCTTGGGGAGCACGCGGGAAGGGTGCATGGTGCGGCGCGCAGACAGGGTCTCCAGGCCTTCGATGTTGGCCTGTAGGATCCGCACATCCCGTTCCGAAAGACCGGGAGAAGAGCGGCGGCGCTGTTGAAACTCCTCCTGGCTGTTGGCCGGGCGGGAATCCACCAGCACGTTGCGCACGCCGAGCTGTTCTATGAAACGCAGGGACTCTTCCTTGGCTCCCGACCCGATGGCCAGCATGCCGATTACCGAACCCACGCCGAACACGATGCCGAGCGCCGTAAGCAGCGTCCGGGTTTTCTGCGCGCGCAGGTTGGAAAGAGCCTGGCCGATGTCAGAGAGGCGCAGGATCATTGCTGGAGCGCCTTCATGGCTCCGGACGCCGGGGCCGCGCCCTTATTCGCCTGGTCGGGATTGGACATGGCCACCACGGTCCCTTCGGGCAATCCCGTGATCACGGCCTGGCTTTCGCTGCGCCGCACCAGGGTCACATCATGGGGCATGAAACCCCTGGATGTTTCCTGGAAGACATAAGTGCGCCCGTCGCTTTCAAAGAGCGCCTGGGAAGGCAGCCAGGTGACGTTCTCGAGCTTCTCGACGGTAATTACTAAGTTGGAGGTCATCCCCGGCCGCAGCTCGGGCGAAGGGTCATCCAGGGCGATGCGGCATTCGAAGTGGCGGTCCCACGGCGTGCCGGATGTGCCTCCGATGTTCTTCACGTGGCCGGTAAACTCCCGGCCAGCCAGCGCCACCACTTTTACGCTCACCTTCTGGCCGATGTTCAGATGGCCGCGGTCTAACTCGCCGACATTGGCGCTTACTTCCCAGCTCTTCAGATCGGGTATCTGGGCCACCGCCATGCCGGCATTCACGTTATCGCCCATCTGGAAGGGCAGTAACTGCATGCCCCAGTACATCATATTCAGGTTGGTATTCTGCTGCACGTTGACATAGCCGGCGGTTTTGGCCTTGAGGGTCAGGCTGTCGATGGTGCGCTGGGCGGTGTCGGCGGCCACGCGGGCCTTGTTCTCGGCGGCCTTCTGAATGTCGATTCCCGCCAGGGCATTGGCCTTTTTGTTGACTTGATCCTGTTCGGCCTGGTGCTCGCGGTTCTTGGCCGCTTCCAGGGCGATCAGGTTCTGGCGGGCCTGGATGGCCGGAAGCAGCGGATTCTTGCGGGCGTCCAACTCGGCCTGCCGGACATCGCCGCGGGCGGAGAGCAACTGGTAGCGGGTTTCTTCCTCGCTGGCCTCGGCGTCCGCCTGGGCTTGCTCCACCTTGGCCTGGGCCTCGGCAAGGTCGGCCTGCGCCTCTTTCAGGTTGTACTCCTGCTGGGTGGTGTCGAGTTGCACGACCACGTCGCCCGGCTTCACCAGTTCGCCCGGCTCGCGCAGATAGGTAATCGCGACCGGCCCGCCGCCCAGCATGGGCACCGTGAGCATCTCCGAGTTGCCGCCCTGCAATTCACCGCGAGCCGACACCGCGATGGTCACGCGCCCTTTCTTGATCCGGGTAGTGGGGATCTCCGCCGCCGCCGGAGCCGCGGCGGCGCGCACCAGCCGGCGTCCTCCCCAGACGCCCAGCCCGGCCAGCGCCAGTAAACCGGCGGCCCCGATCAGGCGCTTCTTCACGGCCTCCCCCTGAAGACGCAGATAGATACGGCCGATCGGTGGGACAGGCCTTCAGCCTGGCCAGGGCAGGCTGAAGGCCTTCCCCACCTGTGCCTCACTGCTTCTTCTCCTTCTTTTCCGGATCGCCCAGCGCCACCATCGCTCCTGCGGGAACACCCGAGATGGCCACTTCATCCGGGTTGCGGGCCACCACTTGGACCTCCCTGGTCCGGTAGCCGTTCCCTTGCGCAACGAACACCACCGGTTTGCCCGCCCGCGTGAACAGCGCCTTGGAGGGGATGCTGATGGCGTGGGGAAGGCGATTGATAATGATATCCATGCCCGCATTCATGCCCGGACGCAGGCGCGTATCGGGCTTGGGAATCGCGGCATAGGCGCGGAAGCTGCGGGTGGGGGGAAATTCGAAGCTCTGCTCCGCCAGCAGCGAAATCTGCGAAAGCTTGCCGGCCATGGTCAGCTCCGGAAGCGCGTCCACGCGCACGCGCACATCCTGGCCCACGGCGATGCGGCCGCGGTCGATCTCCTCCACCGTGGCATCCATCTGCAGGGTGTCCAGGTCGGGCATTTCCGCCAGCACGCCGCCCGGCCACACGTTGTCCCCCACTTTGAACGGCTTGGCATTCATCCAGCCCTGCGAATAGTTGGGTTCGAACACGATGAAGCCGGTGAGGGGCGCCTTGATCTCCATCCGCGCGATGCGCGATTTCATCAGGTTCACATCGGCCTGCGCTTTGTCCCGCTGGCGCGTGAGCGAGGCGATCTTGGAGGCATTCGAGGCTTTATGCAGATCCACGGTGGCCTCTTCGACCTTGAGTTTCTGCTCCGCCACGCCCAGATCGATCTTGCTCTCCTCGCCCTGAATGCGGCTGACGATTTCCGCCTTGGAGGCCTCCAGGCGGGCCTTCTCGACGGTGAACTGCGAGTCGGCCAGGTCGCTGCGGTCCTGCTCCGTATCGATGCGGGCCTGCGACAGGGCTTGGTCCAGGGAGGCCTGGGCGGCCACCAGTTGGGCCTGCATCTGATCGAGCTGCTGCTGGGTGGCGCTGGAATCGAGTTTCACGATCGGGTCGCCCTGCTTGACCAGCCCGCCGTCGGGCGCCAGCCAGGCGACCCGCGGCTGCGGCACCATCGGAACATAGATTTCCACCGAGCGGGCGGCCTTGAGCGAGCCGCGGCACCGGATGATCACCAGGAACTCACCCCCGCGCGCGGGCGCCATGGGCAGGGTCACGCTGGCTTGCACCTGGCGGAGGCGGTAAACGCCTGTCGAAGCCGCGCCAACGAGCCCGAGGACGCCCAGAAATGTGACCCAGAAGCGAATTCGCCGCGTCGCGACGGCTCTCAATGGGACCCTCCCGCGGATGGGTCGGCAGCGGGGGGCGCGGCGGGTGGCTGTATCACCACCGCCGCCGAAAGATCGGGCATCAGGTGAGCGTCCGAACGGTCCAGCTTGAACACCGCGGTGAAGGTTTTGATGGGGCTGCCCAAGGCCGAAGAGGCCACCGGGCTGACGGTTTCAAAGTGCGCCGGAAAGGACAGGTCGGGATAGGCGTCCAGGTAGACCGTGGCTTGGGAGCCGGGCGCCAGGGCCGCCCCGTCGGGCTCCCCCACCGCGCATCGGACGCGCATTTCCGAGGGGTCGAAGATGCTCACGATGGCCTGCCCGCGCCAGAGCTGATCGCCTTCCTGGGGATGCCCGATGGAGCTGTTGCGGGCCACGTTCTGGTGGGCCACCACGCCCGCTAGGCTGGCCTTCACCGACAGTAGTTGCATGTTGTTGCGCGCGCGGTCGAGGGCTACTTTCTGGCGGTCGCGCTGCAACTCCAGGATTTTCAGGGCCGCCGCGTCGGAGCGGTCGTGCGCGGCATTGGATTTCTTGAGGCTGGCCACGTGCTCGCGGGCGAGTTCGGCTTTGGCCTCGTTCTTGAGGCGGTCGATTTCCGCCAGCAGCGGGCCCTTTTGCAATTCCAGCTCGGCTTTGGAAAGGTCGGCTTCGGCCTGCTTCAGGTCGGCGGCCCGTTTTTCAGCGTCGGCGCGGTTCTGGGCGCGCTTCTGCTCGGCCTGGTGGCCGAGGTCGTCGAATTTGGCCTGGGCGTCGCGCGCGTTGTCGGCCTGCTGGGTGGCGTCGAATTCGGCGATGGGGTCGCCCTCCTTCACCCGCGAACCGTTGGGAATCAGCCGGGTGAGGGTGACGCTGCCGGCCTGGCCGTAGATCGCCGGAACCAGCACTTTGGAATAATGCACCGCTTCCACGATCCCGCTGATGCGGATTTCGCGCGCCACGCGCGCGCCCGGCAGGGATGCCGGGACGGTTCCGGCGGATGCGGCCTGGGCGACTCGCGGGGCCGGACGGGAGCAGCCGGCCAGCGCAACCAGCGCAGCGGCTGCCAGAAGCTGGCACAGAATCCACCTCATGAAATGGCGCCTTGCCAATTAGACGCCGATGTACTGGGAATGGTTGATACGAAAAATCGGCTAAGATGGGGTATCCAGTGGTCCCACGGCCGCCCCGAGTCCCGGCGCGGAAAAGACGGGCCGGGCTGTTTTCCGGCTCCACGGCGATTGACCTAAATGTGTGGCATTGCAGGCTTTACCTGTCTCAACCGGCACCCCGACGAAGGACTCCCCGCGCGTCTCGTGGCATCCCTGGTGCATCGCGGGCCGGATCAGCAGGGGATTCACCGGGGATCTGTGGCCACGCTCTGCGCCGTGCGGTTGAAGATCATCGACCTGAGCGGCGGCGACCAGCCGATTGTCACCGACGATGGCAACACTGCCATCGCCTTCAACGGCGAGATTTACAACCACCTGGAATTGCGCCGCGAACTGGAAGCCCGCGGGCACCGGTTCCATTCCCAGTGCGATACCGAAACCGTCCTGCACGCCTTTCTGGAGTGGGATACGGGATGCTTCCGGCGCATGCGCGGGATGTTCGCGGCGGCCCTCTGGACCGAATCCGAAAAGCGCCTGGTGCTGGCTCGCGACCGCATGGGCATCAAGCCGCTGTATTACTACCTTTCGGGCCAGGATATCTCATTCGGATCGGAGCTGAAGGCCATCTTCGAGCATCCGGATGTGCCGCGGCGCCTGGACCTGGCGGCCCTGGACCTGTATCTCGCGGTGAATTACGTGCCCGGGCCGCGGACGCTCGTCGAAGGCATCCGCAAAGTCGAGCCGGGGCATTTCCTGGAATGGCGGCAGGGGCGCACCCGCACGGAATCCTGGACCGCCGCGGCGGCACGCCAGGCCCCCGGCCCACGCCAAATTTCGCTGGCGGCGGCCAAGGAGGAACTGGATTGGCTGCTCCGCGAATCCGTGCGCGAGCACCTGGTCTCCGATGTGCCGCTGGGGGTGTGGGCTTCCGGGGGCCTGGATTCCTCCACCATCCTTTATTACGCCGCCGCGGCCTGGAGCGGGCGGTTGAAGACCTTCTCGGTCTCCTTCGCCGGGCGGAGTTTCGACGAAAGCCCTTATTTCCGCGAAGTTGCCCGCGTGTTCGGCACCGATCACCACGAGTTCGACCTGAACCCGGAGGTGGAACTGCGCCCGGCCATCGAAGATTTCGCCTACTATTCGGACGAACCCAGCGCCGACGCCGGAGCCCTGCCGGTCTGGTACCTGTCGCGGATGAGCCGGCAGTACGTCACTGTGGCGCTCTCGGGCGAAGGCGCGGATGAGTTATTCGGCGGCTATCTGACCTACGTGGCCGATCGCCTGGCGCAGCCCTTCCGCCTGGCGCCGGGCGGCCTGCGCCGGTTCCTGGGGGGCGCCCTGGAACGGTATTGGCCGGTTTCGGATGAAAAGATCAGCCTGGAATACAAGCTGAAACGCTGGATCGGGGGGAGCCTGCTCGATCCGGATGAGGCGCAC
>JASHSS010000243.1 GCA_030038565.1 Bryobacteraceae bacterium
CCCAGGAACAGCAGCGTCGCGATGGAGCAGACGGTGACCATGTTCGCGTACTCCGCCATGAAAAACGACGCGAACGTCATGCTGCTGTATTCCACGTGGAAGCCCGCCACCAGTTCGTTCTCCGCTTCCGGCAGATCGAAGGGGACCCTGTTGGTTTCGGCGAACGAGGCGATCAGAAAAATGATGAACCCGAATATCTGCGGGAAGGGCCCGTTGAAGATCGCCCACTTCGGCAGAAATCCGAAGTTGTACCCGGCCTGTGAATTCACGATGCCCCGCAGGCTCAGGGTGCCCGCCATTAACAACGGCGCGGCAATGGCCAGGCTCATCGGCAGTTCGTAGCTGATCATCTGCGCGGAGCTGCGCAGCCCGCCCAGCAGCGCGTACTTGTTATTGGAAGACCACCCCGCCAGCGCGATGCCGTAGACCCCCACGGACGATACCGCCAGCACGAAAAGCACCCCGATATTCAGATCGGTGAGCTGCATGTAGGTCTGGTAGCCGGCCACCGGAATGGCGGGACCGAAAGGAATCACCGAAATCGGCAGCAACGCCATGGTGATTGCCAGGAAGGGCGCGGCCAGGTACAGCGGCTTGTTGACGTAAGGAGGAAGCAGATCCTCCTTGGTGACCAGCTTGATGACATCGGCCAGCGGTTGCAGCAGGCCGTGCGGGCCCACCCGGTAAGGCCCCGGCCGTACCTGGATATGGGCGATCACCTTGCGCTCCACCCATTGCAGATACGCCAACGTAGTCATCAACACGGCGAAGACGACCAGCACCTTAATCAGGCTGATGACGATGAATGCGTCCATTAGCGGTCCAGGCGACCTTCCAGCACCGAATTCAGTACCTTAGAATAACGCCCGAGCGTGCCGGATGCGAATAGCCCGTTGTGGTCTGAGCGGATCAAATCGGGCCGTGGTCCTCCCGCTTCCGTCACCCGCCCATTTACCGGCGTGGTGGGCGCGGCGCCGCCGGTATCGATCTCCGGCAGCGGAATATCGTAGCCGTGCACGGTGCGGCGGATTTCGGCGAAGACGGTTTCCGGAACCCACGGGCCGAGCGCTCCGGCCGCGCCCATCTGGCGGGCGATGAAGCCCATGATTTCCAGGTCCGGCTTGGCGCCCATGGTGTTGATGGCGCGCTTCAGGCGCTGCACTTCCCCGGTGGTGTTGGTCACCGTGCCGCTCTTCTCGTAGGCGCTGGCGGCGGGCAGCACCACATCGGCCTGCTCCGCCGTTTCGGTCAAAAAAAGATCCTGCACTACCAGGAACCGGGCTTTGCGCGCGACGCTGCCCGGCACCCCTGGCGTGCCCTTGAAGGGATTTGCGCCCACCACCCACAGAGCGCTCAAATCGGCCGCCAGCATTTCGTCCAGGCGCATGCCGCCTTCGCCCGGCACGAGGCCCATGTCGAGCGCGCCGCGCGAGTTGGAGTAATCCACCAGGCAGATGTAGCGCACCGGAATCCCCAGCGATTCGCCGAACTCCACCAGCCGGTGGACGTCCGGGCCCTTGAACGAATCGTCGAAGACGATCACCAGTTCGGGTTCGGCCTTGAGCCGGGCGCGCAGGTCTTCGAGCGCGGCGAAGTAGCCGCCCGAAGCCACCCGAACGCTGGCGACCGCATATTTATCCTCGCGGACCGGTCCCGGAGTCACGGCATAGACGTGCGCCTGGTGATGCCGGTAATTGGCGCGGATCTGGAAACTCAGCAGGGGATGCTCGCGCGCCAGGTCGGCGCCCAGCACCAGCACGGCCTTGCGGTTGTAGAGATCGGCGACCGTGGCCATCCGCCCGGTCTTACCGCTCAACGCATCCACCAGCGCGGTCACGTCGCCGGTTCGGTGATGGTCGATGTGGGGGGTGGCCAACACCTCCCGGGCGAACTTGCGCAGGTAGAAATTCTCTTCGTTGGTGGTGTGGTTCGAGCCGATCACCCCGAATGTGCCGCCATCGGCGCGGATCTGGTTGAACCGGTTGGCCACCGTATCCAAGGCTTCCGACCAGGAAACCTCTTCCAGTTTGCCGTTCTTGCGCACCAGGGGCGCCTGCAGCCGCTCGGGGTGGTCGTAGAAATCGAAGGCATAGCGGCCCTTGATGCACAGGAACTCGCCGTTGATGCCGGAGTGGTCGCGGTTGTTGCCCCGGATGATGCGGTTGTTGCGCACCCCCAGGGTGGTCTTGCAGCCATCCCCGCAGTGCGTGCAGATAGCGCCCACGTGCTGCATCTCCCAGGGACGCGTCTGGTAGCGGTAAATCCCGCTTGTGAGCGCCCCCACCGGGCAGATATCGATGCACGCGCCGCACTCGTCGCATTCCAGGTGGTCGCCGTGATTGGGTGCGATTTCCGAAAGCACCCCGCGATAGATTACCCCCAGCGCACCCACACCCATGCCTTCATTGCAGATGCGCACGCAGCGGAAACACAAGATGCAGCGCGGAGCATCGAAAAACACCACCGGCGAAAACTGTTTTTCCGGCGTGTGGACCTTCTCTTCGGTATACCGGCTTTCTCCCGCGCCGTAGCGGAAGACCATATCCTGCAACTCGCACTCGCCGCCCTTATCGCACACCGGGCAATCCAGCGGATGATTGGTCAGCAGGAACTCCAGCGTATATTTGCGGGCCTGCGCCACCTGCGGGGTTTCCGTCCGCACCACCATGCCCTCGGCCACCGGCAGCGTGCAGGCGGTCATCATCTTGGGCATCTTCTCTACTTCCACCAGGCACATGCGGCAGGCCGCCTGCAGGGTGAGTCCCTCGTAATAGCAGAACGCCGGAATCTCGATGCCGGCCATCTTGGCCGCATCGATCACCAGCGTCCCCGGCGCAGCCTGCACCGCCTTGCCGTCGATCGTGAGTTTGACTAAATCAGGCATTTCAGTCCATGGTTCTTTCAGCGCGCACGGAGGATTCACACGGAGGCGAGGACTCCGGCTCTCTGCGAATCACGCCGTCACCATTTCCCCAGCCCGCTCGAAGGGGCATGGCTTGCCGTTCAGGTGATCCTCGAACTCGCCCCGGAACTTCTCCACAATCGAGAGCGTGGGCATGGCGGCGGCGTCGCCCAGCGGGCAAAAGGTCCGGCCCAGCATGTTGCGCGAAAGATCGCCGATCAGATCGATGTCGCTGCGCGTCCCGCCGCCCGCATGAAAGCGCGTCAGGATCTTGCGCAGCCAGGTGGTTCCCTCGCGGCAAGGGATGCACCAGCCGCAGCTTTCGTGGGCGTAGAAGCGCATGATACGCAGAGCCGCCTTCACCATGCAGGTCTCTTCGTCCATGATTATCACGCCGCCCGAACCCAGCATGCTCTTGCGCTGCGCCATGGAATCGTAATCCATGGTGGCGCCCTCCACTTCCTTGGCCGTGAGCACCGGGCAGGACGATCCGCCGGGGATGAAGGCCTTCAGTTTGCGGCCCTGCCGGATGCCGCCGCCCACCTCCTCGATCATCTGCTTCACCGGGAAGCCCAGTCGCAGTTCGTAAACTCCGGGCTTGTTGACGTGGCCGGTGAGGCAGGTCATCTTGGTGCCGCCGGCCTTGGGCACCCCCAGCGCCGCGAACGCCGCGCCGCCGTCGCGCAGAATCGCCGGCACCGCGCAATAGGTCTCCACATTGTTCAGCACGGTAGGGCACTGGAATGCGCCCACCACCGCGGGAAACGGCGGGCGGATGCGCGGGATGCCGCGCTTGCCCTCCAGCGATTCCAGCAGGGCCGATTCCTCGCCGCATTCGTAGGCCCCCGCGCCCGAGTGCGTGTAAAGGTCGAAATCGAATCCCGTGCCCTGAATGTTTTTGCCCAGCCAGCCCTTTTCGTAGGCCTCCGCGATGGCCTTGTCCATGACTTCGATCAGGTAGCGGTATTCGCCGCGAATGTAGATGTACCCGGCATGAGCATCCACGGCCAGGCCGGCGATCAGGCAGCCCTCGATCAACTGGTGCGGGTCGTTTTCCATCAGCACCCGGTCCTTGCAGGTGCCCGGCTCGCTCTCGTCGGCGTTCACCACGATGTACTTGGGCTTGGGCGACGTGCGCGGCACGAAGCTCCACTTCATCCCGGTGGGGAATCCGGCGCCGCCGCGCCCGCGCAGGTTCGAAATCTTGACCTGCTCGATGATCTCTTCCGGCTTCATCCCCGCTGCTTTGCGGAACGCCTCGTAACCCCTGGTGGCGAGGTAGGTGTCGAGCGTAGCCGAATTGGGCAGGCCGAAGCGGAACGAGAGCACCCTGGTCTCAAGCGGGCTGGGTTCGTTATAGAGCATGGCTTACGCCTTCTTCCTCAAGCCGTCCAGGATCTGGTCCAGTTTTTCGGGGGTCACGAAGTGCTCGAAATCGTAATTTACCTGGATCGCCGGAGCCCACGAGCAGGCCCCCATGCACTCCACTTCTTCGAGCGAGATCTGCCCGTCGGCCGTGACTTCCTTGTGGCCGATGCCGAGTTTCTTGCAGGCGTGCTCCCAAAGCTTATCGCCGTCGCACAGCAGGCAACTGATGTTGGTGCACACCTGCACGTGATACTTCCCCAGCGGCTTGCGGTGCAGCATCGAGTAATACGAAAGCACCTCGTTCACCTGCAGGGGCGTCACCCCCACCCGCCGCGCGACTTCGTCCACCAGTTCATCGGTCACCGAGCCGAGTTCATCCTGCGCGTACATCAACATCGGAATCATGGCCGAGCGCTGGCGCCCCGGCGGATAGCTCTTCAGGAGCTTGTCGAACCTGGCTTCGAGTTGAGGAGAGAAGGTCATTGTTCTAGGAAGCTGCGTATTCACCACAGAGGCACAGAGACCGCCGAGAAAGCACGGAGAAAAGCAACCGGCCCGGAAAATCGGCGGCTTTTGGTTTTCTCTGTGTAGCCTCCGCTTTCTCCGGGCCTCTGTGGTGAAAACAGATCTTCACCTGTCCGTATCCCCCAAAACAAAATCCATGCTTCCGATGGAAGCGATCACGTCGGCGATCAGCGCTCCCACCACCATTGTAGAGGTGGCCTGCAGGTTGCCGAAACTGGGGGTCCGCATGTGCACCCGGTAAGGGTGCGTGGTGCCGTCGCTCACCACGTAAAACCCCAGCTCTCCGCGCGGCGATTCAATTACCTGGTAGACTTCCCCTTCGGGCACCCGGAAGCCTTCGGTAACGATCTTGAAATGGTAGATCAGGGCCTCCATCTGGGTCTTCATCTTTTCGCGGTCCGGCAGCACCACGTGCGGAGCATCGGCCTTCCAGGGACCCTCCGGCATACCCTCCAGCGCCTGTTTCACGATGCGCGCGCTCTGCCTCATCTCCTCCACGCGGACCTGGTAGCGCGCATACACGTCGTTGGCCGTCCGCGTGGGCACTTCGAAGGCAAATTTCTCGTAGCTCGAGTAGGGCTGGTCCTTGCGCGCGTCGATCTTCAATCCGGCCGCCCGCAGCATGGGCCCCGTGACGCCCCAATCCAGCATATCCTCCAGCGAAATCCGCCCGATCCCCTGCGTCCGGCCGATCCAGATGCGGTTCTTGGTGAGCAGGTCTTCGTATTCGTCCACATGGCTGGGAAAGGCGTCGATGAACTTTTTCACCCTGGCCTGCCAGCCGCGCGGCGGTTCCAGCGCCAGCCCGCCGATACGGAAATAGCTGGTCATCATGCGCTGCCCGGAGAACATCTCGAAGATCCGCAGGATATCCTCGCGCTCCCGGAAGCAGTACAGGAACACGGACATGGCGCCGATGTCGATAGCGTGCGTGCCCAGCCATACCAGGTGGCTGTTGAGGCGCGTCAACTCCGTCAGCATCACGCGCATCCACTGCGCCCGGGGCGGAATCTCCAGTCCCAGCAGTTTCTCCACCGCCAGGCAGTAGCCCAGGTTGTTGGAAAGCGGCGCCAGGTAGTCCACGCGGTCCGTGAGGGTCACCGCCTGCTGGTACGTCTTGACCTCGAATTCCTTTTCGATCCCGGTGTGCAGGTAGCCGATGTCGGGCTGGCAACTGGTGATCGTTTCGCCGTCCAGTTCCAGCAGCAGGCGCAGCACGCCGTGCGTGGACGGATGCTGCGGCCCCATGTTCAGCACCATGCGCCGCGCCCCCGTGGGCGCTTCGCTCTCCATCGTGGCGGTGGGCTGTTCTGGTACGTCCGATTCGCTCATAACCAGACCTCGACGCGTCCTATACCCTCGACCCGGTAATCGGGTAGTCCTTACGCAGCGGGTGGCCTTCCCACCCCTCCGGCATCATGATGCGGCGCAGGTCGGGATGGTGCTCGAAGCAGATTCCGAACAGGTCGAATACCTCGCGCTCGTACCAGTTGGCCCCGCGCCATACGCTGGAGACCGATTCGATCACCGGATCGACGCCCGGCAGGCGGCACTTCAGACGCACCCGCTGGTTTTCTTCCACCGAATGGAGATGGTAAACCACTTCGAAACGCGGCTCGGTGGGATACCGGTCTACCGCCGTCACGGTGCTCAGGCGAACGAACTTACGGTCGAACTTGAGGAAGCCGCACACACTGACAATCTTGCCCGGGGCAATCTCCAGGGTCAACTCGCCGCGGTCGTACTTTCCGGCGGTCACGGCTCCGGCATCGAAATCCGCCACCGCCGCCGCTATCGCGTGGTCTCGCACACTATCGGGTAACATGGCGTTTGCAATCGTAACGGCTGGTCGCTCCAACCAGAAGGCGCGGTCTACGGCGCCCGGTTTTCCTTTCGGTCTACGGCTCCGGCGGCCCAGTCTAGGGCTCCCTTTTTCCAGATGTAGAAGAATCCGGAAAGGATCAAAATCACGAACACCAGCATTTCGACGAACCCCACCATCCTCAGGTCGCGGTACACCACCGCCCAGGGATACAGGAAGATGGCCTCAATATCGAAGACGATGAACAGCATCGCCACCAGGTAGAATTTCACGCTGAAGCGCTGGCGGGCGTCGCCGGTGGGCACGATGCCCGATTCATAGGGCAAGTCCTTCACCCGGTTGCGGACCCGCTTGCCGAGCAGGCGCGACACCGTCAACAGGCCGGCGGCCAGCGCCATCGCCAGGATGGCCTGCACCAGCACGGGAAAATACATTTCCGTGTAGGACGTGGGCATTTTGAGGTCAGGAGTTTAAAGGGTCTAAATCTGACTATAATTGGAAGAAAACAGGGGTGTCAACAAGCATGCCGATCGACATCATGGTGAACGGCGAGTCACGAACCATTCCGCCCGGCCAGAGCATCCTCGAATTGCTGCACCAGTTGCAGCTCGACCCGGCCCGCGTGGCGGTGGAACTGGACCGGCGGATTATCAAACAACCGCGCTGGGGCGAGACCCTCCTGGAAGCCGGCGCCCGCATCGAGATCGTGCAGTTCGTGGGCGGTGGATAGCCCCAATACGGCTCGGTTGACAAACTCTTCCAGAAGGGACTTCGCGGGCCTCCCGCTACGTTCTGCTGGTCGGACAATCCCGATCCCAGTTGCCGTGACGGGGACTGATCGGGAGCAGCCCCCGGGATCCAAACGGGTTGTGCTCGAAATGTCGATTTCAACTGGCGCGGACGCCGGCACAGGACCCAGAAGTGTTACGAAATCCTGCTCATCGGTCCCCGCGCTGGAAAAACCAGCGGATGAAGGGATCGACCGCTCTCGGTGGATGACTCGGGTCGGCCTGATGAGTCGGGCTGGCCTGATCGCTAAGCTGTCTTAGCAGGCCGGCCTGATTTGGCAATCGGACAAAATTGGAATTCCCCGCGATCTGGAATCCGGAAACAGCTTCGGCCAGTTGCCCCAACAGCGTACCGTCCGCCTGGAACGGGACCCTCCAGATGCGGACTTGGCCGGAATTCCCGGTGGCCGACGCAGTGATCACCCGCGAGCCATCCGTATCGAACGCCGCGGAGGTGACTCGTCCGTCATGCACCAGAGGTATGCTGATGGGCTTCCCTGAACCGGCATCCCAAACGCGGGCCGTTTTGTCGTCCGAGGCGGTTACCACGCGGAGTCCGTCCGCGCTGAACATGGCCGAGTTCACCCGGCCGGTGTGGCGCATCGGCTCGCCGATCGGCTGGGTGCCTTCCCATACCTGCGCTGTATCGTCGTCGGAGGCGGTGACGACGCGCTTTCCATCTTCACTGAAAGCTGCAAAATTCACCTGTCCTCTGTGCGGCAGCGGGTACAAGGGTTGGCCGGTTTTGAGATTGCGAGTCGGAGGGATCCAAACGTAGGCGAAATTGTCCCAGCACGAAGTGACGATTCGCCCGTTGGGATCGAACGAAGCGGAGGTCACCGGTTGTGCATGGTCGTACTCGGCGAAAGGCGCGCCGGTTCCGGCATCCCAAACTTTCGCTGTTCTGTCCCAGGATGCGGTCACGACCCACTTGCCATCGAAGCTGAATGACGCATAGAGCACTGGACCGGCGTGTTGGAGGATGAACGGTTTCGGGTCGCCCGTATCCACGCTCCAGATGCGGGCCGTGCCATCCTGCGACGCAGTGACCACCCAATGCCCGCTGCGGTCGAACACCACGGAATTCACCAGGCCCGTATGACCTTTCAAGAGGTGCCGCTCTGCTCCATCGGTATCATAGATTCCGGCCTGCTTGTCAAAATCGGCAGTGGCAGTCAACGGGCCGTTGGGATCAAAGCGCGCGGAGAGCACGGCGGAGCCGTGTTTGAAGACCACGGGGTCGATGAAATCGCTGGGGTTACCGCCGGAAAGGAGTGTCATCGCCGGCATGGGTACTCTGCCTCGAATCAGCAGGTCCATAGCGAGCGCTTTCGCCGGCATGGAGTCGGGGTCGTTAGCCAGAGAGCGGCTCAAATACGCCAGGGCTTGTTGGTAAGACACGGCGTCGGCGCCTCTCCCCTTTTCGACCAGTAGCAAAGCTTGCGACAGATCGGCTTGCGCGGAGGCGCTCTTCGCGCGTTGCGTTTCGCTCTTCTGCAGGCCTTCTGCAGTTTCTCGATCCTTTACCGCCTGGGCCTCGGCGGTAACTGCCGCGGCCTTGGCGTCGTCCGCGTCCTTCTCCGCTTTCCGGGCGGCGATAGTCTCCGCTTCTTTATCGGCGGCGCTCTGCTTGGCTTTTGCTTCGCTGGCCTTCGCAGCGACTGCGCTTTTCCTTGCGTCGTCGGCACTCTTCTTCGCCTCACCGGCCTTTTCCTCTGCCAGTTTCTGGTTGTCCTCGGCCTTCGTCTTGGCCTCCTGCGCTTCGCCGTCGGACTTAACGGCTTTTTCCTCGTTGATTTTGCTTTGCTTCGTTGCAGCTTCTGCTCTCCTGGTCTCCTTCTGTGCCTCCCTTTGCAAATGCAAGACATACCAAATGATGCCTATAGACACCGCCAACGCGAGCGCGAGGATCACCGAGGCCCACATCAGCTTCCTTCGCCGCGCCGCCTCCGTTCGCTTGGCTTTGCTGGCAAGAACGACGCCGGTCAGACGGTCGTGAATCAGTTCCAGGCGATCCCCGTTTAAATCCTCAATGCGGATCAGCCGTCTCTCCACCAAACGATCGATGGACGCTCTCGTGACCCCTGGTTTGGCGAGCGCTCTCACCAGCGCGATGCTGTCCCTGAAACCGGCCTCGTTTACCAGGTCATCCTCGACCAGTACCCGAACCTGCGATGGCAGACCAACAAAACTGTCCTCGTAGAACTTCTGGAGAACCTGGTCCTTGTTGCCCTGGAGCAAATCCCGAGTGATCTTGGATTGGCCGCGCCGCCCATTGAGTTCGCTGCACACCAGGCTGAGAATCGCGGGTTCCACCTCGAGGCTCGCCAGCCTCGCGCCTTCTTTGGCCGCCGCGACGAAGCGCACCACCTGCTCGGCCACCGCTTCATCGATGATTCTGGGCGCCTGATTGACGGCTTGAAGAGCGGCCTCGCCGTTCATGTTTTTCAGCCGCATCCGGTTCTGCATGATGCCGGCCATACGCGCGTTGAGGGCTTCAAACTCCGGCAGGAAGTCCTCGCGAAGCACGATCAGAATCTTGTAGGCATGCCGGGCGAACAGGAAGTTTTCGGTCTCGGAAGGATTCTTGCGGAACCGCGCCTCCGCCGCCGGAGGGGCTTTGCCTTCGACAAGGCCGGCCAGCTCGTCGATAAGGGCCTGGGTGGCGCGAATACGGTCCGCGTCCTTCTGCCCGCGCGTGAACATCTCCTCGAACTGGTCCAGGACCAGAAGCGGGATCGTCAACTGATTTCGCCGCGTCCAGAAATCGGCATCGCGGCGATGAAAATATTCCCATAGGGTATCCGTCTCCTGCCGCTTGGGCGCCTCGATCTGGGCGTCGGCGGCCTGGATGGCGACCGCGTCCAGAATCTGGTCGGACAGGCTTCGCGCGGTGTTCTCGAAATCGAGACGAATGTACACGGGAAGGATATTCTCCTCATTCCGGAGCACCGGGAACAAACCGGCTTGCAGAAGCGACGACTTTCCCAGACCCGAAAGCCCGAACAGAACCGTGAGCAATTCGCGTTTTACGTAGCGCAGCAACTCGGCTGTCTCGGCCGCGCGGCCGTGGAAGTAGGCCTGGTCCGCCTCCTTGAAGGCGACCAGCCCCGGCCACGGGTTTTCCTCGCTCAACGCGCTGGGCGCGGAAACCAGGATGGCTTCCTCTGGCATGGTCAGGCCCCGCCCTCCGCCAATGCTTTCGTATACCTGCGATAGAGGGTCTGAACCCGCGACACGAAAGTGCTGCTCGTTTCCCCACCGGGTAGCCGGGCCAATTGCGCGGCCTGGAACTCCTCGGGAATTCCGTCCTGCTCCGTCGGAGTGGCATCCACGATCACCGGAATCAGATAGCTGGCGTCCCGCAAAAAAGATTTGCGCAAGGCCCGGCGAATGGCAAGCCTCCACTCGTAATAAACGTACCTTTGCTTCTCGGTGAGGGAATGTCGCGAAACCACCGCAATGAACAAGCACGCCTCGTTGATGCTGCGTTCTAGCACAAGCTCGTAATCCTGGCCGTATTGCAGGGCTTCATAGTCCACGAAAACGTCTACGCCAGCCGCCACCAGCGCCGACTTGATCTTCTCGACGGCCGCCCGATCCTCTTTTGCGTAACTGAGGAACACCGCTCCTTTGGGCGACGCCGGGGGAGGGGGCGGGCTAGGGCCGGGAACGCCGCCAGGGACCACATCAGGATGGACCCTTTTCCACCGTTCATACAGCTCGTTCACAAACTGAATCGGACCGCCGGCCGAATAGATCTCGGTGCTGCCGCGCAGGAGCTTGATGAACAGCACCAGGTTGTTGTCGGCGTTCATTTGCAAGTCCGCAATGTAGTCCGGCACCTGAACGCGGGGCGCCACGCTGCCTTTCGAGATACGGAGGAAAAAGCGGGTCAGCCAGCCATCGAAACTGCTGCCGAGAATCAGCAGACTCTTCTCTCTGAGTTCGTCCAATAAACGATCGGGGCGCGGGCCGGTATAAAGATCGTGAAAGTATTCCACCAGGTCCCATTGGGTGATCGCGTATTCCGGCGTGACGGTGGCCTTGCCGAAAAGATGAAACACCGTGGGCACCGCCAGGGCGTTCGGGTCCGCCGGCAGATCGTCCTGCTTGGAGCGGGTGTAGGACACCACTCGCGTTCCGGGCTGGCCCTTAAAACGAACCTGATTCAGGGCGCGGGTCATCGACGAATCGAAAGTGGTCGACACAAAAAGCTGGAGGGGAAGAATTTCCGCGAGTTGCAACAGCGGAGCCGGACACGGGAGTGATTCGCATTGCGTCACGACCCGGTTCATTTTGCTGTAGATTTTCGGGTCCTCGCTGTTGCGGTTCATAGCCAGATAACGGCAGGCGACATCGTTAATCTCCCAACCGCTGGTGAGATTCTGCGCAGACACGCGCAGTTCCTCCGCCAGACGTTGCGCATAAAACGCGTACAGTCCGCCCCCGTTTGTCCCAGGCGAGGTCAGAAGTTCCTTGCTGACCACGGGCACCACGCGTTTAGCATCGATGTAATCGATGAGCTGATCCCAGTCAATGTTCTGGCCCGGAATATTCGTCTCCTTCACGGGCACTGTGTTTTGTTGCCCGACTTGAAATCCACGCAATACGCTGCGGAAGGCCCCACTACATTCTTCACAACTACCTGGATCGTTCCAATGGCCGATTGGTTGCCATTGTAGGATACGGTAATGTTGCCTTCAAACTGGCTCCCCCACTGATAGGATCCCGCCTCGTTATACCAGAGCATGATCTCCTGCTGGAGAGCGCAGGGTGGTGCTTGATCCTGGATCCCCGCGCCGGAGGCCGCAAAGAAAGTCAGACAGACCTGAGTCTGCGCGTTCGAGCCGGTTTCGCGGGGCGGCGAGAAAGCGTCCACCACCATGTCGAAACTGGAGCTCGACTTATTGGCGATCGACACACTTTGAATGACCGGGGCCGTGCTGGGCACCTGAAGTGTGATCTGGCTTACTCCGTTCAGCGGGGCGATGGTCTGATTGTTAACCTGGGCGGTCAAGGTAATGACACCCGCGACCGTTCCGACGTTGAGCATCATGTTGGCGGGGGTGCTTTGGCTGGATACCACGCCGGTAACCGGGTTCAACCATCCGGCGTCGTAATTAGGATACTTCGGGTCCGGCGAAGGCGCGGATACACTCACAAGCAACGTTGGCTGCATATTCTCCGGACAATTCACAGGGTCCAGGGTCGGCGTGAGAACCATGCTTACGGGGTAGACCTGCCCCGCCTGTATTTGGGTGTTGCCGCCGTTCACATTGATTGCCAGGCTGTTGAGTTGCGCCGATCCCTGGATCGGAACGGTATACGTCGCGATCGGCCCCACACCGGCATCCGCTGTCACGGTCACGTTGCCGCTTGCCGGCATGGTGCAGGAATTGAGGAACAGATTGACGTTACAGGTATCGCCCAGGTTTAGCGTGTTGCCGATGCAATCCCCAGAGCCGTTCCCACCTACAAACAGTTCGCCAAATCCGCTCGCCGTGACTTTGATTGGGTGCTTATCGAGAGAAGTAACGTCGAAGCCCGCGAACGGAACGGCGCTCTCAACGAATGGCACGGCTGGGAGACTGAGACCTGGTGGAACCGTGAGGCAGCCATAAAGATCGACGGTTTGCAAGAGGGAGGTCTGGAGTGGGCCGCCGGCAACTACGGTAGCCTCGACCACGCCGGTCGGGCACGCCGCCGGGACCACGGTGCCGGCGATCTGAATGGCCGGGTATTGACCGCCGCTGCCGGGAGAACCCAAAGTCGTACAGGTTTCCAAGGATCCATCTTGCGTACAGGTCCACCCGGTGCCGGTGGCGCAGGTTGGCTGCAGGCCGGCCATGTTTATGCTTGCCTGGAGATTCTGACTCGATGCAATGGATGCTCCGGCCGCGGCAGCCACGGTCACGGTAACGGTGGCTGGCTGCGTCGCGACCAGGGGCGGGTAGGAGACATTCACCGTGAAACACTGCACCAACGGTGTGGCAACCGATTCTATGTACGTGCCCGCCACTGAAGTATTCAAGAGAACCTGGGCCTCATCGTTCACATTGAGAAGGGAGCCTTGACAGGCCGCTCCCGTCACCTTCACGTTGGCGCTGATCGGCGGATAGGCTGTATTGGGGGCCAACCCATCCGATCGCGAGCACATTACGTTCTGCCCGCTGGTGGCGCTGCAATCCCAACCTGAACCATTGGGCGGCGCCGTGAGCAACAATCCGTCAGGAAAAGTATCGGTGACCGTAACCGTCCCGGTCACACTGGAAGACGATTGGTTCTGAACCGTAATTTGAAACGTGCCGGCATCGCCAACAGCGGCAATGCCTGAGCGCGCAGCGGCGATCGTCAGCGGGCTGCCGAATAAGATGGGAACGTTGGGCGCGCCGTTAAAAGCGGCAAGAGCCAGATCCGGCCGGCCGTCGTTGTTAAAATCACCTACTGCCACCGAATAGATGTCGCCTTGGGGCAAGGGAATGAACTGCGAGGATGAGAGATTTCCTTTGCCGTCGCCGAGCAGAATGTCCGCGCCGGGAGCCACGACCGTTCCGACCGCAAGGTCCGGGAATCCGTCTCCATTGAAATCCGCGGCTGCCACCGCATTCGGCGTTTCGTCGGGGGTCGATGACAACGTGACAGTGCCCGGATGGAATGTCCCATCACCGTTGCCCAGGAACACGGCTATCCCATCCGCGGCAATCGCCAGGTCCGTATTCCCATCCCGGTTGAAGTCCGCGGTCGTGATCGCCCCCCAGACAAGCGCCCTCAAACCCGTAGAAAATGGAGCCAGGCCCTTCAGTTTGCCGCTGCCATCGCCTTCATTCAGCAGGATCATCACGTTGCTGGTCCCGGTATCCGTTGTGCTAATTCCGATACTCAGGACGGCCAGGTCCGGAAATCCGTCCCCATTGAAGTCTCCCACCGTGGCAAAACTGCGTCCTGTGCCCACACTATAAGTGCCAATGGGCGAGGGCCCGAAATTACCGGTTCCATCGCCGGCCAGCACCACGACATCGTCGGTCTGGTCCCGCGCCACGGCGATGTCCGCCTCGCCGTCGGCGTTGAAATCCGCCGCGACGATCGAATTCGGAATTCCATTTCCCGGAAGCTGCACCGGATCGGACGGCTGGGTGAAGCCGCCCGTACCGTCGCCGATCAGGATCACCACGGTATTGGCGCCGGTGGCGACCGCCAGGTCCAGGTGCCCATTCCCGAAATCCGCGGCAGCCAGAGAGAACGGCTGGACAGACAACGGGATTCGAATGGCAGGCCGGAATCCGCCGGTTCCATCTCCGGAGCCCAAAAAAACCGAAACGTCATTGCTAAAATAATTGGCCACAGCTATATCCTGAAAGCCATCCTCGTTAAAATCCCCCGCCACCACGCCAATCGGCTCGCTGCCGGCCGTATAAGGACTCCCTGTCCCCGGGGTCATGTTATAACTGGCAACCGGCGCCACGCTGTATGAGATGGCGTTCGATGGCGGATTCCCCGCGCCGGCGACGCGCGCCAGCAGCTTGTGAGTACCGGGCAGAAGAGCGCTCGTAGAGAAGGTCGCTTGACCGGCAACCATGGAAACGACGCCCAGAATGGACGTGCCATCAAAAAAGGCTACCTTACCAGTGGAACCTGGCGGAGTCACGCTTGCCGTGAGCGTGATGCGCTGGCTCGCAGTGGAGGAACCGGGTGTCACCGTCAGACTAGTGGTCGGGTTGGTCTGCGCGGACACGACCAAAGCCCCCACCACGAGTAATGCCGGTATCACTGCCAGACGCTGGGTGCTTCGCATCGTTCGCCTGCATTATGGATGGGTCACGGGAACCGTTGGGGTAA
>JASHSS010000244.1 GCA_030038565.1 Bryobacteraceae bacterium
GTGGGGTGACCCTGCAATCGAATCAGGTGACGGTGCCACTGACTTCCATATTCAGCGCCTGGTTCGGGAGCACGGCAGCGGCGCCGTTCGGCGGCCAATTTACCTTGACGCAGCCGTTCACGGTGAGCGGGAACCAGCAGGCGGTGGCGTCCCTGACGGTGACCCTGACCAATAGCGTAGGCACCTCGGCTTCGGCCTCGGCCACGGTGCCGTAGCCAAACCCGGTGACGGCCGCGGCGGGAGGCCACCGGGCAGGCAAGGATCCGCGGGGTGGGCAGTCTGCGTCCCAGGCACGGTGATCGTGGGCCGCGGCGTTGACCGCAGGTGCAAAAGCAGTATCGGCCGCGGTTCCTCCGCCCGCCGACTGGTGGCCGGCAGGCGGCGCCGAAAGCGCCTGCAGAGATGGGGGCGTCTCTCGCTTAGAATGGGAATTTGACATCCCTCGAACAAGCTCGCGAGTGGCTGGCGGCGGCCTCTTCGGTGGCCGTTCTGACCGGCGCCGGCATCTCGGCGGAAAGCGGCATCCCGACGTTCCGCGGGGCAGGCGGACTGTGGAAGGAATACAAGCCCGAGGATCTGGCCACCCCGGAGGCCTTCGCCAAAGATCCCCGGCTGGTCTGGGAGTGGTACAACTGGCGGCGCGAACTGATCGCCAAAGGCGCGCCCAACGCGGCGCATCGCGCGCTGGTGGAAATCGAAAAACGCAAGACGCGTTTCACCCTGATTACGCAGAACGTGGACGGTCTGCACGACCTCGCCGGCAGCGGCAAAATCCTGAAACTGCACGGCGATATCTGGCGCATGCGCTGTATGGAGTGCGGGGCCAACTTTCCCAACCGGCGCGTGCCGCTGCCCAAGATCCCGCCGCATTGTGCCTGCGGCGGCCTGGCGCGCCCGGGGGTGGTCTGGTTCGGCGAACAGCTGCCCGAAGGTATGATGCAGGAGGCCGAACACGCCGCGGCTTCGGCGCAGCTATTCCTGGTGATCGGCACGTCGGCCACGGTTTACCCGGCCGCCAGCCTGATTCCGCACGCCAAGAAATCCGGCGCGCGGGTGATCGAATTCAACCCCGAGCCGGGTCCGCTGAGCAACCTGGCGGACTGCGTGTTCCAGGGGCCGGCCGGAGAGTGGCTGCCGCAGCTACTGTAAGGGGCGGCCGAAAAAGGCCCGGAAGAGGCTGTGCGGCAGTCGGATCGCCTGACCAACCAAGGCCTGCCGGACTAGGTCCCCGACCGCATGATTCGCTTCCCTGAAGACGCGCCTGTCACACAAGGATGCGGGAGGCATTGGTGGGACAGGCCTTCAGCCTGTCCAGGGCAGGCTGAAGCCTGGCTGAAGCCTGCCCCACCAAGCGGAAGAACTAAATCACGCGGTCGAAGACCTAGCCCGCCTGCTGCCGCCTCTGGTTCCCGGCCGATTCCGCGGGCGCGGAGGTTCGTTCCGAGGGCGGCGGTTTCCGCGTCGAGGGTGCATAATAAGAATTCGCTGAATCAGACGGAGAGGTATTATATGAAGCCTTCGCACCCCTTGCGGTTCAGGGCGGCCCTGTGCGTGGTGGCCGTGTGCGCCTATCTTGCATCCCGGCCGGCGGTTTCGGCGCCCGCGGCAAAGCCGCTGTCCTCCTTCGACCCCCAGGCCAAGGCCCTGGTGGCGCAAATGACCCTGGACGAGAAAATAGGCCAGATGACGCAGCCCGACCAGGAGTTTATCAAGGACCCTTCGGATATCGAGCATTACTTCCTGGGGTCGATCTTGAGCGGCGGCTCGTCCGACCCGAAAGAGGGCAACAGCCTGGAAGCCTGGACTAATCTCTACGACCGGCTCCAGCGGCACACGAGCCTTACCCGGCTGAAAATTCCGATTCTGTACGGAATCGATGCCGTGCACGGCCACAACAACATTCTGGGCGCGGTGATCTTCCCGCATAACATCGGCCTCGGCTGCACTCGCAACCCGGCGCTGGTGGAGAAAGTGGAGCGGGTCACCGCCGAGGAAGTCCGCGCCACGGGGATTCAATGGGCTTTCGCCCCCTGCGTCACGGTGCCGCAAGATATCCGCTGGGGCCGCACCTATGAAGGCTTCTCAGAGGACCCGCAGATCGTCAGGCAGCTGGCGGGACCGGCGGTGCGCGGGCTGCAGGGCAGCGACCTCGCCAATCCGCTCTCGGTTCTGGCGTGCGCCAAGCATTTCGTGGGCGATGGCGGCACGGCTTTCGGTTCGGCGCGCGGGGGCCGCGGCCTGGACCAGGGCGATACGCGCGTGGATGAAGCCACCTTGCGCCGGGTCCATTTGCAAGGCTATATCAGCGCCATCGAGGCGGGGGTGGGTTCGATTATGCCCTCCTACAGCAGTTGGAACGGCGTGAAGGTATCGGGCAACCAGCGCCTGCTGACGGGAATTCTGAAGCAGGAATTGGGATTCCAGGGTTTCCTGATTTCGGACTACAACGCCCTCGACCAGGTGGACCGGGACTTCAAGAAGGCCATCGGCATCTCCATTAACGCGGGCATGGACATGGCGATGGTCCCATCCAAGTATAAGGAGTACATCGCCGACCTGAAACAACTGGTCGCGGAAGGCGTGGTGCCGATGGCGCGCATCGACGACGCGGTAACCCGCATTCTGCGCGTGAAATTCGCCATGGGGCTGATGGACAAAAACCGGTCGCCCCTGGCCGACCGGGGCCTTGCCAGGACTTTTGGCTCGCCCGAGCATCGCGCCGTGGCGCGCCAGGCGGTGCGCGAATCGCTGGTGCTGCTGAAGAACCGGAACCACGTGCTCCCCATGGCCAAGACGGCTGCACGCATTCACGTGGCCGGCAAGAACGCCGACGATATTGGCAACCAGTGCGGCGGATGGACCATCGACTGGCAGGGAAAAAGCGGCACGGTAACGCCCGGTGGCACCACCGTGCTGGCCGCCATCCGGAAGGCGGTCTCCGGCAAAACCGCGGTGACCTTCTCGAAGGACGGCACGGGCGCGGCGGGAGCCACGGTAGGGGTGGTGGTGATCGGCGAACTGCCGTATGCGGAAATGAACGGCGACCGCGCCGATCTGCACCTGGCTCCGGAAGATGTAGCCGCCGTCGCCAATATGAAGTCGGCGGGCATTCCGGTGGTGGTGATTTTGTTCTCCGGGCGGCCCATGATTCTGGACGCCGTGCTGGACCAGGCGGATGCCTTCGTGGCTGCCTGGCTGCCCGGCACCGAGGGCCAAGGCATCGCGGACGTCTTATTCGGCGATTACAAGCCCACCGGAAAGCTCTCCTTCGCGTGGCCGCGTTCCATGGCGCAAGTCGCCCGGCATCCCGGCGACCCCGGTTACGATCCGCTGTTCGCCTTGGGATACGGGCTGAGCTACTGAGCCGTTCCGGCGCTGCCTGGCGCCAGCGGTGGCCCGTGGCAAGCCCTCGCAACGGGCGCCTTACAGGCCGCCGAAGCGGGTCTGCACGGCGTACAAGGCAGAGTGCGTGAGGATGAAAAGCGTGCGGCGATCCTTCCCGCCGAAGATCAGGTCGAGCGGGCGCGCGGGAACGTCGATGATATCGATCCGCTTCCCGGCGGAGTTGTACACGAAGATCTGTCCGGCGGCAAGGTAGACGTTGCCCTGCCGGTCCTGGGCCAGGCTTTCGCCGCCCTGCTCCGCGAATAAGCGCAGGGCGGACAGGCTTCCATCCGGCTTCACGGAGCCGCGGTAAGTTCTCTGCTCCGATTCATTGGTAACGTAGAACGGCGCGCCGGGAACGGCTTTCACCAGGCCGAATGCCTGGAGAATGTAGCCGAACTTATAGCCGAAATAGGGCGCCCCCTGCACGAAGGCCTCTTCGCCGGGGATGAAGAGGGCGCCATCGGGCGAGACATATTGATACGGTTTCCGCGCCGTTACGACCTTCGCAAACATCTGGTCCAGTGAAACATACTCGTAAGTTTCGGCCGAGAGCGTGTTGGTGAAGTCGCCGTTCACCCAGTAGTTCACTGGAAGGACCGCCGTCATCCCTGGGCGCTCCGCCGCCGGCTGGGGATCCAGAACGGCGATCTGATCTTCGGGACCATCGGGACGGAAGGCATACACGGTGATGCCTTTTCCGCCCGAAGAAACCACAATCAGGTTACCGGCCTTATCGAAAACCAGGTTGGCCGGATCGAGAGGACTGTCGCGAACGACTGCCAGATCCCTGGTCTCCGGCGACCACCGGTAGATGCGCTGCCAGTGCGCGTCTACAAAATACAATCGGCCGGCGGCGTCCACCGCCGCGCCAGAGATGTTGTAGAAGCCATCCGCCAGTTTCTCCACGCGGGCGCCCGCCGCCGCGACCGGCGACACTCCGCGCGTCTCCGGGGGCGCAGCCGCGCCGGTGACATCCAGCCAGGCGAATTCGCGATCGCGGACCTGGGCCCGCAGGGTCTCGTCGAAGATGCAGTTTTCGAAGGAGACCTTGCTCGACCGGGTGTACTGGCGGCAGCCGGATTGGTCGCACTGAGCCATGGCGCTGTTACTGTCCACATGAACGTTGCGAAAGCGGATATCCAGCGAATCGTAGATATGGACCGCGTAAGGAAAAGGGTGGTAACTCCGGACCACCCGGTAGCCGTGATAGTTGGCGATGGTGATGTTCCGCGAGCGGCCGATTTCGAGCGAAACCGCGGAGCCGCTTTCCTCCCGCTCTCCCTCGGTCTGCAAGGCATAGAGCTCCCAGTTGGCCGCCTGGTCCAGCTTGATTTCGGCGCGCACGTGGTGCTCGCTCGAGAGTTCGTAGACGCGCCCGGGAGTAGTGGTATCGGAGATATACAGTCCCGACTGCGCGAAGGTGTCGGGCGTCCAGATATTGGCGAAAGTTCCTCCGCCGCCATGGGTGATCCACAGGCTGGGGAATTGAGCATCCCAGCGGCGGTGCGGGTCGGGGTCCGAGAACAGGTTGGCGCTGTACGGATTGACGCGCCTGCCGTCGGGGCCGTTGGTGCCGTGCCCTCCCAGAAAGCGGACGTCGTCCATGAGCGAATCTTTGCCGGCCATCCACAACGCGCCCGTGGCGCGGCTGTTGATCCCGCCGGCTGAAAGGCCGATTCCGGTGACGATATTATCTCCACCCCGCGGCGCTTCGAGGAGCGGCCGGGGAGCGCCTGGTCCCTGAAATCCGGGCGTGGAATCGGGAATGTCGAACTGGGTTTGATCCGGATGCAGGCCGATGAGGACGCTGTCGGGACGCAGCCGCAGGGTGTCGCGGACGATGTAGTAGCCGGAGGGAATGTAGAGAACCGGATGCTCCGCGATGGCCTTCTGAATGGCCGCGGTTTCGTCGGCCACTCCATCTCCTCGAATGCCCAGGGAGCGCAGATTCACCCACGTGGCGGCCGCGGGCAAGCCCCGAATGACGTTGGGAGAGGAGGGCGGCATGGTCTTGAGGGGGACCGCTTCGTAGCGCGTCTTGATTTCTCCCGTGGCGGCCAACGACCCCAGCGTAAGGCCGTGGGAGAAAGTTTTCACCTCGTAGACCTCGCCGGCTCCGGCAAGCTGGCGGCCGCTCTCGCGGAATCGCGCAAACACAGCCACCTGGCGGCAGACGATGTTCTCCGCGTTGATCTCGGTCATCCGGTTGTTCTCATTGCTGATCACAATCGCGGGACCGCGGATGTTTTCGAAGCGCGCATCCTTCACCCAAAGCTGGTCGGAGTAGCGCGGATCGATCGAGATGGCGGTGGGGACGTTGCGGAACTCGTCGTGGATCATCGTCAGCCCGGCTTCGTTCTCGCGAATGGCCGCCTCGCGCTGGCCCTCGAAGGTGGAATCGAGCAGGGTGAATTGCCAGGCGGGCGACGGCTTGCGCGTGAGAATGCCGTAACGGCCGCCGTGAAAGTGCAGGTCTTCGGCTTCGTTCCCAATGTCGTTGAGAGCCGCCAGGCCCGATCCGGTCTGGAAATCCATATGGGCCAGGTATCCGTGCTGGGCGACATGAAAGCGGATGCAGACGGCCCCGGCATTATCGTTGCCGATCTCGAAATCGATATTGCTCATCGCCGAATAGAAGGTGCCGGCGTTGGCATCCGGAATGGCGTCGTCAGGCGGGACCGCTCCGGGCGGCGCGGGCAGCGGGCGGAAGGCCCTGCCGGGGAATCCCGCGCCGGCGCCGGCTCTCCGGTTGGGCCGCGCGCCGGCGAAAAAGAACATATACGCGACGCCCTGCTGGAATCCCGGGGTCTTGTCCGCCAAAAGGAATACCGGACGTTTTTCGCCATAGCCGATCACCCGCACGCCCGGCCAAACATAGATGGTTCGGGTGATGCGGTAGAGGCCTTGCGGAACGAAGAGGATTCCTTCGAGGGTGGTCTCCTGAACTTTGTCGATGGCGGCCTGAATCGCCGCGCTATCGTCCGCCTGGCCGTCGCCGCGGACGGGAAACCGATCCGGGGTCAGGTAAACCGCCTTTGGGTCGTCGAGCCGCGCAGGGTAGATTGAGGCGCCGCGGGAAGGCCCCACGGCGCCCAACCAGACGAGGCCTAAGAGCATCAGATTCCTCATGAATCACACTCCCGGATGAAGCCCGAATTTGACGCGAGCTTATCTTAACTCCCGGCGGGCCGGTGGTATATGGTAGTGCATTACCTGCCTCTCGACCCATCGCGGTATCATGTCCGCTGGGGGTGCGGCCCTGCAAATTCACTGTCCAAGCTGTGGCGCCAGCGACGTTCGGGAATCGCACAGCCACAACTTCGCCGATTCGATTTTGGGCCTGTTCAAGCTGGTGCCCTACCGCTGCCGGGCCTGCCGCAACCGTTTCCACAGAAGGGTTCGGGGAGACGAAGGGGAACTGGAAGCGACGGACCAGCCGGCCGGGAAGTCCCCGCGCGGCAAGGATTCGGGGTAACCTTTTTCTTCCAGCCCGGTAGTCTCAGCGTGAGGAATCTCGTCAAGGACTGCGCTTACGCCCTACGTACTTTTCGCCGCGCGCCGATGTTCTCGGCCGTGGCCGTCCTCTCGCTGGCGCTGGGAATCGGCGCCAATACCGCTATTTTCACCCTGATCGATCAGCTGGTTCTGCGCCTTCTGCCCATTCGTAACCCGGAGCAGATCGTGTTGCTCAGGGGAGAAGGCCGGCATTACGGCGGCAATAACGGCCTCAACGCGCTCTCCTACCCGATGTACCAGGACCTGCGCGACCGCAACCAGGTTTTCAGCGGCATGATGTGCCGCGCCAGCTACGCCTTGTCGGTCACCCTGGGGCTGGAGGGGCACACCGAAGCGGTGGGGGCCGAACTGGTCTCCGGAAATTATTTCCCGCTGCTGGGCGTGCGCCCGGCGCTGGGCCGCCTGTTCACCGCCCGCGACGATCTGTACGAAGGCCGGCATCCTTACGCCGTGCTGAGCGACGCCTTCTGGCGAACGCGCTTTGCCGCCGACCCCGCCATTCTCGGCCGCACCATTCGCATCAACGACTATCCGCTCACCGTGGTCGGGGTGGCCCAGCGCGGTTTCGACGGTATGGAGCCCGGCCTGCCCATGCAAATCTTCTTCCCCATGGCCATGGCCGCCACTTTGCAGCCCGGCTTTCGCGATATGTGGAACCGCCGCCAACGCTGGGTCAATGTGTACGGCCGGCTGAAACCGGGGATGAGCGTCCAGCAGGCCTTCGCCGGCTTGCAGCCGCTCTTCCACCAGATCCTGGACATGGAAGTGGGCATGCCGGCCTTCGGCAACGCAACGCCTTCTGATAAAGCCCAGTTTCTGCACATGAACCTGGCGATTTTTCCAGGGGCGCAGGGCAATACCTATATGCGCCGCCGGTACGAAAAGCCGTTGTTGGTGTTGATGGGAGTGGTGGGGCTGGTGCTGCTGATCGCCTGCGCCAACCTGGCCAGCCTGCTCACCGCGCGCGCCGCCGCCCGGCAGAAGGAAATCGCCATTCGCCTGGCGATCGGCTCCAGCCGCGGGCGGATGGTGCGCCAACTGCTCACCGAAAGCCTGCTGCTGGCGGCCATCGGCGGGGCCGCGGGAATCGGCCTGGCGGTGCTCATGGTGAAAGGCCTGCTGGCGTTCCTGCCCGCCACATTGGCCGGTTACAACCTCTCCGCCGCGCCCGATTGGCGCCTGCTTGCCTTTACCCTCTTGCTTTCGCTGGCCACCGGCATTGCCTTCGGCCTGGTTCCGGCACTCGATTCTACCCGCCCCGATATCGCCACCACCTTAAAAGACCAGGCCGGCAGCGTGGTTGGTCCCGGCGGTTTGCGCGTGGGTCTTCGCAAAATGCTGGTCACCGCGCAGGTTGCGCTGTCCCTGCTGCTGCTCATCGGCGCGGGCCTGTTTTTGCGCAGCCTGGGCAATCTGCGGATGCTCGACCCCGGCTTCCGCACCCATCAACTGGTCGAATTCACCGTCAACCCGCGCAACCTGGGCTACGACCGGGCCCGTACCCGCGCCTTCTTCCAGCGCCTGGAGGAGAAACTGCACGGCCTGCCGGGCGTCGAAGCCGCCGGCCTGGCCAACATGGGCGTGCTCACCGGGAACGAGTGGGACAACTGGGTGACCGTCGAGGGCCACCCGAGACGAGCCGGCGAGGAGCCGCTCGACCCGCACTTCAACGCCGTCTCTCCCGGCTATTTCGAGGCCTTGGGTATGCACATCCTGGCCGGGCGGAATTTCCTGCCCAAAGACGATTTCGGCGCGCCGCTGGTGGCGGTGGTGAACGCCAGCTTCGCCAAGCGTGTGTTCGGCAACCAGGTTGCAGTGGGCCGCCGCTTCGGAAGGGGCAGCGACCCCGGCACACCCACCAACATCGAGATCATCGGGGTGGTCAACGACACCCGCTACGAAAGTCTGCGCGACCGCATCCCCGACCAGGTGTTCGTGCCGTTTGCGCAGAACTCCAACAACACCGCCTGGACCTATGTTCGCACCACCCGCGACGCCGCCGGCGCCTTCCGGGAGATCCGCGCGGCGGTGCGCGATCTGGAGCCGAACCTGCCGCTCACCAACGTCAAGACGCTGGACGCGCAGCTCGATGAATCGCTGGCCGGCGAGCGCATGATCGCCACGCTCTCGAGCGTCTTCGGCGCGTTGGCCACGCTGCTGGCCCTGATCGGGGTGTACGGCGTGATGGCCTACATGGTGGCGCGCCGGTCGCGCGAAATCGGCATCCGCATGGCCTTGGGCGCGGGCGCCGGGAACGTGCTGTGGCTGGTGATGCGCGAAGTGCTGGCGGTGGTGGCCGCGGGGATTGCCGTAGCCGTTCCCGCCGCTCTGGCGCTCTCGCGTTTGGTTGAATCGCAGCTCTACGGCATCCAGCCGAACGACCCGGCGTCCCTGGCCCTGGCCACGTTCCTGCTGGCCGCCGTCGCCTCGCTGGCCGGATTTATCCCCGCCCGCCGCGCGGCCGCCTCCGACCCGGTCCGCGCGCTCCGGGAAAGCTGACCGCCGCCCCAGGCGCGTGCCTTAGGACTTCGGCTTGCGGACCGACGCCACCCGATCGTCCTCCACCCGCACATGAAAAGCTCCGCCCTTGGCTGAATAGGTCAGCGTCCTTCCCGTCTCGCCGGTAATCTCCAGGCTCGGCGGCCCGAACCGGCGCAGCAGTTCCGTATAGCTGAGACCGGCCGTAATCGCGCCGGGATCTTCCCACTTCGCCGCTTCGGCGGGTTTAGCCTCCCCGGGCGACGGCGGTTTGGCCGCCGGCGCTGCCGCGCCTGGGGAGGGCGCGGCTTCCGATCCCGGCTGCTCCGCCTGGAGCGCTTTGTCAAGGCCGCCCGCCAGTCCCTGGATCGATTTGCCGAGTCCCGCCGCCGGCGCGGTGGCGGTAGCGGCCCGCGCCGCGCTGAGCCCCGTCTCCACCATCGCCTGTCCCGCGGCGGCGCCCGCCATGGCCAGCCATAGCCCGCCCAAAACTGCCCGAAACCCGAACCTTCGCGCCATATCGCCAACCTCCCGACGGCAGTATG
>JASHSS010000245.1 GCA_030038565.1 Bryobacteraceae bacterium
CGAGTTCCTCGGGCGTTTCGATCAGGGGCGAGGACGGTTGGTTCATCGAAGAGTCCTGTCCGAAGGCTCACATGTAGCACGGAGGCTTGCGATGGCCCGATAGGTGCGCCTGGAAGTTGTAGAAGGGAAAGGAAATCGATTTACCGAACTTGGCGAACGGGGTGCGAGGGGGCTACGGTTCGAGAATCACCTGGACCTTATTGCTGTCGTGGCCGCCGGCGGTGATGTAGAGTTCCGAAGGGCCGAGGTTGTTGATCGTGGGTAGCTGCACTTCCACCAGGTAGAAGCCGATGTATCCGGGCACCAGGGTGGCTTTGGCGACCTGAAGGGGGGTCCCGTCGAGGAAGACCTGGACCGGGGCAACCACCTCGGGCGGGTTCTCCACGGGGGCAGGCATACCGGTTGGCCAATCCGGATGGACTTTGCCCAAGCCGGTGGCCCAGATTTGCATCCGGCCGTTGGAGTGCGCGGCATTGTGGGCGTCGAGGGGCAGGCCGGAATCGGCGTCGAAGAGCATGGGCACGCCATCGCGCCCCAACAGGATGGCGGGCGAGACCGGCTGCACGGCCACACCACGGGTAACGGGACCAGCGGGGGTTTCCAGGCGAAGCGCCACGCTCGGCCCCAGGGCTTCAAAAGGCACCTGGATCTGCGATTCGGTATCGGCGGCGGCCAGCACCGGATAGTTGAGATTGCCTCCGGTGGCGGAATTCACGCGCCCGCCCACTACGCTGAGCAGAGAACCCGGAGCGGCGGCGCGGGTAGAGTAATCCGCGGTATTGAGAATGCGCAGGCTGCCGGCGCGGTGCGGCGAGGGGGTGGCGTAAATGCCGTAACCGTCAATCGCGGCATAGAGTTGCATACCCGTCGGGTCAAGCAGCACATCGGTTGAGGCAGCGTCCCTCGCGCCTGGGGGGAGGCGGTCCGACAGGCTGGTCCAGGTTACGGGGTCGGCGGACAGGCGCTCCAGATCGGTGCGGGCATAAAACACGCCCTTGCCGGTGGCCAGGTAGATGGCGCCCGCCGCGCGATCGGCGGTGATTCCATTGACCTGGGTTTCCGGCAGGTTGCCATCGAAAACGTCCCAGGTGGCGCCGGTATCGGTAGTGCGGAGCACGCGGGGTCCCTTGCCTTCGAATATAGCCAGCGCGACCCAGGGTTTCTCGGGGTCCACAAAGAAGCGCTTCACCTTCCCGGCGGCGCCATCGGGCAGGAGCAACGGCTGGAAGTTCTGCCCGCTGTCGCGGGAGGCCCAAATGCGTCCATCCGCGGACCCCACGTAAACCCGGTCGCCGCCGGTACCGATGGCGGTGAGGGTGGCGCCCAACTGGCGGGAATCATTCTGCAGGGCGGCGGCTTCCCGGGCGACATCCATGGCGAGGGTGGGTTCCCAAACCGAATCCCCGGGGGGCAGCATCAGGGATCCCAAAGTGTCCGTCTGGATGCGCGGGCCGGCCGTTCCATTGGGTGTGGACAAGATCCGAACGACGCCGAGATTGGGGAGAGACTGGTTGAGCCCACCCCACGAGAAGCCACCGTCCATGGAGCGCCACACTCCAAAATCGTTGGCCAGGGTAATCTCCTGCTCGTTATTCGGCGAAACCGCCACGCTCCGCTGGCCGCGGCCGACCACCGCCGCAGCTTTATAAGCGGTGAGGCTGAGCCAGGTGCGGCCGCCATCGCCGGAGCCCCACAACTGGCGTCCGAGCGCGAAAATGCGCGACGAACTGGAATTGGCCGCCAGGAGGATGGCGCCGGGTTCGGGAATCCGGGCCGCCTCGACGGCGGGAGGCACCGCGGCATCGCCGGCATCGGGGGAAGCCGACCAGGTTTGAAAATCGGAAGTGCGGAAGACCTTACCGGACTCGGTTTTGGCGTAGAGGGCGGAGCCGTCGGCCGAGTACCACACGCTCTCGACGGGACCGGTGGCGGGCGCCGCTAATTGAAGATCTACAGCCGAACCGCCCACGTGTCGCCAGTCGGGGGTGGTCTGCGCCAGAAGGCCCAGGGCGGCCACCACAGCCAGCGTTCCAATTCGAACCGTACGGGGAATCGCCGGGATACGAATTGTTCCCTTATGACACACTATCGTGTTCCATTCTACCGTAATGCCGGGACCTTCAGGGCAACAAACCGCTGAAAAAGCGTGCTTTGTGAGCGAAAATTAATCGCGGTCCACGGTTTGCTTCTGCAGGTTTGGTGCTATTCTTGAGTTGGCATAGCGCCGGACTGCGGTTTCAGATGTAGCGGTCCCAAATAGAGCCATATGATCCAGCGCTTTACGCTCGGACGGGCGGTTCGCATGCTGCTGCCGGCAGCCGCGCTGGTGGTGTGGCTACCGCCGCTCCACGCCCAGTTCGATACTCCGGTTGCCAAGGTTCTGGTCGAGACGGGGCAGGTTTCCATCCTCAAGGACGGGTACCAGGTGGCGCTGTGGGTGGACAAAGCGCCCAACACGGTGGCTCCCAGGCAGGTGATCGTCACCGGTACGGACGGCTACGCCAAGTTCCAGACCTCCGACGGGAGCACCTTCGAAGTCTTCCCCAACGGCAGGTACACGTTCCGCGAGAACTATCCGAGCTGGACCGATTATATCCAGGTGTGGATGGGCCGGATCCGGGTGATGATCGACCATCATCTGGGGTCCAATCCGAACCGGGTTTCCACGCCGACGGCGGTCATCTCGGTGCGCGGCACGATTTTCAACGTGGTGGATGAAGACCAGGAAGACACCACCCTGGTGAGCGTGGAAGAAGGCGTGGTGGACGTGCAGCACTTGCGGTACCCCAGCGACATCGTCCTGCGTACCAACGACTGGATCCGTGTGTACCGGGACGCGCCCATCGCCAAGGTTGCCGACCACAGCGGACAGGTCCGTGCGATTCTGGACCGTGTCCGGCAGGGCCTGCTCGATATTCTCTATACCCATCCGGGCGGGGTGGGAGGCGGAGGTGGTCCTGTGGGTGGTCCGGGCGGGTCCACCGGCGGAGTGCAAGGAGA
The DNA here is from genome assembly GCA_030038565.1 of Bryobacteraceae bacterium. Taxonomy (GTDB): domain Bacteria; phylum Acidobacteriota; class Terriglobia; order Bryobacterales; family Bryobacteraceae; genus JOPF133. Next base: position 3,001 of record JASHSS010000245.1, read on the forward strand.
TAAGCGTGGCGGCGCCGGAGGAACTACCGGCGGCACAAATGGCGGAACGACAGG
>JASHSS010000246.1 GCA_030038565.1 Bryobacteraceae bacterium
CGATGCTTTCGCGGCGCACAGCCATGACGCTCAGATCCGGGCATTCCCCCCGGATGCAGGTGGCCAAACCCTCGCTTTCCTCAATCACCCAGATGCGCATACCTGCACGCATACCCGCCCCTCATCCAAGAATGAACGCGGCGCGCCTGTTTTTCAAGGCAAATTTTCGAGCGCCGCAAACATATTTTTCGGCTGTAGGGGGGAATTGCGGCGCATAAAGGTTAGTGACATCAACCTCGCGGCGCATTTCATCCGGGAAGGTGAATTTTCAGGGGTTTTTCGCCTGGCGCAGGTCTGAACTAAAGAAACAGGCGCTGCTGCACCTCGGGGCTTTCCATGGGGACAATCTTCGGCTGGGTGGCGATTACCGGCGATAAAACATATTTCTGCTCTGTAATATGGAAGGCGAAATACTGGTCTAAGGCGTGGTGGGTTCTCAGCCAGTTCTCGGTTCCCGCGGCATCGCCAGGGACTTCCCGCAGGATACGATCGTAGAACGACTGATGATAAGCCACGGCGTGAGTGCAGGTTACCGCTCCCGCCTGGGCAAGGCGGCGGGACCCCGGCAGCGGTGGAAATTCCCGATTCCAACGGCAAGCCCCCAGATAAAAGAGCTTCCATTCGCGTTCGTGCAATTCCTCGACGGCCGCCTGCAAACCGGGAATCGCATCTGTGGTAAAAAGCACATCGTCCTCGAAAGCGAGGACATTTCGAAGTCCTTGCTGGCGGGCCTCCTGAATCACGGCGCGGTGCGATAAAGCGCCGCCCACATAGTGATTGGGATGGGTTTGAACGGCTTCGAAGCGGCGGACCCGATTTGAAATCCCGAGCCGCGCAAAGCGTGCCGAGACGGCCCGCCAACGCTCGGTTTCGCGCGCCAGATTGATGCAATAGATCGCGTCAAAGAAATGAAATGGATTTTGGATCTCGGCCGATACCGAGCTGATCACGCGGTCGGCGGTCTCGCGCCCGATATGCGCGCGGAAATGTTCCAGGGCAGGCGACGGATCCTGGCCCAATTCGGCGGCGATGATCATATAGTTCCTGATGCGGTCTTCCCAGGTATTGGCATAAGGAACGCCCATGGGCCTTCCGAAGCGATGGATCCAACGCAGGAATGGAAGGCACAAAGCGCGGCCGCCGGCGCGCCGGAATTTCTCGTGCAAGTAACCTTCTTCGCCGCCGAAGCCGCGCAAGCGCGGATTCAGCCCCGGCCAGGCGGCCTTCCGGCAGGCGAAGACTCCCAACCCCTGAAGCCCGATTTCAAAGGGCGCCGCGGCGGGATTGTCGGCGCGAGGGTCGCTGCCCCAGACACCGTACATGCCGGCCGACCAGGTGCGGTCCATGTGAGTGGAGAAGGTGCGCAGGTCATCATAGACCAACGGCCCCTGCAGAAGATCGGGCGTGTCCGGATGGGCCTGCAGGTAGTCCAGCAGTTTCCGCAAGGATCCGGGGGTGAACATCACGTGGCAGTCCACGCACATCACGAATTCGCCGTGGGCCTCCCGAAAAACCACGTCGCGGACAGCCGTGCCCGGGAGACGGTTGAAGGGGACATAGCGATAGCCGGGAACCCAGTTTTCGAGCGCCTTCAGTTCCGCGGCGCAGGGACCTTCGGGGTGATTATCAACGACCACGAATTCGATCTCCTGGGCGATTTCCGGGTGGTACAGGCGGATGGCCTGGATGGTGAAGTAGACGCCATCGTAATCGTCATAGGTGGCCATGCCGATGGTCAGGGTTTTGGAGGGCGGCATAATCTCGCTCATTGCGCGGTGGCGGCGATCCACTGGCGAAGCCGGTTCATGTCTTCGGTGGAAAGAGTGCGCTCATGGGGGAGCGTGAGCGGCATGAAATCCACCGTGCCTTGCGGTTTCGCCGGCGCGTGGCAGTTGGTGCACACGGTTCCGGTCGTATCCGGGATGGGCCCGTTATCCGGGACGCCGGAGGGTGGCGTGCCGGCGAAGGCATCGTATACCCCCTCGCCAAGCGCGCTGCCGGCGTATGTCCCCGCGATGCCGAACGCCAAGCCCCGCCGCCGGGCTGGTCTGTGGTCCCGGAGCGCTCGTCTGTTCGGTGGTCCTTCGCCGGCGGCCAATCCAGCCGCGAATCCCGTAACTTCGCGGGCAGCCGTCCGGCCCGTCTCGCCGGGAGGCGCTTCGGCGATGTCGTATGCCGTGGCCGCGATGCCGACAACCAGGAACACCCGGCCGCCGACCTTCAGCACCTTCATGCCGGTGGACATTTCCGACACAACTGCCCGCGTGGCATTCGGAACGGCGGCGATATCGCCCTCGTTCATCAACGACATCAGGCAGCCCTGGCTGGCAGTATTGGGCACCACGGCGCCGCCCTCGCTGAGAGCGGTGACGGAAACCGGCGGATTGCTGGCCTCGCCTTCCAAAGCGCCGACGGAGGCGCCCGAAGCTGCCTTGCGCTGGAGAGAGCGCGGCAACCCGGCGTGGGCGTGCGGCCGTTCGGGCCGGCGCAGCGGTTCCGGTTCATGGGAGCCAAACACTCCCCGGCGCTTCCGCTTTTCGGCAAGAGCTACAGCCATTTCAGTAACCTGTTATCATCACCAGGTCAAAACAGTGATCGTGTCACCGCGGATGGATCCTGACTTAACGTGGACTGGAGAAACCGTGGCAAAGGCACAGGTTCCGACGCCAAGTGCGTGACGATGTAGAATACTCCGTTCCCCGAATCCAGAAGTTTCCACGCGGCGTCCGGATACCTCCGGCTGACCAGAGTTCCGATGAGTTGCGCCAACCCAACGACGCTGCGTTGGTCCAGGGGCGCGTTCTGGCGGGAGAAGGCCACCATTTGGAGATCCCGCCCGCCGTCCGAAACAAAGCCGCCCGAGATGCGCAGTCCTCTCGATGTCTCGCGGATGATCGCGTCGTTTTGAGGACCGATCACCCCATCGACGGCCCCGGCGATCTCCCAGACGTGCCAGGCATCCAAAAGGTGGTGGCCGGGCCGGAACAAATGGCCGAGAGCCAGCACGGCGGCCGACAGACTAAGCAAACAGGCAGTGACGTAATGAGAAGCATGCGGCGGCAGCCAGCCGTGCCACTCGGCCCACGAAACCACCATCGCCAGGCACAAGGCGGTCCATTGTGCTTCTGTTACTCCCCAGAGACGCGGCCTCTGTGGATCGCCCCTGAGGGTCTCCAGATAGAATCTGCCGGCACCATACCCAATCAGATACAGCGACAGGGCCTCACCGGCGGCTGGTTTCACAAGGGCTGCCAGGAAACAGGTCCCAGACAATCCCAGAACCCATAGCGATTCCAATGCCTGCACGGGCAGCAGCGGCAGGCCGGCATATAGAATGGGGAATCCGCCGGCCTGTTGTGTCCCGCCATAGCAGACACCCCATCCACATACACGTCCGTGGCAGCAGCCAGTCAGCAAACAACCGATGCGGCCGCAGGCAAGAAAAACGCCAATTCCAACGACCACCACATCGAGGTACCTCAACAGCGGGCGACCGGTCGCACGCAGCAATAGACCGCACAGAGCGAGAATCGCAATCTGGTGGTGGTAGTAGACCAGTTTTTCCGTTCCGGTGAGCATCTTCACGCTCCAGGCGAGCGCGAAAAACGTCGCTAGCGCGGCGAGGGCCATCGCCAGCACAAACCATACCGAGAGATGCCGCGAGGCGCCCAGGACTGTGGCGGCGGCCAGCGCAAGCAGCAGGCCGGCATAGCCGCACGCCCGAAATGCGGGAACGCAACGGCCTCCGATTGCAATGAAAGGCCGGGGCATCAAGCGCATCATCGGGACCTCTCGCGGCCCACGCGAACCAATTCACGGATGAGATCGGCGGGGGGCAGTTTCTGAAACGCAAGCACGGATTTCAGCGGGACTAGCGTCAACACTTCCGGCGTGATGAAATCCGCATCCGCCAGATGGGCGGCATCGAGCTCGGCGGGATCTACAGGAAGGAGTGTTCCATCCTGAAAGGTCAGTTTCGCCCACAACGGGTTGGCGCCGCATATGGGACACGACCAGGTTTGAAGCACACGTAAAATGCGGCTGCCCGGACGCCAGTCGGCATTCAACAGCAGGTAGTCGCGGTCCCGCGGATCGTTCAGAAGCTCAATGCGGTCGCCGGCGCGAATATTGTTCTGGGCAGGCTGAAGCGCGATCTTCGTCTGCAGATCGATATCGCAGGGATCGGCCGCGGTTCGCCCGCAGGCCGGGCAAACCAGAGGAACGCAGACGTAATCGAAGCTCATCTAGAGTCCTTTTCCACCGGGCTTGAGCGGTCCCGCGCGGACCGGCTGCACCGGCCTGACACGCAGATTCCGGCCGCGGATGGTCACCACAAAGCTATCCGTTCCTCGCTGGTAGTTCAGCCACTCCGCAACATTGCGGTAAGTGCCCAATCGATCGACCGGGATGCCAGCGAGCCTTGCCAGCGGGTTGATGACGCCCCGATCGGCGGTTGCCAGCGTCGGCGTGACCCCCGGATCGGACTGGGCTAAAAGCGCTTGCGTGACGACTTCGCGATCCGGTGCGCCGCCGCCTACGCCCGCAGCCTCAAGGTCGGTGACAATCTGGGACCGATCCGCCGACGAGATGGGAACCTCCTGAGTCACCGGGACAGTCGCCGCCGCGCCCCCGCCCGCGGCGAGTTCCCGGGCGGTTTCAGGAGTGGAGATGAAAACGCCTTGACTCCTGGCGTACTCGACATTCGCCCTTTGCGCATCGTTGAGCGGCAGTCCTCGGGCTTGCCGGTCGAGGGAGATGGCGATGTTCGAGTCAACGATGACGGTTGATCCAGTGACGGTCCGCAGCATAACTCCGGTTCCACCCGGAGCCGGGGGGCCTCCCGGCGCGGGAACGCGGCCTGCGGTCGGCGGGGCGGGCGACGCTCCCGGGCCCTGCGGCTGCTGTTGTTGATTGGCGGCGGCCGGCGGAATCGGCGCCACTTGCGACTGAGGCGCGGCGGCCGGCGGCGCCGGTTTAACGCCACCGACACCGGCGGGCGCTACCTCTGTAACTGCCTCGCCGGGCCGGGTTGCCGGCTCTACGATCACCACATGCGGCGCCTCTGTGGTATCGGTGACGTGACCGGCGGGGGAACCGGGCAGCGGTCCGGCATACATGTTGGTGGGATCGAAGCCCGTCTGGACTAGTTGGGTGCTACTCGGCTTGCCTTCAATATCCAGGGGCAAACACCCGCACATGGGCGTGCCGGTCATGGGGTCGCCGGCCATCCAGTGGGCTCCGTAACCGGTAACCGAGCCTTGCTCGGAGAACCTGTAGTCGTCGGCGACTGTCTCGACACTGGGCTGCGGACAAGAGCCTGGCGGGTCGCATTGGATCGACGGTCCCGAGGGCGCTTCTGTGGTGATCCCCCCGGGCAGGCAGCGCCAGGTACAGATGCAGCCGAGTGAGCCGACGCCGGCGGGCTGACCGGCCACTTGCCAGCTCTTCCCGGGCGGACAACGCTTCACGCTGGGCGTACAGCTTTGCAACCGCAGACCGGTCTTCAGCCGGGTACGCGCCTCCTTGGTGAGAGCCTTGATGCCAAGCCTGGTTCCGCGCCAGACTGAAGCCACTGCACTCACCGCGGCATTGTCGGCCTCTTCTTCGAAGGCGTCTTGCGTTCCGCCTTTTTCGAGCGGCCGATCCACAAGGTCAGCTCCGCTCTGTTGCACCACGTGAGCCAGTTCGTGCGCCACCAGCGCGTCTCCCACAGGAGTACCGGGCTGATATTCGCCGGACGCAAACGCAATATGGCTGCCCAGCGTGAAGGCGCGGGAATTGTATCGGGCCGCGAGCCACGAGGCGGCCGCATCGGTGTGGATGCGAACATTGGAAAAATCATGTCCGTAGGCCGCCGACATGGGGCCAGTGAGGCGCGCATCGAGAGAAGCGCCTTCACCGAGGGCTCCGTGCACATCCGCCGCGGTCTCGCTTGGTTTGCCCGGCGCGTTCCGATCCTTTCGTTTGAACAAAAGCTTGGCGACACTCGAGATGGCGCCGCCTACCGACTGTCCAATGCTAGAAAGAGTACCGACGGCCGACTCCATCATGCCACCGATCGACACCTGTCGGCGGATCTCCTGGCGAACCCGCCCGGCGACGGGTGGAATCAGGGCGCCGGCAGTGGTAGCCCCGGAGGCACCTGGCGCAAGGCGGCGGATAGTCAGTTCCACCCCCTGAGCACTCTGCCCCGTAAACTGGCCAGCCCACTGGTCTACGGCCGGGCGTACCCGGCTAATCCATGGTGTGTGCTGCAGTTCCTCTTCAGCGGCGGCGGCCGCGGCCTCTTTCAATTGCGCCAGGAAGGCGCTCTTTCTCATCTGGCCAGGGTCGAGATCGCCGGCCTCGTCCTCAACGATTAAAGCTTGCGTCTGAGCGTCGGCAGGTGATGACGGAGGCGGGGGCGGAGAACTGCTATTCCTGTCGTCCGGTTGCCGCTGGATGGTGGAAGGCGCGGCCGAGAGCGCGGGTCTGCGCTGGATCGGTGGTGTTTCTTCTTCTTCCTCCTCCAGGCAGGCGGGGCAGGGGTCGCCCCCGCTATCGCAGGCCGCACACTTGCGTTGGATTCGCGCCGGCGCGGTCAAGCGGATGCTGGGCTTCGGCGAGGGCAGGCCTTCTGGACACGCGCCAGCCCACGACGCTGCCAGAAAGGCCGGCATACCCGCGGAAGCCCCACCGGATTCGATTTCCCCGTGGTCTACGCGAGCCATCCCATCCAGCGACGGTTGCGCTTTCCTCGTTGGTTTGCTGCTTTTCTCGGCTTTCTTAACGAGAACGGATTCCACTCAGGGCTCCTGCCGGGTCCCGCGGCGCTTTGTGCGTTCAAATTGAATATACCTCCCGCTATTGGCCGCCCGCGCCTCGACTGAACGGGCGGCCTGCGCGGCAAGCCAATGGGTATGCATGCCCATACCGCTGACATGCCTTGACATCCGAGGCGCCACGCTACCAGCGGGGACGCGTTGCAGGAACAGCGTCCACCCGGCCGGCGTTCCGATAGCCCCCTCCGGCTGGGGGACCTTGGCAGCAGGCGGGTGCACAGCCGCCCGCGTCTTCTTGTCCTGCGCTTTCGCAGCAACAGCAAGTCCCATGGTTCGCGTCTAAGCCCCTCGCATCAAATCCGACGGCGTCTGCCGCCCGATTTTGCGGTACTCATCGGTGAGGCCGATATAAACGTCGCCGTATTCGATCAGGCGCCCGGCCGCCTGCGCCAGCACTGCGGCCGTCAACACGGCATTGCGAATGTGCCCCCCGGCCAGATCGGCCGCCGCGGCGAGCTGGTTGATATCCCTGTGGCTCAGGAGGTGATGCGCGCCCAGGTGCGAAAGCCATAGCTGGCGCCGCTCCTCCGCGCCGGGCAGGGGAAACTCGATAATCATGTCCAGCCGGCGGCAAAAGGCCGGATCGAAACGCGCGCGGCTGTTGCTGGTCAGCAACGCGATGCCGTCGAAAATCTCGATCCGCTGCAGGAGATAGTTGGTCTGAGCGTTGGCAAAGCGGTCGTTAGATTCCTTCACTTCGGTGCGCTTGCCGAACAGGGAATCGGCCTCGTCGAACAACAGGATGATGCCGGACTCTTCGGCGTGGGCCAGCAATTGCGCCAGGTTCTTCTCGGTCTCGCCGATGTACTTACTGGTGACGGAGGCCAGATCGACGCGATAGAGCGGCAGGCCCAACTCGGTGGCCAGCCAACCGGCCGCCAGAGTTTTTCCCGTTCCCGACTGGCCGGTGAAGAGAGCGCGCACGCCCGGGCGGTAACGCGCCAGGGCGGAAGCACCCAGACCCTCGATGAGGCTCTCGCGGCGGCGGCAGCGGAGCAGCAGCCTGGATAACTCGTCGCGCAATGCCGTGCCCGCGACCAGGGCTTCATCCGGAATGCGGTCCGGCAGCGGTTGCGCGAGCGCTTCGAGGCCGGAACCCTGGCCGGTCCAGGAAGCCGCGGCGACGTCGTCGAAGGCTGCCTGCTCGCGGCCGTCCAACAGGCATTGCTGGCGCACCAGGCGGCCGAGTTGAGCGATGCGGCCGCTGCCGTGCCGGTAGTCGGATGCCAGGCGCGCGGCGAGCTGCCGATCGCCGATGGCGATGCTCCAGAGGTGGCAGCGTTCCTCTCGCGGCGGCACTCCGATGTTCCAGGCGGGCGGACTCTCGCCCCGCGCCTCGATGCTACCCTCGTGCCCGCAGAGGGCCAGCGCCGGGCCGGAGTAGCGCGGGAGAGCGGGAACGGTGCGGCGCTCGCCGGGTCCCGGTTCGAAACAAAAGACTGGAAGCAATTGCCGCAACAGCAGCAAAGGGCCGAGACCGCTGAGCGGCGGGCCCGTCCTGGGCGGATTGCCAGGGCGCTCCATTTCGATGAACAGGGGCCGGCGGCCGAGGGCGGCGGCAATTTCAGCCGCCACGGCGCGGGCTTCGGGCGCGGCGCCACCGCGCACCACCAGGGCGTTGCCGCCGGCCAAGGCGCGGGCCTGGCGGCGTGCCTCCGCCAGCACGGAAAACGGCAGCGGCGTCTCGGGAATCCCGGCCAGGCCGAGAGAGGTTCCCGGCCAGGCGGCGTCGCGCCCGGTAAGCGCCAGGCACAGAGGAACGGGAACCGCGGCCGCGCGCTCGGCCAGCGGAGCGCCGTCATTGAGCAGTTGCAGCAGGCCGGACTCCATGGCCGCGCCGGTCAGAAGGCATTCCACGACGCTGCCTTCCGGTTCGTACTCTGCGAAGGCGGCGGCGAGCAATCCGAGGGTGGGGCGCGATCCGCCGACGGGGGCTTGCAAATGAGCCACGGCCCGGCCGCTCATCAGATCGGTTTCGACGGCCACCGCCAAAGCGACGGCCAGGGTCTCGACCCGACGCAGGGAAAGGCGCTCCGCCAGTTCCTGCAAAGGGCAAGGCGAAACGGCCCCGCGCACGGCCTTGGCCGCCGCGGCATGCGCCCCAAGGAAGGCGGCTTCCGCGGATCGGGCGCCCTCCGGCAGCAGCGCGGCCAAGGCGGCCAAAGCGGACGAGCAAATGCCTCCGGCCGCCAACGGTTCGGCGATGGAGGCGGTCTCAGGCACGGAACTCTCCGCGGAACCGGTAATGGAAGCGGACTACGCGGCCGAACCAGGGCAGCCAGCCCGGGTCGAGGTCGAGGCCGGCCCGGCGCACGCGAAGGTCGGTCCGGTCGAGGGGCAAGGAAACATCCAGATCGGTGCGGTTCACCGAAAACACCCCGGAGCGCGTGATCACTTCACGGGCAGGAATTCCGGCCACCCGCCAGCACCAGCGGCGGACGGCGAGACACCACACACGGACCATGGAATCGCGGCTGGCGACTGCGGGCGAAAGCCGCAGATTGGCGGGCCAGCACGATGCGTCGCAGGGGAGCGGTTCGCCGCCGCCTGGGTCATTCCCAAGCAGCGAGTGGAGCCACACCGGGACCGGGTCTTCGGGGGTGGCTCCCGCGTGGTTTGCCAGGCGTTCCAGGACGCGGGCGGGGAAATTCGGACCGGCGCCAGCGAGTCCGCCCGCGAGCGCGGCGGGCATCCCGAGCCGGCGCAGCGCGTTGAGCAGGAAGAACAGCCCCGCGGCGCTGGTAGGCAGGCCGGAACAATACCACGGCACGGGCGCCGGATTCGCTAGCGGCGTCGCGGACGCGCCGGGCGGGGTCGGGAGTGGCGACGGCGGCGTCGCGGGCAAGGACGGGGCAGGCAACCCCGATTCGGGGGCCATGGATCCCGGCAATGGGCCTGGCGCTTCCGCGGCGGAGGCACCCAGGGAGTACGAAGACGCGAGGCTCTCGGGCCCCGAGGCTAAATCCCGGGACAAGTGGAATGGTTCGGCATCGGGGCCCGGCATTAGCTCGCCGGTGGCGAGGCTCTCCGGCCCCGGCGGCGACTGCGGGGACGAGCGGAGTCGTTTGGCAGCGGGGGCCGGCATCGGCTCGTCAGCGGCGCGGTGCTCCGGCTGGCTCAAGGATTGGGAGGACGCGGGGAGCGTGGCGGTGTCGCGCCCAACCGGCACGTCAGCGCCGCTCGCCGGGACGCGGGGCGCATCCGGCTGCGGCAAGTCGAGATGAGGCTTCGGGCTTCGGGCAACGTTGGGGCCGCTTTCGAGCTTGATGGGATCGCCGGCCGCGCCTCCGGCCAGGGATTCGAGCGCGCTTCGGGCTCGCCAAACCGCGGTTCCGGTGGCCATCTCGCCGGGCGCGTGGAGCAGGATTGCAAGGGTGGCCAGCCAGAGCACTCGCGGACTCGAACTTCCGAAGACCCGCAACGCCTGCAGTACGGCGGCCGATTCTTCGGGCGGGATGCCAGGCGCGGACGAGCCGCGGAGGGGCGGCGGCCCGGTCAGTTCCAGAAGCCAACCTTGCGCCACCGCCGGAGAAATTGATTCCAGCAGGCGGACCGCGTCGCATCCGGGCGCCGCGAACACGGCCGCCGCGACCGCCACCCAGGACGCCGGGCGGTCTCTCAATCTCTGGACGATATCGACAATCGAGGGGTTCCCGAGTGAAGAATCGCGCCCCGTCACCATCGGCCAGAACCATTCGCCGGCCGCCTGGCGGGTGAGGACACGGCGGAGCAGGATTTCGAGGGCCTCCGGTTCGCCGCGGAAGAAGACGGCATTGGAGAACGCAGCGCGCGGATCGGTTCCGTGAACGGCCTGCTGCGCCTCGCGATCGAGGGCCCGTTGGAAATTCTCGAGCCAGTCACGCCGCTCTCCTCCCGGCGGCAGGCCGGCGACTCGCAGATGGCGGAAATAGTACGAGCGCCCTTCGTTTTCGCCGGGCAGCGAGGCGAGGCGTAACGCCTCTTCGACCTGGAATGCCAGCCGATGGACAGGGGCCTGCGGCGCGACGCACAAAAGCGCGCTCCGCACATGGCGGTCGTAGCGGCCGGGTGTCTTCCAGTGCGCCCAGGCGTCCATAGAATCCTAAGTATCGAAAGCGCGCAGGGCCGTGGCTTCCGGCGGCTGCGACGTGAAGTGAACCAGATCGTTGGCTTGCAGGGTCACGCCCGGTTTGTATACCTGGGTCACAGTGGCCCGCACGCTGGCGCTGTCCAAATCGGTCACCACGGCTTGCGCCGCCAGCGTTCCCGCGCTATAGAGCTGCACAAACATGCCCTGCGAAACTCGATCGGAAGGCAGCGTGAGTGAGACGATGCCACCCACCGTGGGCGTGGTGGCGAGGGTGACGGCTCCGCCGATCACGGCATTGACGGGCGCGTCGCTGGCCAGCAGGATGGATACCCGAACTACGTCGCTCATGAAGGATACGGCGTTGGGAACGGTGGGATCGATCTGCTGGAAAAGCCAGTCCGCGAGCATCTGGGTCTGCTGCCGGGTGACATAATCCTGCGAATTCCAGTTGGGCAGCACGGCCAGGTTTTGCAACTGGATGGAGAGACCCACGCCCATCAGGAATTCGGCCCACGCCAGCCGGTCTGCGGGGAGCGCCTGGCAGGCGCGCGCGTAGAGGCAGGTGGCCACGCTGGAGATCTGCTGCATCAGGCGCGAAGTCGCGTTGACCACCTCCGCGTGGACCGCATCGGAAGACAGGAGGTCGCCCGGAGAGGCGACGCCTTGCAGAACGGTGATCTGCGACGCCCAGCTCAGGCTGGTCAACTGGGCCGGCTGAAAGGCAGCGCGCGCGGTCTGGAACGAGCGGACGGCTTGTTGATCGGCGCTGTAGATGTTGGCGATGACCGGCGCGTAGACGCCCGGCTCCGAGGCGGCGGAGGAAGTCCGCGGAGGCTGCGTCAACAGCGCGGTGGCGCGCACTTGCAGGTCGGCGCCCAGATCCTGCAGCAGGCTGGGGCGCTCCAATTTGTTGAGCAGCGCCTCGACCGAAGGCATCCAGGTGACCGGCGCGTCGCGGAGGAGCGAGACGATCTCCCGCAGCTCCGGCGGTATGGTCACGGATTGCTGCAAGCAGGTTGGCACTGGGCTTTTGATATTGCCGGGCACGAGCTGGCGGCTGGGAACACTGGCATCGGCCGTCTGCAGCGTACGGGGGCGCGTGTAGACCACCGACGGCACGTAATTCGCCAGGGTGAAGGCGCGTTGCGCGTTCACGCTTTGGACGCGCGCGGTTTCGTCCGCGAGCAGCGCGGTGGTGAAAGCCACATCCTGGCGCGCCTGGGCCAGATCGTTTTCCAGTTGCGTCAGGCGCGATTGCGCTTGGGGAAGATCGTTCTGGACGTTGGTGATCGCCGTTGAGCAGAGTGTCAGGAAGTCCGAGTACAGCGAGATGCGGCCTTCCACCGCGCGCAGCAGGGAGGTGTGCTGCTCGAGCACGTGAATCCCGGTGGAAAACAGATCGCCTTCGTCGGGATCCGTGCCTGTGGCGGGGGTGATGGTCGGATTGAGGACCGCCTGGAAGATCAAGGTGCGGTTAGCGGCGTTCTGGATATCGCCGAGGAGGGGCAGCGGTGGCGAAGGCGGCGCCGCGCCGGAGGCCAGAGTCGTAGTGGTGGCCGGAGGGCTGAGCACCGGTGGCGTGTCCACCAGAATGGGCAGATCCTCGATGGTGATATTCAAGTCGGCCAGCAGTTGCAGGAGAGCAACGCGATTTCCGGTGGCATAAAAGAGACCTTCCTGGGACGGCGGATTGTCCATCCGTTGGGCGATGGTCAAGGTCCGCAGGTTGAGTTGCGCGCCCACCAGCGGGGACTGCGAGATGATGTCGGTAGGGGTGGCCGGCTGCGCGACGGTCCCCGGCGCGGACGCCTGGAAAGCGGTGGCCTCCACGGCGGAGGTCGCCCTCACCGAGACAGCCGCGGTTCCGGCGGCCGGCAGGGTGGCCACGCCGGTTTTGAGCACATCCAGGGCGCCGGTGTTGAGGCTCGAAACCGGTTTGATTTCGATTTGCGAGGTCAACGTGGACGACGGTTGGAACTTCAAGACGCCCGTGTTCAGGAGAACCGAGCCGATTCGAACCGCGCCGGGGCTGGCCGTGGTGGTGGGCGGAGGGGTGGTGGTGGTGGACGTAACCGGCGCATTGACCGGCAGAATGGAGCTCAGATAACTCTGCAGGTTCGAAGCGGTCACGGCCGCGGATTCGCCGGTGGCGATCTGGGCCGCAATGGGAGAGACCGCCAGGGCGGTCGCATCCGAGGCTCCCAGAATGTACTGCCGGAAACGATAGATATCGCTCTGCGTAGTGAGGAACGCCAGATCCAGCAGATCGTTGGCCTGCGACAGATTGGCATTGATCCGATTGATGAAGTGCTGGATGCCGTTTTGCGCCATATCCGCCAGGTCCGCCGTGGAGAACATCGGCAGCGGCTGGGGCAACGGGTTGCCGTTGCCGTCCGTGAATATGGTGTATGGGGAGTTATTGGCGGTGGTAATCAACTGCTGATAATCCTGCGAAACATAGCCGCCTCCGGGAACGGGTTGGGTTCCGAAGCATTCGAAAACCGGAAGCGTGGCCACCCCTCCGTTCAATTGGATGGGTGCTCCCAGAGGCGCGCCGGCATTCAGGAACTGCACGCTGCCCGCGGCGGAACTGGGCGAGACGGTGGCCGTAAAGGTGACTCCCTGGCCTAACACCGATGGGTTCACCGAGGCGCTGAGAGTTACGGTGGAAGCGGCCTGCGAGACGTTCTGAACGACGGCCGGCGAATTCACTGCGGGATTGGCCCCCGAGCCGGCGAAGGAGGCGGTAATGAAATGGCTTCCGGCGGCGAGGCTCGCGACGTTGAGCTGCGCGACGCCACTGGCGCTTGAGACGATCGTCCCCAGCGAATTCGCGTCGTCGAAGAACACCACGTTGACGCCTGCCAGAGGGGGCGAAAACACCGCCGTCAGAGTCACGGTTTGCCCCGCGACGGCCGGATTCGCCGAAGAGGTTAGCGAGAGGCTGGCGCTCCCGGACGGTGGAGAGACGGTCTGCAGCAGCACCGGAGAAACGCTTGACTGGTTATTCGAGTCACCGGCGTAGGAGGCGGTGATGGCGTGCGTGCCGGGCGACAAAGACGCGATGGAGATGGAGGCCACTGCGCCGCTCAGCGCCTGCGAACCGAGGGACGTGGCGCCATCGAAAAAGGTCACGCTGCCGGTTGCCGAAGTATTCGAGAGGGCCGCGGTGAAGGTCACCGCCTGCGCCGGGACCGAGGGGTTCGCCGAAGCGCTCAGCATGACGCTGGAGACAGTCTGGGTCAGCGCGGCGGAGGTGGCCACCAGATTGTTCGAGGTATCGGTGTATGCCGCTGTGATGGAATGCGCGCCGACCGGGAGGGTAGGGCCGAGCAGGCCGACTTCGACAGCCGTCAGCCCCGCATCGATGTTGTAGGGGGCGGGCTGTTGGGAGCCGTTGATGGCCGCGGAGAGCGCATTGGCCTCCTCCTGGATCGTCTCGCGATGTTGCAGAACGAACGTGAGTTCATCCTCGGCGTCATCGACGGCATTGTAGAAGGACTGGGCCACGGTCTCCTGGAGCAGGATGTTGGGGTCGTATAGCGCGTCGGGGAGCGGAACCAGAATGTCGATGGATTCAGGCTGTGTCAAGTCGAGCGGCTGGGCCGTCATGCCGGCCAGCAGCGCGGTTTCGACCTCTTCCTGGTAGACCGGCTCCACGGTGAGAGTCCAGTTGGAGGGGAACCAGAGGCCGGTTTGAGTCGAGAAATTCAGGGACGAAGCGGGAAGCACTCCGCAAGGGGGCAGATTGGCGAAGTCCTGGGAGAAGCTGGTCAGACCAGGCAGCGCGCCGAGTTGTTCGCTGAGTTGCGCGACACGCGCCTGCGCCAGCGCGGGATTGGCCAGCAGGAACGCGCTGGCCACGCCGGGTGTGGCCGGCAGGACATAGCGGTTGCGCGAGAGGCCGCCCGTGCGCACCACCGACGAGCAGTCTACCCACTGCAACTGCCAGGTAGTACTGAAGCCGGCCAACGCCAGGGGCACGCCGAGCATGTCCCAGGGCAACCGGTCGTCCGGCGCAAGCCCCATCTCGGCGTTGAAGATGGTATAGGCGAGGGCGTTGCGCCCCAGGGGGCTGGAGGCCGACGCGGGAGCGCCGAGGCTGGTGGGCCAGGCGACCAACACCAGCCGCACGCCGTCCACGATTTGCCAATCGGCGAAGGCGTATTCCGCGGGATCCTGATCGCAGGAAGCGCCCAGGTTGCCCGAGACAAACTGCGAAACCGGTCCCGTATCGACACTCGCGCCGCTCATTTGAGCGACGATGGGCTGCATTAAGAGCACTCCCGCGTACGCCGTATTGGCGGCGTTTGCGGCATATTCCGGGAAGGCGGCGATCACGGAGCCGGTCAGCGGGTCGATGACCATGAGCGAATTGAGCGTGGTGCGGAGCGTGCGGAGCAGGGCGACATCCTCGCCGGAGGCCGAGATTCCATATCCCGGCGTCACCTGCAGGGTGGGATTGGCGGTGCTGAGATTCGCCGTGAGCGCCAGTCCTTTGATAATTCCGTGGGTCACCGCTTGCCCGAGGATGGCGAGGCGTCCGGCGCGGTAAGCCTGCTCGCTATCGAGCGCCGAGGCAGTCAACGCCCGCCCGTTAAACAGGGCCAGCCGGTGCAGCCATCCCGCATCGACTTGCTCCGATAATTCCGGCTCGATACCGATCAGGTCCTCGCCTGGTTGCGCGTCTTGGATTAGAGTTACGCTCATGATTCGTGCCGTCAGGAGGTGGAGGTCCGGGGGGCCGGGGTGGTAGTGGGCGCCGGCGCCTCCACGGCCAAGGATTTCACGGCGATTGGATCGATCGCCGCTACAGGTTGAATCGGAACGGGTGGCGCGGCGGTTGTCGTCGCCGCCGCGATGACTTGGGTGTCCACAAGGACCGGAGAAGCCACGATGGGGCTGATGGGAACGGCGATGGATGGCGCGGTTGTGGGCGCGGAGGTCACGACAGCCCCGCTGAGCGTCGTTGCCGCCGCGACGACTTGTGTGTCCACAAGGACCGGAGAAACCACGATGGGGCTGATGGGAACCGCGACGGGTGGCGCAGTTGTGGGGGCGGAGGTGACCGGGGCTGCGCTTGCCGTAGTCGGAGCGCCGGTCAGCGTGTTCAGGACAGGATCCACCGGCACTATGGGTTTGATCGGACTAAGCGTTAGCGTGGGCAACGGCACCGTTGTGGGGGAAGGCGCCGGGGCTGGGGTTGTGGTGGTGGCCGGCGAGGTGGAATCCGTCAGCGCGACATAGATCGGCTCACTGCGGCGGAGCACATAGAATCCGTAGGTCATCCCGCCGATCGCCGCTTGCCATCCACCGGGAGCCTGGGTGGTGGTAGTGGGCGGAGGCGTCACTACGGAGCGCAGAAGCAGAAGCGGCCTCACCGGCGCGAGGACCGGCGCCACCTGTGGAAGGGCGGGGCTGAGGGCAGTGGGCGGCAGCGCAGCGGATTGGCTGTTATAAACGGCGCGGTCTACAGGGACCAATGCGCAAACCGAGAGATTGGCGAAGGAACTGGCCGCCATGGTCAGATCCAGGGGAGGCAGCGACATGCTGTCCTCGATGACGGCCGGCAGTTCGTCCACCGGGATCAGACTCAATTGGACAGGCAGTTGCT
>JASHSS010000021.1 GCA_030038565.1 Bryobacteraceae bacterium
TGGTTGGAGAAGACGCGCACCGCCGCGCCATCGTAGAAACGCACGCTGACCACCCGCTCGGAAATCGAGTGGCCGTAGGCGCCGGCGTTGCCGTAAATGGCCGCCCCCACCGAACCCGGAATACCTGCCAGGGTTTCCAGCCCTGCAAACCCGCGATCGTTGGCGAAATCCACCAGCTGCTGCAACTCCGCGCCGGCGTCGGCGATAATGCGCTGGTTGGCGGCCAGCAGGCGCTCGGCGCGATACCGCAGGACGATGCCGCGAAAGCCGCGGTCGGAGACGATCAGGTTGGTGCCGCCGCCGATGACCACGGCCGGCAGGCCGCTCGCACGGACTTCGGCCAGTGCCGCGACGAAAGCCTCGGCGCTGGCGGTCTCGGCGTAGACATCGGCGGGGCCGCCAATGCCGAAGCGCGTGTAGAGGGCCAGCGGAGCGTCCGCCAAAACAGTTAAATTGGGTATTTCGGCGAGGCGCGCCTGCGTCTCTTCCGTAGCCGGCATTACTTCGATTATAGGAGGCATTCGGTGAGCACGCGATTTCCGGGCTTTCCGCCCGAGGCGCTGGAGTTTTTCCGCGAGCTGCGAAACCATAACCAGCGCGAATGGTTTCAGCCGCGCAAGGCGCTGTACGAAGAGCGCGTGAAACGGCCCATGCGCGAGCTGGTGGAGGCCTTGAACCGCGCGCTGGCTACCTTCGCCCCGGAGTACGCCACCGATCCGGACAAAGCCATATACCGCATTTACCGCGATACCCGCTTCAGCCCGGACAAGACGCCCTACAAGGACCACATCGCCGCCAGCTTCAACCCCCGCGGTCCGGCTCACGCCGAAGGGGGCTTTTACGTGGCCGTTTCGGATACGGAGGCGGCCATCGGCGGGGGGCTCTATAGGCCTGGGCCGGAGACGTTGCTGGCGGTGCGCCGGCACATCGCCGCCCGGCACGAGGAGCTGCGCAAGATTCTACGCGCGCCGCCGGTGCGCAAGCTGCTGGGTGAGTTGCAGGGCGAGAAACTCGCCCGCTTGCCCAAGGGCTTCCCGGCGGATCATCCGGCGGAAGACCTGCTGCGGTTCAAGAGCTTCCTCCTGTACGTCACCCTGCCGCCGGAGGTGGCCGCCACGCCGGAATTCTACGGCGAGATCGTGAAGCGCTTCCGGGCGCTGGCCCCGTTGGTGAAGTTTTTGGCGGCTGCCAGGAAGACTTCGGGGCAGGGAAGGACGAGATAAGGTCCCCACCTCAGCGCGTCTGGAGGCCGATCGACAGCACCACCACGCCCAGCTCACGGATATCCGGATTGCCCGGCGGAATGGCCTTGTCCAGGGAGAAATCCACCCGCACCGCATCGCCCGTCAACAGGCGCGCGGGCAACTCCCGCCGGTAAACGTAATCGCCGGGCGCGGAATACGTTTCGGGATCGAGCGCGGCGCCGTTCACGGCGGCCGAAAGCTTGAGGCTCTTGAGCCGTTCGATGGAGACCGGCGGCACCGTCAGCTTCACCGCCAGGGTGGCGCCCTTCTGCCCGGCTCCGGGTGGGGTTGCCAGGCTAATCGAGAATTGCCGCTCGGTCCAGCGCCAGGCGCCCTCCTCCACCAGGTGAAATCCCGAAAGCAATTGGGTGGAAGCCTGCGCATCGCTCATGGCCACTACCGAGCGAAGCTGCCCGGGAGCGGGCTCGTCCGCCCTGGCTCTATGCCGCCTGCAGCCGGCTCCGCCAAAAGCCAGCACGAAGGCCAGCGCGGCGAATAGCAACATCAGTCTGTTCCGCATTAATCTCCGGCGCGCTCCACTTCCACCAGGCAGCTATAAAAGGTCGGTCCGCCGCCCTTGTCGGTCAGCCGGCTGGAGGTCAGCGCATTCACATTCCGCCCACCCGGCGCGCGTTTGCCCCAGCGTACCGAGGGAGCGCAGACCACCCCAGGCCGCACGCGGCCATCCACTTCGGCCGCCAGCACCACCCTGCCGCGGTCGTTCCACATCACCACCCGGTCGGCGTTGCGAATTCCGCGCCGGGCGGCGTCTTCCGCGCTCAGGTGCAGCGTGGCCGTCTGGCGGTCGGCCGCGTCGCGATGCCCGAAGGTGGAGTTCATGCTGTCGTCGTTCTTGGGCGAAATCAGCTCCAGCGGATAGCGCCGGCGGAGATCCTGGTCACCGTGGCGGGATTCCTCAGGCGGGCGGTAGTCGAGCTCCTCCGCGCGGAAGTGGCACTTGCCATCGGACGTTCCAAAGCCGCCTTCGGCGAACGGGCGGAAGGGTTCCGGCAGGCGCAGCCGGATCCATCCGCGGCGGTCCAGTTCCTCCAGTGTGATCCCTTCCAGAAATGGATGCCGGGAATCCAGCAGGGTCCGCAGCATGTCGTCGTCCGTTTCGCGGAAACACGGGTCGTCGAAGCCCATCCGCAAGGCCAGCGCGCGGAAAACCTCCACGTTCGAGCGCGCCTCGCCCGGCGCAGCCAGAGCCGGCCGCGCCAATTGCAGGTAATAGTGCCCGTAGGCCAGATACAGGTCGGTGTGTTCCAGGAAAGTGGTGGAGGGCAGCAGAATATCGGCATAGTCCGCCGTATCGTTCTGGAACTGCTCCAACACCACGGTGAACAGGTCTTCGCGCGCCATCCCCCGGAGCACCACGTTCTGATTGGGCGCGATGGCCGCCGGATTGGAGTTGTATACCACCAGCGCCTTCACCGGCGGGGCGTCCAGGGTGGTCAGCGCCGCGGCCAGTTCGGTCATGTTGACGAGGCGCGCCTGTCGGCCCAGCGAGCGCCATTGCAGGTCGGCCCGCTCCAGGCCCTGGCGGTTCAAGGAGACATTAAAGGCCAGCGATGTGGAAGCCTGCAATCCGCCGCCGATATCGCGCCACGAACCGGTGAGCGCCGGCAACAGGGCGATGGTGCGAAAGGCCATCGCGCCGCGCTCTGTGCGCTGCACTCCGTAATTCAGCCGGATGGCCGCCGGGCGGGTGGTGGCATATTCGCGCGCCAGGGCGGCAATCTCCTCGGCCGGGATGCCGGTCAGCGCGAACGCCCGCTGCGGAGTCCATTCCCGCACCCGTTCCCGCAGTCCTTCGAAGCCCTCGGTGTAGCGCTCCACGTAATCGCGATCGTAGAGCGATTCCTCCACGATCACGTGCATCAGCGCCAGCGCCAAAGCCGTATCGCTGCCGGGGTTGATGAAATAGTGGCGATCGGCCGCCGCGCCGGTGCGGTTGCGATGCGGATCGATGGTGTAAAACCGCGCCCCGTTGCGGCGCGCTTCCATAATGAAGGGCCACAGGTGCACGTTGGTGCCCAGGATATTGGCGCCCCAGGCTATAATCAGGCGCGCGTGGCGAAACTGCTCCGGCTCGGTCGCGTGGCGCAGTCCGAGAGCCTCGGTCAGCCCCACAATGCCGGCCTCCGAGCAGATGGTGCGGTCGAGGCGCGAAGCCCCCAGCCGGTGGAAAAACCGCCGGTCCATGCCCGAGCCATTCAGCAGGCCCATCGTGCCGGCGTAGCTGTAAGGCAGAATCGCCTCCGGACCGAATTCCCGCGCCACGCCCTGAAGCCGCTGCGCAATGGTGTCCAGGGCTTCGTCCCAGGTGATCCGCTCGAAGCGCCCTTCGCCTTTCGCCCCCACGCGGCGCTGCGGATACAGCAGCCGCCCGGGTGAATACTCGCGCTCCAGGTACTGCGCCACCTTGCCGCACAGAAAGCCGCGCGTCACCGGGTGGGCCGCATCCCCGCGCAACCTGGCGCCGCGTCCATTGTCGATGGTCACCAGGAGCGAGCAGCAATCCGGACAGTCCAAAGCGCACACCGACCGGCGAATTTCAGCCATCGTGACGATTATATCGCGCGGCTGTGCGGGCTTCCGGCGAGAGAGCGAAAGCCGGACACCGCGGAGAAGGAACCGGCTGCCCGGCGAGCCGTAGTTGCACGGCCCGCGGAAGGTTCGCCGGTGCAGCCGAAAAGGGCAACGGCCAGAGCGTGGCCGTTCCTCTCCGAAAAGTCATTTATAATCATTCACTTAAAAATCACAAACGGCCACACCCTGGCCGTTTGCGGGCTTGAGCGCGCGGTGCGGCAACCGGTAGAGCCGTCTCACCCCGCTACCCGACCAGGTAGTTTCGCGCCGTCTGCTGGAAGTTGCGCAGTTGTTCCGCCTCCCAGGCTTTGCCCTGGCCCAACTCCCGGGCCATCAACTCGGCCGCGCGGGGGGCCATCCGGATAGCCGCCCGCGCGTTCAGAAACAGAGCCCTGGTGCGCCGCGCCAGCACATCCTCCAGGGTACGCGCCATTTCCTGGCGCACCGCCCACACAACTTCCGCGCCGGTGTAGGGGAGCGCGCCGTCGAGCGGTTCTGCCCATGCGGGGTCGCTCTCCTCCAGTTGCCCGACCAGCGGGGCATCGGAGCCATACATCCAGAGGTGGCCGAACTTGGCCGAAGCCGGATGGAAGCCGTGGATATTCAGATGCCCGGTGACGCACGCCCGCTCGGAAAGCCGCGCCAGGGTGGCCGCCTGGTTCACGCAATCCTCCGCCATGTGGCGGTAGGTGGTCCACTTGCCGCCGCAGATCGTGATCATGCCGGAATTCTCGATGCGGATGGTGTGGTCGCGCGAAAGCGCCGCGGTATTGCCGCTCTCGCCGGAACGCACCAGCGGCCGGATGCCCGCGAAGACGCTGAGGATGTCTCCCCGCGCGGGCTTCTTCTCCAGGTACAGGGAAGCCGTTTGCAGGATGAACTCGATCTCCTGCTCCAGTGCCACCGGTTCCAGGGCCGCTTCGGCCACCGGCGTATCGGTGGTGCCCACAACGGTGTGGCCGTGCCACGGTATGGCGAACATCACCCGCCCATCGCTGGTGTGCGGCACCATGATGGCGTTCTCGCCCGCCAGGAAGGAGTGGTCGAACACCAGGTGAATGCCCTGGCTGGGCGCTATCATGGGCGTGGCCGAGGGTTCGGCGCTGCGGCGCAGGTTGTCGGCGAACGGCCCGGTGGCGTTGATTACCACCCGGGCGCGGGCTTCGAATGGCTCTCCGGTTTCGGCGTCGCGGAAGCTCACGCCATCCACGAAGCCTTCGCCATCCGTGGTGAGGCCGGTCACCTGGGCGTAGTTGAGCAGTGTGGCGCCCTGTTCCGAGGCGGTGGCCACCAGGTTGATGAGCAGGCGGGCATCGTCGAACTGGCCGTCGAAGTAAATCACCCCACCCTTGAGGCCTTCGGTCCGGATGGTGGGCAGGCGCTCCAGGGTTTCCTCGCGCGAAAGAATCCGCGAAGCGCCGAAGCCGTACTTGCCGGCCAGCAGGTTGTACAGCTTCAGCCCGATGCCGTAGAACGGCGCTTCCCACCAGTCGTAATTGGGCACCACGAAGCCCAGGTTGCTCACCAGGTGGGGCGCGTTCTGCAGCAGCAGTCCGCGCTCCTTGAGCGCCTCCATCACCAGCGACACGTTGCCCTGTTCCAGGTAGCGCACGCCGCCGTGCACCAGCTTGGTGCTGCGGCTGGAGGTGCCTTTCCCGAAGTCGCTCTGTTCCACCAGCAGCACGTCGTATCCGCGCGAAGCGGCATCGATGGCCACGCCGGCCCCGGTGGCGCCGCCGCCGGCGACAATCACGTCCCACCGCTCCCGATGCGCGTGGAAACGGCGGTACATTTCCAAACGGTTCATGTAATGAGTATCAGGGAAAAAGGTCCGGGCGGGCCCTCCGCCAAACGGAAGGCCTGCCCCACCGGCCTCAGAAAATCAACTTCGCCGCAAGCTGCCCTTGCCGCGACGGGAAAGTGGTGCGGATGGTACCGAAGGCGGCGTCGGTAGTCTTGGTGTCCGGTATCCCGAAGTTGGTGTGGTTGGTGACGTCGAAGAACTCCGCGCGGATCTGCAGCCGGGCGCGTTCGTGGATGCTGAAATTCTTGTCCAGCGAGGCGTCCCACTGCTCGAAATTGGGGCCGCGGAACGCATTGCGCCCCAGGTCTCCAAACGGCGCGCTGGCCGGAGGAGTGCTGAAGGTGTACCCCGCGAAATAGGTATTCAGCATGGCCGAGCGGCTCTGGCTCACCGCGCTGCCGGTGACGTTGGGCCGCGGAAACGGCTCGCCGCGATAATCGTTCGAAAGCGAGCTGACAATGTTGGCTCCCGAGGCGCTGTAGATCACGTCGATGGGCTGCCCGGTGTGGGCGGTGTTGATGGTGGTTACCTCCCATCCCCCCAGAAACGCGTCCGCGGCGCGGCTCATGCCGGAGAAATACTGGCGTCCCCGGCCGAAGGGAAGCTGGTAGACCACCGTCGAGACGTTATTCAGTTTCACGTCGAAGCTCGAGGGTCCCACTTCCGCCGCCAGGTTGTGGATGTTTTGCGGATTGGCCTGGTAGTAGCCCGCGAAGTATTCGAGCGCCTGCTCGGAGTCTCCAATCGCTTTCCCCCAGGTGAACGAGTTCAGAATGTACAGCCCCTTCGTCAGGCGGTGCTCCACGCGCGCGGAGAAACCGTTGTAGTGGTTGTCGCCCGCCGGATCGAGCCAGGTGATGGGCCCGAAGGTCGGGATGGGGACGCGGGCGGTGACGGGAAGGCTCTGCCCCGGCAGGTTCGGGGCGGCCTCGTTGTAATCCGCGATAATCGGCAGGCGCAGGCTGTGGTTGCCGTTGTAAGAGAGATCCAGCAGGGTGTCCTTGGGGAGTTGGCGCTGCACCGAGAAGAACCAGTTCTGGATGTACGGCCACTTGCTGTCCGGCGGTGTGTAGACGACGTTGGAATTGACCGGATTGAAGGCCGCCGGGCTGGCGATATTGGTGGTGAAGCTGTTGGGGGTGGTGAGAAACGTGGCCGGCACCGGGCCGCCCGTAGGAATGGACTGGGTGAGCACGCCGAACAGCGCCTGGGGCGCGTTGATGCCCTCCTGCGCGCTGCCCGGCCGGTTGAAGAACGTGTAACTGATGCCGTATCCGGCGCGCACCACGGTCTTGGAATTGAGGCTGTAGGCCATGCCCAGGCGCGGTCCGTAGTCGGAGTAGTCGGGGTGCACCAGGGAGCGCTGGAACAGGCTGCCGCTGGTGGCTTTGATCATCGTGTCGGTGGTGGGATCGAAGTTCGAGTAGTTGTTGTCGCGCTCATAGAGCGGCGAGGCGAATTCCCAGCGCAGCCCGACGTTGAGGGTGAGCTTCGTGTTCACCCGGTAGTCGTCCTGAAAATACAGCGAGTGCACGAACTGCCGCAGATTGATCACCGAGTAACTTCCCAGGTTGATCTGGTTGGGAGTGGCGAAATAGAAATCCGCCAGGCTGTAGCTGGTGGAATCGCTGGCGACAGCGCAGGTAGAAGGCTGCCCCAGTTCCGCGCAGGTGGGCTTGCTGAACGCGCCGCTGTAAGTATCCTGGCCGTACAGGGGATTGGTGTCCAGAATCTCCGTGTGGATCAGCGAAAACTCATACCCCATTTTGAGCGAGTGGCGGTTCAACTGCTTCGAGAAGTTGACCTTGGGATTCCAGGAGGTGGGGTTCTGGAACTGCGGGTTGCTGGTCTGGCGGCCCAGGGCGGTGAGCCCGGTGATGGTTTGGGTGTCGAGGCCGCCGGTCAATTGAGAAGTGGTGGGCAAGCCTTGAAATCCGCCATAGATAGAGGTCATGCTGGGGCCTCCCACGTAGGGCGGTTCCTTGCCGCCGAGGATGTGGGAAAAGGCCAGGTGAGCGTCCAGCACCGAGGTGGGCGAGACGGTCCAGGTATAGCCCAACGTGGCGTTCTGATCGACTACGTGAATGTAGCCGTTGCCGTCGCCGCCGGAGGGTCCCGTCAGGTCGGGCGCATAATACTGCAAATCCTTGCGCTGGCTGAAGCGCAGGAAAGCCGACATGCGGTCGTTGATCTGGCCATCCACTTTGGCGTCGAATTTGTCGCCGTAGTCGCGGATCAGCAACAGCGCTTCGTCGTTGTTGGAGCGTCCCGGGCCGTTGGTGGGCGGCAACTGGCTCAACACCGTGGCGGCGAAGGGATTCAACGTGGAGATGGGGATTTGGGTATTGGCGGGATACAGGGTGTTGTTCAGATTGTCGTACACCGATACGGGAAGAATTCCCTGCCGGTCGGTGGCGTCCGGGATGGAATCGAAATTCAGATACCGCTGCAATTGCCGGAAGCCCTCGTAATCGGCGAAGAAGAACAGCCGGTTCTTGATGAACGAGCCGCCCACGGTGGCGCCGAACTGGTTGCGCTGCAAGGTGGGCTTCACGAACACTGCCGGGCTGAACAGGAAGCCGGTGGCGTTGAGGTCGGTGTTGCGCACGTACTCATACGCCGAGCCGTGAAACTGGTTGGTGCCCGATTTCATCACCGCGCTCACTACCGCCCCGCCCACGCGGCCGAACTCGGCGCTGTAGTTGCTGGTGATGACCTTGAACTCCGCCAGCGCGTCCGGCGACAACTGCACCAACTGGGCGGAGTAGCCCTGGTTGCTGGTGCCGTAAGCGTTATTGTCGGAGCCATCCAGCAGGAAATTGTTATAGGTGCTGCGCATCCCGTTTACATTGAAAGATCCCTCGCGCGGCGTACCGCTGGCCGAGAAGGAGATCGCGATCGGCGATTTGACGGCGTTGGTCGAGAGCAGCGCCAGGTCGGCATAATTGCGCCCGTTGAGGGGCAGTTCGTTGACTGAGGCCGTGTTGATCACCTGCCCGTGGTCGCTGGA
>JASHSS010000247.1 GCA_030038565.1 Bryobacteraceae bacterium
CCGTGGCCATGGAGCTGGGCGCCGATGGCGTGCTCATGAATACCGCCATCGCAGCCGCCGACGATTCGGTGAAAATGGCCCGCGCCATGAAAGCGGCAGTGGAAGCCGGTCGGCTGGCGTATGAAGCGGGCCGCATGCCGAAGAAGCTGTATGCCTCGGCCAGCAGCCCGCTGGCGGGAGTGGTGGGGCGGTAGCGCTATTACTGCTTGTCGTAGACGGCGATTTGAGGGTTGGCCTGGCCGGTGTTGTGGACGGTCATGGTCATGGTTTTCCCATCCCTGGAGAGCTGGCAGGTAAGGCGGTCCGTCACGTGGTCCTTCACCTTGTCCGTGATCTCCAGAGTATTCGGATCGATGCGCTTCCCGGCAGAGGTAGAGCCGGCGGCCACGTCTGGACCGGTGTCTGGGTAGTCTTTCCCGTCGAATCTTAGGTTGATGACCTCCTGGTAGGCTGGGACATTGATGCTCAAGCCGTCGCCCTGGTAAGAGGAGAGCACAAATACATCGGGCGAGCTAACCTTGTAATCGGTGCTCTCCCAGGTTCCGGCCCAACCGGAGCCGCTGCCGACGCGCTTGGCAGCGCCTTCGTAATTCGCGGTCGTGCCGTCAGGCTTGATTTGGGTTCCCTTGAGCGTCATTGTCTTACTGTCGGCGGAGAGGGTCCATGTGTAGGTGCTCAGGATTCGTCCGTCCCTTTTTACAACGGTCTTCCGTACGTTGGGGCCTTCCATAGTAATGGCACGGGCGGTTCCGTCGTGGTACGGCTGATCTGTGCCGTCGGCGGTGATCGTGTCGGAATCGGCGCCCGATGTGAACTTGTAGCGATTTTGGCCCAGAACCTCGATCCTGGTTTGCTGGCCGGTGAATTTGCTTTTGGCGAGATTCAGTTTCCATGTGCCGACGAACGGGTCGGCGCCGGCCGAAAGCGTCACAGCGGACGCGGCGGCCAGCGTGAGGGTCGAGAGTGCGCGCAGTAACATGTGTTAACGCCTCATGGTTGACGATTATACGGTGAGTCCGGGATTCGCGCCAGCGCGGGTGTAAAATCGAAATCGGACGGCCATGATGCGCCGGATTCTGCTGCTCTTGTCCGCCGTTGCGCTGGCGGCCTTCGCGCAAAAGTACACCGGTCCGCGTCCTCCCCAGCCGGACCTGCTGTACATCAAACACGCCGATCACCTGGTGGCCACCGAAGCCGTGACGGCCAAGGAAGAAAAGCGGACGGACGAGACCATCTATATCCTGGACGGCGCCAGTTCCTCCGCCCGCACGCCGCTGGCGCTGCCGGTCTTCTTACTGCTGGCCAATAAACTGAATCCGGACAGCCTGGGCTTGTACCGGCTTGAAACCAGGGAAGGCCATCGCGAGGTGACGCTCACGGCCAAGCAAAAAGCCGCGGGGATCCTCCTGGAGGTGAAACATCTGGATGGCAACCTCTACTGGATCGAGACCGGCGACAGCCTCGATCCGGGCGAGTATGCCATCAGCCCGGAGGGTTCTACCCAGGCGTTCTGCTTTACGGTATTCTGAGCGGGAACACCCCCGCGCCGCCACCCCGCTCCAAATTGCATATAATCGTAAGGAAACAGTGCTTCGCTCGTCACTCCCTATTACAAGGATTCCTTATCGATGTCAACGCTAGAGGTATCCCCGTCGGAGCCCGTCTCGGGTCCGTCAGGCCACACGATTACCAACGATTTCAGCATTCAAGTCGCAACAGTAAACGGGTCGGGCAGCCAGACTGCCAATACCGTGCTGATGCGCTCGCTCTTCCAGATGGGCATTCCGGTTTCCGGGAAAAACATGTTTCCTTCGAACATCGCCGGCCTGCCCACCTGGTTCACCATCCGAGCCAGCAAACAAGGTTATATCGGACGCCGCAAGGAGATCGATTTTCTGGTCGCCATGAACCCCGAAACGGCCCGCGAGGACGTCATGAAACTGGATCGCGGCGCGGCGGTGGTGTACGACGAACCGTTGAAGCTCAACCAGCTTCGCAGCGATCTCCATTTCTACCCCGTCCCCTTCGATAAACTGGTGGCTCCGGTCTGCCCCGACGCCAAGTTGCGCAAGCTGGTCCGCAACATGATCTACGACGGCGTAGTGGCCTTTCTGCTCTCGATCGAAATGGACGAGGTCCACAAGGCCCTGGTGAAACAGTTCGGCAAACGCAAGGCCAAGGCCGCCGATTTGAACTGGGGCGCGGCCAAAGCCGGTTTCGAATTCGCCGCCCGCACGTTCACCAAGAGCGACCCTTACCGCGCCGAACGGATGAACGCTACGGCCGGTAAAATCATCATCGACGGCAACGCGGCATGCGCGCTGGGCGCCATGTTCGCGGGCGTCACGGTGGTTACCTGGTATCCCATCACTCCCTCTTCATCGCTGGTGGAAAGCCTGATCGGTTATCTGAAGCGCTTCCGCCACGATCCCGAAACCGGCAAAGCCACTTACGCGGTGGTGCAGGCGGAGGACGAACTGGCCTCCATCGGAATGGCCCTGGGCGCTGGCTGGGCGGGCGCCCGCTCGATGACCGCCACGGCCGGTCCGGGTATTTCGCTGATGTCCGAATTCATCGGCCTGGGCTACTACGCCGAGATTCCCGCGGTGGTGTTCGATGTTGAGAGGGTGGGCCCCTCCACCGGTCTGCCTACGCGCACGCAGCAGGGCGATATCCTCACCAACGCGATCCTCTCGCACGGCGACACCAAGCACCCGATGTTCTTTCCGTGCTCGCCCGAGGAATGCTTTTCGATGGCGATTGAAGCCTTCGATTTTGCCGAGCAGTTCCAGACGCCGGTGTTCGTGATGACCGATCTGGACCTGGGTATGAACAACTGGATGGCCGATCCGTTCCCCTACCCGGAAAAGCCCATCGAGCGCGGCAAGGTGCTCACCGGCGAGGACCTGGACCGGCTGGGCGGCTTCGCCCGCTACAAGGACGTGGATGGCGACGGTGTGGGCTACCGCACGCTGCCGGGCACCAAGCACCCGCTGGCATCGTATTTCACGCGCGGCAGCGGCCACAATGAGCGCGCCCTGTACACCGAGCGGGAAGACGACTACATCCACAACATGGACCGGCTGGCGCACAAGTTCGAAGCCATGCGCAAGCACGTGCCCGGGCCGGTGGTGCGGCTGGCGGAGGGGGCCGAAATCGGCTTCATCGCGGTGGGCACCTCGGATTACGCGGTGCGCGAAAGCTGCGACCAGTTGCGCGCCGAATACGGGATTGAAGCCAGCTACATACGCTTCCGCGGCTATCCCTTTTCGGAGCACCTCCAGGACTTCATCCGCCGCCATGAGCGGGTCTACGTAGTAGATCAGAACCGGGATGCCCAGTTGCTGGCGCTCATGCGCCTGGAACTGGATCCGGACTTGATCGCCAAGCTGCGCAGCATCCGCTATTACGGCGGGCTGCCGCTGGATGCCCGCACGGTCACCGACGAAACCATCAGCCAGGAGGGCAAATGAGCACCAGCACCGTCACGCCTCCGCCCAAGAAGACCAATCGCCTCGGTCTGGAGGTTCTGAGTTATAAGGGCAGCAAGACCACGCTGTGCGCCGGTTGCGGGCACAACTCGATTTCCGAGCGCATTGTTGAATGTTTCTACGAGTTGGGGGTGAACCCCTACAATGTGGCCAAGTTTTCGGGCATCGGCTGCTCCTCCAAGTCCCCCGCGTACTTCCTGGGGATGTCCCACGGATTCAACGGGGTACACGGCCGCATGCCGGCCATCGCCACGGGCGCCATACTGGCCAACCGGACCATGCTGGGGCTGGGGGTCACGGGCGACGGCGACACGGCCTCGATCGGGATCGGCCAGTTTATGCACCTGGTGCGCCGCAACATCCCCATGATCTACGTGATTGAGGATAACGGCGTCTACGGGCTGACCAAGGGCCAGTTCTCGGCCACCGCCGACATCGGCTCGACCCAGAAGACCGGCGCCGCCAACGACCTGCCGCCCTTCGACTGCTGCGCCCTGGCGATGAAGTGGGGCGCCACGTTCGTGGCCCGCTCTTTCAGCGGCGACAAGAAGCAGCTTCAGGCGATCATCAAGACCGCCATTGCTCACAACGGCCTTTCGGTGATCGACGTGATCTCCCCGTGCGTGACGTTCAACGATCACCAGGGGTCCACCAAGAGCTACGGCTATATGAAGGACCACGAGTCCGTGCTCCAGGAGCTGGATTTCGTGCCGTCGTACGACGATATTGCCGTGGACATTCCGGAGGGCGGGGTGATGGACGTCCAGATGCACGACGGTTCGCACCTGCGGATCCGCAAACTCGGCCGGGACTACGATCCGACCGACCGCCTAGCCGGGCTCAAGTGGCTGGAGGATGCCGAGGCCAAGGGCGAGGTCCTTACCGGGGTGCTCTACGTGAACCCGGACAAGCCCATGTTTCTGGATATGCTGAACCTGGCAGACGCGCCGCTGGCGACCTTGCCTCAAACCAAGACGCGGCCTTCGCGGGAGATTCTGGAGGAAGTACTAGAAGAGCTACGTTAACCACTGCTCACTTCTACCCGCAAAAGAGATTCGGGAAAAGCGCGATTCGCCGTTGCCTTTAACGATATCCGGGTGTTAAGATCGTCACCGGTCTGTCATCCTCCGAGACAGATTGCAGTAGAACTTTCATGCTCCACGCCTTCGGGCGTGGGGCTTTTTTTTTTGGCCGGAGATGCGCGAGGGAGGCTCCAGGCCTGAGGCGGGCGGCGCCTTTCAGCGCAGCTTGCCGGCGATCCAGAGGGCCAGGGAGAGCAATACGCTCAACAGGATACAGGTGGTGATCGGGAAATAGAAGGCGGAGTTGCGTCCGTGGAAGGAAAGATCCCCCGGCAGGCGGCCGAGGCGGAGAGGCAGCCGCCCGCCGAGGGTGATGAGTAATCCGAGAGCCAGCAGCACCAGGCCGAGGACGATCAGCGTGCGGCCGAGGGGCATAGTTTCATTATAGGGAGCAGGCCGGTG
Source organism: Bryobacteraceae bacterium (assembly GCA_030038565.1). Lineage (GTDB taxonomy): Bacteria > Acidobacteriota > Terriglobia > Bryobacterales > Bryobacteraceae > JOPF133. Next base: position 4,976 of record JASHSS010000247.1, read on the forward strand.
GCGATATGCCTCCGGCCGCCAATTGGGCCGAACCGCTTAGCCGGCGCGGCGGAGGCTTGAAATCTGAAGGTCTGCCACACCGCGTGTTACCGCCGTACGGGCTTGCGTGCCGCGGTGTTATCGGGATGGATCAACTGCTCCAGGGTGGCTTCGGGAATGCTGGCCGAGAGGTTCAGGCTCGTGCCGTTGGTGGTAACTTGCAGGGATTGCGCCAGTTGGGCGGCGGCCGGCTCCTTGGAGGCCTGCAATTGGGCCAGAGAGGCCAGCAACTTCAGGGCGTCGGCCATCGATTGGGCGTCCTGCGCGTTATCGGCGGTGGCCTGCGCGGTGATCACGTCGTTGGTGCCGAATGTGACTCCTCCGGCGGCCGATTGGATGGCCTGAAAAACGCCCTGGCCGTTGAGCCCCGGAACCGTGGCGGCGCTCGGCGGAGCGGCGGCCCTGCCCTTGGCGTCGCCATGATGAAAGGTCGAGAGCGGCACGGTGGAGATAGCCCAGGCGTCTTCGGTTCCGCTCCATGTGTTGATCTGGACGGTGAGCGCCGCCGGCAGGCTGGCAGGCGCGTTCATCCGGTCGAGGGCCGCCTTTACGTCCGCCAGGTCGCCCGCCACGGCGATGCTGGAGGTGGGGAAGGCGAGTCCGAATTTCTTATTGGGATCTTCGATAATGGTGGCCCCGTCATAGGTTTCGAGTACGGCGTTCTGCAGGGTGGCCGCGGCGGCGAACTTGGCGGCGTCGAAAGTGCCGCGCGCCAGCACCAGCCCGGTCTGGGCCGTGCCGTTGGAAGCCGCCAGGGTTTCGCTGACATCCTTGGTTGGATCGAACCCGGTGGCCGCGATGAGCTTCTGCAAACCGGTGTCGTTGGCCTGGATCTGCTGCAGCACGAACTGACCGAACTGCGAGGTTTCGGCCTGCTGCACGTTGGCGCCGGACACCACCACGGCATCGGGCATAACCAAGGCCAGGAGTTGAGGGTCTGCTGCGTGGGCGGGGAGGACCGCGGCCAATGCCGTGGCCAGGGATGCGGCGGTAAGGGTTCGTGCGTTCATAACAGTCAGGACGAAAGCTCCACTTTATTATTAACGCTGACCCCTGGCGCGCCGGAAGGCGGGTGAGCGGCCCGATGCATGCGGCTTAATGCCCGATGGGGATCTGGTCCACGATCTCGATGCCGAAACCCTCCAGGGCCACGATCTTACGGGGGTGATTGGTGAGCAGGCGGATGGTGTGCAGTCCGAGATCGGAGAGAATCTGGGCGCCGATGCCGTGCTCGTGCTGCAACTGGCGCTGGCCGTCGGCGCCCGTGTAGTGCATGAATTCGCGGCTATGGGATGTCAGGCGCGGGGGACCGGCATCCTCGATCACCCGGAACCCCGGGCCGTTCTCATGCAGGTACACCAGTACGCCGGCGCCCTCCTCGGCGATGGCCCGGAGGGAACTGCGCACCAGGCGGCCGCATTCACAATCGGAGGATTCGAAGACATCCCCCCAGAGGCAACGCGAGTGCATGCGGACGAGGATGCGTTCCTTTCCGGCGACCTCCCCGTGCACCAGGGCCAGGTGGTACTCGGGGTTGAGGTCGCTGGTGTAGGCGATGGTGCGGAATTCGCCGAAGGCCGTGCGCATGCAGCCCTCGCCCACGCGCCGCACCAGTTTTTCGTGCTTCAGGCGGTAGCGGATCAGTTCGGCCACGGAGATCATCTTGAGGCCGTGGCGGAGGCAGAATTCGCGCAGTTCGGGCACCCGCGCCATGGTGCCGTCTTCGTTCATGATTTCGCAGATGACGCCGGCGGGACTCAGGCCGGCCATGCGCGCGAGGTCCACGGAGGCTTCCGTCTGGCCGGCGCGGACCAGGACGCCGCCATCGCGGGCGCGCAAGGGGAAGACGTGGCCGGGACGGGCGAGGTCGGCGGGGCGGCAATCGGGATGGATGGCTTGCAGGATGGTGCGGGTGCGGTCCGCGGCGGAGATGCCGGTGGAAACCCCGCGGCGGGCATCGATGGACTCGCAAAAGGCGGTGCCGAAGTTGGAGGTGTTCAGGGGGGTCATGAGCGGGAGGCCGAGCGCGTCGCAACGGTCGGCCGTGAGGCTCAGGCAGATCAGCCCGCGCCCGTGGGTAGCCATGAAATTGACGATTTCGGCGGTAACTTTTTCGGCGGCGATCGTCAGGTCGCCTTCATTTTCGCGGTCTTCATCGTCCACCACCACCAGCATGCGGCCGGCGCGGATTTCCTGGATGGCCTCATCCCCCGTGACAAACGGCATGATTCATTGTAGCTGGGGCAACGATTCACACGGAGCCGCGGAGAACACAGAGGAAGAACGGAGAGAACCAATGCGCTCGTGTTGGTTTTCTCCGTGCCCTCCGTGCCTCCGTGTGAGGAAGGTGTGAGGCCGCCGCCCGCCCGCGACCGGAAAGCCGCCGGCTGTAGAATCGAATTTGGTTCTGGTGCAGAATGTCTCGAAGCTTTATCGGCTGTACCGGCGGCCGTCCGACCGGTTGCGGGAGATGCTTCCCGGCTCGTCGCCG
>JASHSS010000248.1 GCA_030038565.1 Bryobacteraceae bacterium
AACTCCGCAGCACGCCGTCACCTTCGGGGATCTCCAGGAAAAGCAAATCGAAGAGGTGCTCTGGGCCTTCAAAGACCGCGTCAACGATCTGAAGAAGGACCGGCGCTTCCGCTACATCCTGCTGTTCAAGAACTTCGGCGAGGCCGCCGGCGCGTCGCTGGAACATCCGCACTGCCAGTTGATCGCCCTGCCGGTGATCCCCAAACGGGTGAAAGAGGAAGTCGACGGCGCGAAGCTCTTTTACGATTTGAAGGAGCGATGCATTTTCTGCGACATCATCCGCCAGGAAGCGGCCGGCGCGCGTCTGGTGACCGAGTCCGAGCGTTTCACGGTGATCGAGCCGTATGCCCCGCGCTTCCCATTCGAGACGTGGGTGCTGCCCAAGCGCCACCAGTCGCACTTCGAGGATTCCGACGCGCCCACACTGCAGAACCTGGCCTGGGTGATGCGCGCCACCATGCGCAAGATCGATCACGTGCTGGAGCGCCCGGCCTACAATTTCATCGTGCACAGCGCGCCCATCCAGGACGAGCCGCTGCCGCATTTCCACTGGCACCTGGAAATCATCCCCAAGCTGACCAAGGTCGCGGGCTTCGAATGGGGCACCGGGTTTTACATCAACCCGACGCCGCCCGAGGAATCCGCGCGGTTCCTGCGCGAAGCCGGCCTGGTGTAGGATGCGTTAGCGCGCGCCGTTGCGCGTGGCGGTCTCGGCCACCTGCAGCAGGGCTGCGCGCTGATCCCGCACGCTGCGCGCCCGTAAACTCAACTGCGCCGAGTAGAGCACGCCGTTGAGCTTCCATTCGATGGCCGGCAGCGAGCAGGTTCCGGAACACGATGGGGGCTGGAACCGCCCCTGGATTACCTTGTCGATCTGCACCGCTTCCGGATACGTAAGCGCTCCGCCCTTCTGGGCCTTCAACTCGCCGACGAAGCAGACATCCGCCTGGTGGCAGTCCGGTTCGGATTCCAGCCGGATGGTGTAAGCGGTGGCCGTGCCTTCCGCGCTGGCATACACTCCCGGTCCCAACAGCGGCGGCAGGCGCGTGGGAAGCAGAATCGGAATCGGCGTCTGCTGCTTGAGCTCCGCCAGAACCGGCGTCAGTGCGCTGGCCGGAGGGGCGGACTGCTGAGACCACGCTAACGCCCCCGTCATCATCGTCACCAGCGAGATCGCTAAAACACGCGCACGGACCGGGCGCCCCTCGCGCCGCAATTCGCAGGTAGTAATGCAGGACCGCCTGGAAGCGGCCCTTCGTGCTTCAATCACAGCTTTTTCCCCTTGACCGCGGCGCGGTTCTTCACGCCCGCGGGTTCCGGTGTGTCTTCAACGTGATGCGCCCGTGGACGGGCCGCCTCATCGGCTCCCCGTGGGCCGGCCACTCAGGCCGCGCAGCGGGAGGCCGATACAAGCCCCGCCGTCCCAAGCCGCTTCGACATCACCAGAGAGCCAATTTACACCCAAACCTCTGCCCGTCGCAACCGAAGGGGCGCCGGTACACCGGAGCTGCCGCCGCTTCAGGAGTACGGCCAAGGATTTCCGGCGACTGGTGAGTTTCTCGACATTTCTTGAAAAGCCGCCCCGTAATGTCGGAAAATAGTTGCACGCGGAGGGTTGTTTTCGCGATGCCTGACTTAGAGGACAGCGGAAGTGTGCACAAGGATCTGGTGGAGTTGTTTCGTAAGAGCGAAAAAATGGTAAGTGCCCTGCTGGAGTCGGCGACCCAAGCCATCATCAGCATCGATAAGTCGGGCCGGATCGTGCTCGCCAATCGCCGCTCGGAAGAGATGTTCGGCTACAGCCGCGAGGAACTGCTGGGGGCGCGCATTGAAATCCTGCTTCCGGAGTCCAGGAGGGGCGTGCACACCCGCGAACGGGGGGACTACTTCGAGCGGCCCCACGTCCGCCCCATGGGCTTGGGGATTGACCTGGCAGGCCGCCGCAAGGATGGCCACGAGTTTCCGGTCGAGGTGAGCCTCAGCTACATCGAAACCGACGAGGGGACCTTCGCCATCGCCTTCGTCAGCGACATCAGCCAGCGCAAACGTCTTGAGGAGCAGTTGCTGCACGCCCAGAAGATGGAAGCCGTGGGCCGCCTGGCGGGAGGCGTGGCTCATGACTTCAATAACATGCTGACGGTGATCGCCGGCTACAACCGCATGATCCTGGACGAGCTTTCCCCGATCGACCCGTTGCGCGGCTATGCCGAGGAGATTCTCAAGGCCGCCGACCGCGCCGGCGCCATCACCAATCAATTGCTGGCCTTCAGCCGGCGGCAGATCGCCAAGCCCCGCGTCATCCTGCTCAACATGGTGATTGCGCAGACCGACAAGATGCTGCGCCGCCTGATCGGCGAGGATGTGCATCTGCAGCTTAGCCTGGGGTCCGATGTGGGCAACATCAAGGCCGACCCGGGGCACGTGGAACAAGCCATCGTGAACCTGGTGGTCAACGCCCGCGACGCCATGCCCGATGGCGGCCGCCTGACCATCGAAACCGCCAACGTACACCTGGATGAGAACTACGTGCGCACGCATCTGGGGGTGACGCCCGGCGACTTTGTGATGGTGGCGGTGAGCGACACGGGCCACGGGATGGACGCGGAAACCCGCCGTCACATCTTCGAGCCGTTCTTTACCACCAAGGAAAAAGGCCGCGGCACGGGGCTCGGACTGGCCACCGTCTACGGCATCGTCAAGCAGGCCGGCGGCGATATCTGGGTGTATAGCGAACCGGGCCGCGGCACCACCTTCAAGCTGTATTTCCCGAGGGTCTCGGAACCCCTCAGCGACGAGGTGGATGCCGGCAATGCCCCGGCCCCCGCAAGCGAGACGGCGGAGACCATTCTGCTGGTGGAGGATGAAACGGCGGTTCGGGAGCTGACTTTGAAAATGCTCCGGCAGTTGGGGTATACGGTCCTCACCGCCGAGAGCGCCGACGATGCTATGCGGGTCAGCGAAGCGTATGCCGGCAAACTTTCGCTGCTGGTCACGGACGTGGTCATGCCCGGTATGAGCGGCCGGCAACTGGCCGACGCCCTGGTCCTGGTGCGCCCCGGAATCAAGGTTCTTTTTCTCTCCGGCTACACCGAGAACACCGTGGTGCACCACGGAGTCCTCGACGCGGGCGTGGATTTCCTGCCCAAGCCCTTCAGCCGCGACGTTCTGGGCAAGAAACTGCGAGAGATTCTGTCGCGCTAGAACTGCCGTGCGGCGGTGCGGGAGGCTTCGGAGCGTATTTACCGCGGAGACGCGGAGACGCGGAGGCGCGGAGAAAAACACGAAGAACTCTGGGATTTTCCTCCGTCTTGTCTCCGTGCCCTCCGTGCCTCCGTGGTGAACACGCCGTCCGTCAAGCGCGTTTGGCCGCGCCGCTGTAGGCGAGTTCCGTCTCGGGGACAGCCTCGCGATTCACTTCCCACAGGTACATTTCGTTGCCATCGGGATCCTCCAGGTGAGCGCATTTCCCGGCCTCGAACGGGACGACCTCGCCCTTGATCGGCACGCCTTTTTCGCTCAGGCGCGCCACCACCCGCTCGATGGCCTCGTCGAGTTCCAGACCCAGCATCATGCCGCCCCTGGTTCCGGGCGCCGGATACTTCGGCGATGCCGGATGCAGGCCGATCGTCAGCCCTTTTCCCGCTTCCACGGTGGCCCAGTGGTCCCCAAAACGGTTGGTCAGTTTGAGGCCCAGGACTTCGGTATAAAACCGAACCGCCCGGTCCATGTTGGAAACAAATACGGTTGCGTTGCCGCCCGAGATCATGTATTTACCCTCCGTCCTCATGTTCGCCGAAAGGGTGGACAATGGAAAGAGCCACTGGAGGGGGCCACTTACGAAGCGCGGGGAGTTTTTTGTGCCGCCGGTCGCGCTGGACCGGGCGTCTGGCGTTCCACTGCACCGCCAGGTCTATCTCCAGATCGCGCGGGCCATTCGCGAAGGCGCGACGCACCATGCGGCCCGCCTGCCCTCCACGCGGGTCATGGCCCGGCTCCTGCGGGTATCCAGGAACACCGTGCTGGCCGCCTACGACGAACTGGCCGCGGACGGCCTTGTCCGGGGAGAAAGAGGCTCAGGCATGCGGGTCTGGCATGGCGCTTTATTCCCGGAAACCAGCTTGATGGCTCTGCGGGGCGTGATCCGGGCGGCGGGTTACCCGGCCAGAGTCCTGCCCGCGGAAGATCCCGACGGCAATCCCCTGTACCTCCGCTTTTGAATCGGAGGCAGGCTGCGCGAGTCGCCGGGCGGCTACGCCTCGCCTTTCTTGCGGATCTTGATATCCAGGCGCTTGATCTTCTGGTTGAGGGTGGAAAGCGGGACGTGAAAGCTCTCGGCGGTTTCCGTCTGGCTCCAGTTGCAGCGCTCCAGCCGCTCCATGATCACGTGGCGCTCGTAATCGTTGACGATCTCAAACAACGAGGCATCCGACGGCAGGGGACCGCCGTCGCCGCGGTGCAGGCGCACTCCATTGGCCTGCAGCAGCGCATCCGGCAGCACGTGGAGAGGCACTTCGGGATCGGTGGCCAGCACCACGGCGCGTTCCACGACGTTCTCCAGTTCGCGCACGTTGCCCGGCCAGTTATGCTCCATCAGCACCTCGGTGGCTTCGGGAACGAAGTGCAGCATCGAGCGTCCGGAGGCATCCAGAAACTTATTGTTCTCGCGGCAATAGTAAGTGAAGAAGTGATCTACCAGGGGCAGGATATCCTCTTTACGCTCGCGCAGGGGCGGGAGCGAGATGTTGATCACGTTGAGGCGGTAGTAGAGGTCCTCGCGGAAGCGGCCCTCTTTGACAAACTGGTGGAGATCGGCGTTGGTGGCGGCCAGAATCCGCACATCCACCTTGATCGGGTCGGTGGCGCCCAGCGGGGTGAACTCCTTTTCCTGGATCACCCGCAGCAGCTTGATCTGGGTTTCCGGGCCGATGGTGCCAATCTCGTCGAAGAAGATCGTGCCGTGATCGGCCACTTCGAAGTAACCCTTCTTGGATTGAACGGCGCTGGTGAACGCGCCGCGAACGTGGCCGAACAAGGTGGATTCCAGCAGCTCCGGAGGCAGCGAGCCGCTGTTCACGGCCACGAACATCCTTCCGGAGCGCGGCGAGTTGGTGTGAATGGCTTTGGCCACCAGTTCCTTGCCGGTGCCGGTCTCCCCGGTGATCAGAATGGTGGAGCGGCTGGGGGCCACCTGGCCCACCAGGTCCAGCAGCCGCACCATGCGCTCGCTCTTACCGATAATGTTGGGGAAGCTGTAGCGTTGCTGGAACGCCCGCTTGAGGTGCGTGTTCTCGTACTCCAGGCGCCGCCGCGCGATCATGCGGTCGATCTCGATGATCAGCTTCTCGTTATCCCAGGGTTTGGAGAAGTAATCGTTGGCGCCCAGCTTGAGCGCCTGAACCGCGGCTTCCACCGATCCATAGGCGGTGATCATGAAGATGGGCGTTTCGCGGTCGCGCTGGCGCACCTCCGACAGCACTTCCATGCCGGATTTGTCGGGCATCATCAGGTCCAGCAGCACCAGGTCGTAGGGGCGGCTTTCCAGGCGCTCCAGGCCCTCGGCGCCGTTTTGCGCCAGTTCCACGGCGTAGCCTTCGGACGTGAGCAACAGCTCCAGGCCTTCACGGATATCCAGCTCGTCATCCACGACGAGCACTTTGCCCCGGTTTTCCGGGTTGTAGTCTTGGGGATCGTTCATTTCAAGCGGCAGTCACCGGTTTTCGCGCCGCGCCTGCGAGCGGCAACTCCAGGCGGAAGAGGGCCCCGCCGCCCGGCCGGTTGGAGACTTCGATCGAGCCCCCATGCTCTTGAATGATACCGTAAGTTACCGACAGCCCGAGGCCGGTGCCTTTGCGCGCGGCCTTGGTAGTGAAGAAGGGATCGTAGATGCGATGCAGGTTTTCGGGTGCGATGCCGTGCCCGGTATCGGCCACTTCGATGCGCGCCCCGGCGTTTTCGGGCCACGAGCGCACTTCCAGGGTTCCGCCGGAGCCCATGGCGTCGCGGGCGTTCAGGAACAGATTCAAAAACACCTGCTGCAGCTTGCCCGTGTTGCCGTGCACCGGCCCGAGCGAGGGATCGAGGATGCTTTGAATCCGAATCCCCGATTTCGTAAGCTGGTGCTCCAGAAGCGAGAGGGTTTCCTGAATCACCCGGTTGAGGTTGACTTCTCCGAACGAAGTGGTGGAAGTCCGGGAGAAATTCAACAGCGAATTCACGATTTCGCTGGCGCGGAAGGTCTGCTTGGCGATCTTGTCGAGGAGGATGGATTTCTGCGTATCCTCGGCCACCTGCTTGGCCAGCATCTGGGCGTATGTGGAGATCACCGCCAGGGGGGTGTTGACTTCGTGTGCCACGCCGGCCGCCAGCAGGCCGATGCTCGAAAGCTTGTCGGCCTGCACCAGCCGCTGCTCCAGCTCGGTGCGGTCGGTAACGTCGTCGAAGATAATCAGGCGGCCGATCTGCTCCTGCTCCTTGGAAACCAGCGGAGCGATGGCGATGTTGACGGTGGCCTCGCGGAAGACCGCGGGGTGGGCGCCGGCCGAAGCGGAGCCGCCGTTGCCGCCGTTGCCGCCTCCGAACGCGTTGGCGTTGGCGTGGTTATGGCCGTTCAACGCGGCCAGGGCCGGCTTGAGCACGAACTTGTAGATATGGTGGATGCCCGTCTGGCCGCGCACCCGCTCGAACTCCCCGGCCAGGTCGGCGGGGAACAGGTCGCCCAAC
>JASHSS010000022.1 GCA_030038565.1 Bryobacteraceae bacterium
CTGATCGCCAGCGGCAGTTCCACCAAGGAAGCCGCCGTGCAATTGGGCATCAGTTACAAGACCGCCGACTCGCACCGCAGCCGGATCCTGGAAAAGCTGGGGATTCACGAAACCGCTACCATGGTCCGCTACGCCATCCGCGCCGGCCTGATCGAGCCGTAGAGAGCGTTTGAGCACGCGATTCTTGTGTGCCGTTATAGGTCCGAGCCCTTTTGGTCTTCCCCCTCCTTCTAAGAGTGATAGACTCCAACCGGGGTGCGCCCTCACGGAGTTCCCGCCGGAGGCAAACGTACAAAAGGCGGGCCTTGGGCGACAGGCAGACACACGACCGGCAGCGGCTCGAGCTGGAACTGCTGGAGCAATGAACGCCCGCGGACGCGCATACCGCGGAGCGGTGGCAACTGCTGGCCTTCGGGCATAAGCAGATCATCACGCTGGCGCTGCTCAACCTGAACCTGGTAATCACCGAGGTCCTGGAAGGACGAGGTGGAATTTCCTCAGAAACCGTTCAGCCACAAGGACCTCGCGGGCAGCGCAAAAGGCCTCAGGCGAATAAGCCTCCGGTGAAGGCGCAAGCCCGGCCCCGGGAGAGTGTTGCAGCGCGTGGCGGGAAAGGGACGGCGGAAGACCTGTCCCACCTGGAATCAGTTGCCGATTTCGACCGCTTGCGTCAGCGGCAAGCTTCCGGATGAACCGCCGGCCCAGATCTTGTATCCACCGCCGGGCACTTCGAAACGGTTGCTGGACTCGTCGAAGATGGAGAGATACAGAGGGTCGATGGCGAGGTTGACGGTCTTGCTCTCGCCCGCGGCCAGGTCCACTTTCTGCCAGCCGATCAGCCGCTTGGGCGGCTCGCCGGTGGATGCGGGAAGGGTGGCATAGACCTGGGCGATTTCCTTGCCCGCGCGCTTGCCGGTGTTCTTCACGCTGAAGGACACCGTGAGGTTGTGGCCCGAAGCGGCCGCGCGCATCCCGGAGTAGGCGAAGGTGGTATAGGCGAGGCCGCTGCCGAAACGGAAGAGCGGCTCCTTGTTCTGGGCCTCGTACCACTTGTAGCCGACTTCCAGTTTTTCGGTATAGGGCACGTCGAAGGGGGGCATCCCCCCGCGGCCGCCGCCGAAGCCGCCCGGCCCGCCCGCGGCACCACCGGGAGCGCCGCCAGCGCCGCGTCCCCCACCAAAACCCCCCGCGGCACCACCAGCAGCGCCGCGGGCCGCGCCGGGTTGCGGCATCAGGTTCGAGCCGGCGATCGCGGGATGCGGCAGATCCTGATCGCTTTTGGCGAAGGTGACCGGCAGTTTGGCCGACGGGTTCACGTCTCCGAACAGAATGTTGGCGATGGCCGGACCGCCGCCGATGCCGGGGAACCAAGCCTCCAGAATGCCGCTGACGCGATCGGCCCATGGCATGGCGACCGGGCCGCCCGTCTCGGCCACCACGATGGTGTGCGGATTGGCCGCGGCCACCGCGCTCACCAAGTCGTCCTGCTTGTCCGGCAGGGTCAGGGTGGCGGCGTCGCGGCCTTCGCTCATGGGCTGGTTGACGAACACGATGGCGATCTGCGAGGCCTTAGCCAGCGCCGCGGCGGCGGCTGGATCGGCTCCATCGTTATACTCCACCTTGGCGCCGGGCGCCTTGGCCCGGATGTACTTCAACGGCGCGGAGGGGAAATACACGGGGCCGCGGCCTCCGAAGCCGAAACCGCGCCCGCCCGTCTCCTGTCCCGGCGGCGGAGGAGGCGGCGGGGCCGCGTTGCCGCCCGGCGGATCGACCTGTGCCGACCCTCCGCCCGAAAGCACGCCCACATCGGCGTGCGAGCCGATCACGGCGATGGATTTGACCGACCCGCTAAGCGGCAACTGGTTGCCGGAGTTCTTTAAGAGCACGATGGACTCTTCGGCGATTTTCTGGGCGTCCGCAAGGCCCTGGAACACATCCACCACGCGGTGCGGCAGGGGTGGATTGTCGAACACCCCGACGGCAAACATGCTGCGCAGGATGCGGTGCACGGCATCGTTGATGCGCTCGATGGGGATATCGCGGTCCTCCACGGCTTTCTTCAGCGGTTCGCCGAAGAAGCCGCTGCCGGGTTGTTCCTGGTCGAGCCCGGCGGTGATGGCCTTGGTGGTGGAGTGCGTCCCGCCCCAATCCGACATCACCCAGCCTTTGAAGCCGAAATCCTTCTTCAGAACCTGGTTGAGCAGGTAGTCGTTTTCGCAATCCCAATCGCCGTTGACCTTGTTATAGCCGCACATGAAGCCGGCGGCGTCCGAAATCCGGTAGGCGATCTGAAACGCCAGCAGATCGGTCTCGCGCATGGTGCGATGGTCCAGGAGCACGTTGCCGATGTTGCGGCCGGTCTCCTGGTCGTTCAGCGCATAGTGCTTCAGGTCGCCCATGACCTGCTGCGACTGCACGCCTTTCATGAGCATGCCGACCGTGGTGCCGGCCAGGATGGGATCTTCGCCGGCGTATTCGAAATTGCGCCCGTTGCGCGGCTCGCGGGTGATGTTGACGCCCCCGCCGATGGACATGTTATAGCCTTGGTCGCGCAGTTCCCTGCCGATCACCTGGCCGTAGAGCATTGCCAGATCGGGGTTCCAACTGGCGGCCGCGCCGAGCGCCGACGGCAGCAGCGTGGAGTAGCGGCTCTCGGCCGCGCCGCGTGTGACGCCCACGGCCGAATCCGCCATGTTGAGATCCGGGATGCCGAGACGCGGAATTCCAGGAACCCAACCGGCGCCGCCATTGGAGCGGCTGGTGGTGGGAACCGCGGGCGGCGGCGCGCCCCGTCCGCCGCCGGGCCCAGACGGCGCCCCATGCAGAAGCTGGATTTTCTCATCCAGGGTCATCGCGGCGATCAGCAGGTCCGCGCGTTGATCCGGGGACAGGCTCTTGTCCGACCACGGACCGGTAACCGGCGGCGCCCCTCCGCGCCCGCCCCGTCCGCCCTGCGCCTGCGCCGCGGCGGGCAGCCAGAGCAGCCACAATCCAGCCGTGAGGGCCATCGCGGCCTTCCATCGTTCCAGCATAAGCGTACTCCTTGGTCCTAATGGAACGCGTATGATAACTCGCGGCGCAGGGATAGAGAGGGAGCGAAGCGGGGTGAGTGGGGGAGATTGTGCTACATTCGTCTACGTCTAGGTTTGGCCGCCCGGGTGGCGAAACAGGCAGACGCAACGGACTTAAAATCCGTTTCCCGGCAACGGGAGTGCGGGTTCGATTCCCGCCCCGGGCACCACCTGTGTCCAATAGTTTACGGCGATGGGCGCCTTACTGTGCTCGTGGCCGGCCAGTCATCGCTACCTGGCCTTAGTTCTTCTCGAACAATTCCGCTCTCCTCAGCCGCTCGCCTTCGAACATTACCAGCGAAATCCGCTCGGTGGCCGAGATATCCTGCAGCGGATTGCCATCCACCAGGAGCAAGTTGGCTTCCAGTCCCTTGCGGATGGCGCCGAAGCGATTGCCGGCGCGCAGCAGATTGGCGGCGTTGCGGGTGGCGGCCTCCAGCACCACCTCGTTCGGAATTCCCGCTTGCACCCAGAGTTGCAGCTCGTGATGCAGAGACGGGCCGTGGAACACCAGAGGATTGCCTGCATCGGTCCCCACCACCAGCGGCACGCCCGCCTTCCACGCCCGCAGCAGGTTGTTACGCGCCGTCTCCAGCGCGTTGTGAAATAGCGCCGCTTTGTCAGGATTGGCCGCCTTGCCGGAAGCGACAAAGTCGCGAGTGGCCCGCAGCACTGAACCCGTCACCGATTGCTGGACCAGCGAATTGCCCAGCATCTCGGCCTTGCCGCTGTAGAATTGCGCGTAGGCCTCGACCACCCCCAGGGTGGGATCGAGATAGATCCCCTCGCGCGCCATGCGGTCCAGGACGGTATCGGGAATCTCGTCGCGCCAGGAGCCGTGCTCCACCGAGGAAGCGCCGATATCCACCGCATCGGTGACGTCCCGGGCATCCCCGGTGTGCACGGCCAGGGGCAGGTTTTGCGTATGCGCTTCTTCGGCCACGGAGCGGGCAATCAGCAGGTCCAGGCGGTCGAAGAGCATGCCGTCGCCCCAACCGGCTTCCAGGATCGCCTTGATGCCGTCCACTCCGGCCCGTTTCAACTCCCTCACCTGGCGGCGCGCTTCTTCCGGCGTCTTGGGTGTGCGCACCAGTTGGCCCTGCAAGCTCTCGCGCAGGGCCGGAGGCAGGTTTTGCAGAAACTCGGTGCCGTGGCCACCGCCGGCCGTAAACATGGGTCCGCAGACAAACAGCAGCACGCCCAACCGGCTGCCCGAGGAGGTCTCGCGGCGCAGCTTGAGCGATGCGTCCAGCCCGTCGCCCACGCTGCGGGCCTCGGTCACTCCGTTATAAAGCAGCGCCGCGGCGGCGTGTGGCATGGTGATCGCGGGATCGTTGTCCGCGGCCACGAAGGAAATGCCGCCGGTGGATCCCAGGTGAACGTGTACGTCGATCAGGCCCGGCAGCAGGGTCTTGCCGGCGCCCTCCACCACTTCGGCGCGAAGGGTCTCGGGGTCCGGGCCGGCGCCCCCGTAGATTTCGGCGATCCGTCCGTCGCGGACCAGCACGCTGGCATTCTCCATCACCGTGCCATCGCCCACGAACACGCGCGTGTTGCGAATCAGGACCACCCCGGCGCGCTGCAGGTCGCGGAACATGGCCTGGTTCTGGGCCAGGTGCTCCTTGCTGTAAGCCTTGTAACAGCCCAGGATGAGAAAAGGCCCGAGTACTGCCAGCACCCAGAGCTTTTTGCGCGGCTGGATCTTTTCGTCCTTCTCCCAGCGGAACAGTTGCATGGCCAGAAACATGCCCACGATGATCGTCACGAGCAGCGAGACCACCGCCGCCTGGTTATCCCAGAGGCTCTGGTTGCGGAAGAAGATCCCCTGAAACCCGGTCACCAGGTAGGCCGCAGGCATGAATTCGGCCACCGTCTGGGCCCAGTTGGGCAGGAGCGCAGCGGGGATGGTGGCGCCGCTCAGAAACAGCATCGACATATAGAGAATCTGTACGCCGATCATGGCCTCCTGCATGGTATTGGTGACGGCCGCCAGGATCAGCCCGATGGCGCGCAGCGAGCAGACCCCCAGGGTCACCATGGCCAGGAGCGAAATCCAGTTGCGCGGCAGGGGCATGCCGTATTGGAAATGCGCCACCCCCACCAGGATGGCCGCCACCGGCAGGTACAGCAGCCAGCCGCTCGCCATGGCCGCCACGAGCAGGGGCATCGGCGTGATGGGGGTGACTTTGAAGCGGCGCAGGATATCGGCCTCGCGTTCCTGCACCGAGCGCATGCCGGCGCCCCAAAGGCCGTTTCCCAGAATTCCGAGGGTCAGCACGGTGCCCACGAAATAAGCGATGCCCTGGCCTGTGGAGGCGTGAAACAGCTCGGCAAAGGCGAAGAAAAAGATGAACGGGAACAGGAAATTGAAAAACACCACCGAGCGGTCGCGCATGGTGAGCCGCAAGTTGCTTCGGAATAGCGCGAGGTAAGCTCTCATTCCCGCAGACTCTTTCCGGTTAATTCGATAAACGCCTGTTCCAGCGAAGGCCGCGCGATGCGGATATCGGCCAGTTCCAGGCCATTGGCTTCCAACCATTTCACCATTTCGACCACCGTGCGAGCTGGTCTGTGAGAGGTCACCGAAAGACGCGTGCGGCGGTCGTCAATCACGGCCTTTTCGGCTTCCGCCCAGTTCGGCAGGTCGCCGGGAACCGGCTGGGCGCATCCGATCTCGATCATGGAGGGAGCGTGCGTGGAGTCCTGAATCTCGCGCGGCGTGCCCAGGGCCACGATGCGCCCCTCGTCCACGATGGCCACGCGGTCGCAAAGCCTCTCGGCCTCTTCAATGTAGTGCGTGGTGAGGAGAATGGTGCGATGCTCGCGGCGCAGATCCTCGATCAGCGCGTGAATTTCCAGGCGCGCCTGGGGATCGAGGCCGGCGGAGGGCTCGTCGAGAAACAGAACCTGCGGATCGTTCAGCAGCGCCAGGGCCAGCGCCAGCCGCTGCTTCTGGCCGCCCGAGAGTTGCGAATAGAGCGCCTCGCGTTTCTCCCAGAGTTGCAGGCGTTTCAAGAGGTCCTTGCCATTCACGGTGCGGATGTAGAGGCTGGCAAACAGCTCGATGGCCTCCCGCACCTTGATTTTTTCCTGCAAGCGGGTGGATTGCAGACACACGCCGATGCGCTCCTTCACCTCTCGCGTCTGCACCTCGGGATCGTACTCGAGCACGGATACGCGTCCGCCGGATCGCGACCGCAGCCCTTCCAGGATTTCCACCGTTGTGGTTTTCCCGGCGCCGTTGGGTCCCAGCAGGCCGAACACTTCGCCCGCCTGCACGGCGAAATCCACCCCCCGCACCGCGTGCACGTTGCCGTAACTTTTTTTGAGGCCCTCGACTTCAATCGGGTATGCCACTAATTCGCCGCCGTCCCCAGTTTTTGGTTGATCTTATCGAGCTCCTTGCGGAACAGCGGATTGGCCGGGTACTGGCGCACCAACTGCTTCAACCGGCCCTGGGCCGGACTGAGTTTCCGATTGCGCAGGTCGATGATGCCGAGGAGAATCTGGGCGAAGCCGCGGAAGTAGTGGCCTTCGCGCGCGGTTAGCTCCAGGTTGCTGATGCCGCGCTCTTTGCTGCCGTCGACGTTATCGAAATGCACAAACCAGCGAATGAAAAGGGGCAGGCTGCCCACCATGTACTCGGAAAAGCCGGCGGTCAGATAGGCATCGTAGAAGTGCGGGTCAAGCTTCAGTAACCGTTGCGCATAGGCATTGGAGCGTTTGGCCAGCGAGAGGCTCATAAACTGGTGTTTCTCCACCAGCGCCATGTAGTCGGTGGCGACGCCGCCGCTGACGCTGAGGGCGAAGAGCGCCTGCCGGTCGTCGGGGTTCGCCCGGAGCGCGGCCTCGCCAAGGTCCCCGGCCTTATCCACGGCCTGCTGGAAGCGCGCGGCATCGGCGGGGTCGGGGTCCAGAGGCTTGTGGTGGGCGGCGATTTTACGGTCGTCGATCAGGAACTCACTCTCCAGGATTCCGAGCCGATCAAGATCGGCGAAGAGGTACGCCGATGCTCGGAAGGCGTAGGGCAGCGGCTCGCGCGGATGCTCGGCGATGTAGCGGTTCAGAAGCTTGTGGCAGGTTGGGAAATCGAAGTTGTAGAGGCTGTTCAAGGCTTCGTCGAGCGAAGGCGCCGGCGGGGCGGCAAAGGCAGGGAGACACAGGGCGGCGAGAATCCAACGTGGAGACACTGGAATCATCCATCGTACCGTAAAAACAACCGTTATCAATGGGACCCAGCGTCCGCGACGGCTTCAATTTCCCATGAACAGCGACCGTCGCGGTCCCTGGTTGAGCGGCAATGCCGTTCCAATCAGGCAGAACTGGTCCAGCGCGAATAGGACCACCGGTTCTATTCCGGCCGCCAGCGTGAGCAGGCGCTCTCTCTCCCAGGGAGTCGTCGGATCGCTAATCCCGATCAGGTGGCTCGATTGCGAAACGGGGAATCCCTGGCTGGCCGGAAATCCGATCGATTGGCGCGCTAGATCCAGGTTGCGGTCGCCTGTGTGCGTGAAATTCTCCGTCTTCAGGCACGTCAACGCCGCCGGCGTCCAGTATTGGGCCGGGAAATTGATGATCTCATTCAGCGCTGTATCGTTCGTATCTACCGGGTAGAGCACTTCAAACCGCGCGTTGGCATATTGTTGCTGCACATAAGTCGTAATGGCTTTGGTGAATTCCCCGATCAGCCCCGGCAGAAACGCGCATTCCGCCGGATACTGGCTCGGGTCCGCGGTCTGGCTCGGAATCACCGCCATCGGCCGCCCCTGTTGCGCCTGATACGTGCTCGTCGTGTAAGCATCGTAAAATGGCATTCCCGACGCATCCGCGAAATACCACCACTGCACCTCGCCGAATTGCAGATATGGGCGCACGCCCGCCGACGCCATCAGTCCAGCCATTTCCGCGTATACTTCCTGCCAAAACGCCAGGCTCGCCGGGCTGAAATTAGTCTGTAGCGCCGGCGTGTTCACCCATACCGGCCCGTCCGGATACATCTGGGCAATCCCCGTGATCGCACGGTCGTCGCCGTTGCCCAATTCCATGCTGAACGACGCAGTTACATCCGTTCCGTAGCCGTTCAATGCCTGAAAGAAACTCGTGCTCCAGTCGCGCGCCGCACGGTTGATTCGGGGCATGGCGCTCAGGTCGGTATACCATGTGCCGTCTACGCCGCCTCCCAGTGTGGCCTGGCTCACCAAGGCCGTAAATCCGCTGCTCCCCGTGCTCGCCGTGACGCTGATCCCGTTGCCCCCGCTGCCCATGGCTCGCGCGGTGAGTGTCAGCGTGCCGCCCGAGGCCTGCGCCCACACCGCCGATGATCCCGCTCCAATCCAAAGCGCAAAGCAAGTCGCGATCGATGCCGCCGTGTCGCCGATCAGATTCAGATGTTGCAGGCTGCTTCCTGCCAGCACGACTTCCGTGGTCCCGCCGAACTCGGGCGTTCCTGAGAATTCGATGGTTGCGGTCGCATACTGATTGCCGAAGTTATACAACTCGTAGAACCACAGCGCGCCCACATAGTGGTTAGCCCGCCCTTCAAAGCCCAGCGTGTGAATCAGCCACGCCGTCCGCTCGGGCGCCAGCGCCAGCGAATGATTCGTATCCCAGTCGGTAGCCAGCGTGCTGTCCTGAATGGTGGGAAACGTCGGCAGGTCCTCGGTCGGATAGGCGATTTCCAGAAAATCGAAATACACATCCGTTCCTGGGCTGCCCGTGTTCGTAATCGTTACCGAGTGTACCACGCCGCCGCCAAACTGCCCAATCCATACCCGGGCCAGAAAATCTTCGTCCGGCTCGCACAGGTTCACCGCTTGCGGCGGGTTCGAATCCACCTGCACGCTAATCGTACCGCCGCTGTTTGTATCTTGCGTTCCGAGGTACAACTGGTGTGTCTGGTTGGCCGTGTAGGTGCACTGTACCCGGTCGTCTGTGTTCGTGCTGTGATGGATCGATCCTCCCGAGTAATTCCCCGTTTCCACCGTCCACGCGCCGCTGTATGTAACCTGCGAAGAGTTATCCTCGATCCGTTGACTTCCCGGACCCGCCACGGAATAAACCACATTGGAGCCGGTCACTTGCCAATCGGTCACCGAAACCGCGAACTCGCCGCCTTGATAGTTCCCAAGCTGTAAATCCGCTGCCCAAGTCCATCGGATTTTCCGGACGTTCTGTGTCGGCACCTTCTGCTGCGCGCTGTCCGTCAGATTTCCGAAGTTCAGGTTCACCTGCCATTGTTGCGGTGATACTCCTCCGGCGAACATCGCCCATGCCGGCGACCACGATTCGGATTGCGCTCCCTGAATGGTTCCATACACACCGATCCGGTTTCCGTTACTCCCCGGTTGCAGGTTGTAGGTCAGAGTGATTTGTGTTCCGTTCGCCCTTGCCGTTACCCCATTCGCAGCGCTATTCGCATTAATGAATCCCGCCAGTCCAGACAGTGCCGTCGCCAGTGTGTCTCCCGCCGCCAGTTGGTAGTTCTGGTGCTGATCGAGCCATGCCAACTCGACATAGTCACCCGCCGTCGGCGTCCCCGCCAGGGTAAATGTTACGGTAGCCGGCGTGTACGAACCAACCGGAGTCGCGTGGGGCATCAGGGGAACCATATGGAAGGCCTCCGGACCCTGCGAATCCTCCCAGATTCGCAGATAGGACCAACCGACGGAGTCATACGCCGTCGAGTCCATCGTCATGCAATTCGTCCGGCTTTCCGTATAACTGAGTTGGATCGCGCTAAGATCGCCGTCCGGCAGGTTTCTCAGTGCCGGGTGCTCAAATACGTTATCGCGGTTCCATTCCAGAACGGCCCAGTCGAATGGCTGCCGCCAGCAGCCCGATACCGTGAACCCGTTGGCTGTGGCTCCGCTCAAGGCCGCCACGGCAGTGGGCTCTTGAAAGTAACACTGCAAGTCGCGATCGGGTTTCAGCTTGGTAAGTTGTTCCGCCATCAGAGTCGAATCAGGACCGTGAGGTCCGCTCCGGGATAAGTCTGCCCCACCGCAAGCACCGACAGCGTAATTTGCGATTGCGCCGCAAGGGCCGGCAGGCCCAGTCCGCTGACGGTGCTGGACACCAACTGCCCCGCCGGAACGCTCATCGCGCAGTATGCCCCGCCGTTGACATTCAATTGCAGCGAGACCGGTGCGTCCGCGGCCGTCCCCAATACCGCAAATACGTCTCTCACCGAATGCGCCGCTTCTACCACCAGCGGCGGCGCGGCCGATTGATCGATTGCCAGATACCCTCCCACTTGGATCGTGTACTGCCCGCCCGACAGCGTCCGCAGTCCGTTGTTGTCATTGTTAGTCAGGCAAATACTCCCCGTGGGACTGTTACCCCAATCATTGGTGACATACAACTCCGCGCTCGCCACCCTCACATCCGGCAGAGAAATCGGAAAGAGCCAGCTTCCGCTGTATGGGGTGCCGAAGAACTGCGGCGGAAACGGCGTGATCAAAGTGGTGCTCGTCAATGTATAAATCAACGTCTGCGCAGCGTGGGCAGCCGCTGCGCTTCCGTCGATTCCGCGGGTCACCGTGTACGAAAGGCCATTCGTTCCGATCGCCGTCACCTGCATCACTTCCCCGTCCAGTTGTATATAGGTGCCCGCGGTTGCGTCCCCGGTCGCGCTCAGAGTCAGCGTCTGATCCGTCGCCGACATCGCCGTCGCCAGCGCAAGGGTGGGCTGCCCGGTAAGTTCGTTCCAGTAGTACAAAGTCAGTGTCCCGGCGGAGATGCTGTGTGTGTTCGTCAGATCGCCGAATGAGACGGCGCTCAATTGCACCACCCCGCCCAGCGGCGATGTGCCTACCGCAAACGAGGGGGCTGGCGGCGTGGCGCTGTCGCCCGATCCCCCTCCCCCAATCTGCCAGCGCGTGACAATAGAAATCGCCGCCGGGCATTCCACGTTATTCGCGTTGGCCGCCCGCCCCGTGATCTCCACCACTTCCCCGGTCTGGTTGGGAATTTCGAAGTCCGCCGGGCTGCTGGCTGCCAATGCCCCAAAATGCCAGGCGGCTTCGGCCACCACGAAGAAGCTGGTCGCGTCCGGTGTTACGGTCCACGCCGGCGCCACCGTCAGCGTCGTCGCCGTGTTCGCCGCTATCGTCTGCTCCTGCCCCGCGCCCTTCCCCCGCGTGATTCGCGCCGTCATTCCCAGGTACCCGTTGGCCGGCATTTGAAGCGTTCCGTTGCCCACCGTAGTCGGCGAGTAGACTGTCGCCGCCTCCTCCGATTGCAACTCCATCCTCCAATAAAAATTGGCGTGATCGTAATTCGAATCGGCCGGTGGAATCGGTTGTTCCGTCAACCCCGTATCAGTGAATTGTGCAGATACTGCCTGCGCCGTCGCGATTCGCAGAACCTCTGCGGGCGTTGCCCCCCGGTACACATTGAACCCGCTCACGCCCGCCGCGAAACTCAGCCCCGTCAGCGTCACGCTGCTCTCGGCGCCCGTGATCTGCGCCGTCACCACAAAGGAAAGCGCGCTTTCGTCGCCCGCGCCGTCCAAAGCCGAAATGGCGTAGTAGAGCGTCTGCCCGGCCACCAGCGTGCCCCCCGCGCCCACCTGTGCCGCCAGATTGATCAATGGAATCGGCGGTCCGGCCGCCGCAACCGTCGCCGGCGGCACAAAGCTCACCGACAGGTTCGTCGTCACCGTGCCATCGCTCGCTATCGTGTCGGTTTCCGTCACTCCGAACTCGATGTCGCCATTCGCATCCACCACGCTCCCCACCAATGGCCGCGGCGCCCCGATTCCCGAATTCCCCTGCGGCGTTCCCCCGATTCCCGTCGCCGATTGCCCATTGCTGTCCGCGTACCATGCGTCGTCGTGGATCTGCGCCGTGATTGTAGTAATCCTGTTATTGATCCCCGGGGCGATCTTCAGTAT
>JASHSS010000249.1 GCA_030038565.1 Bryobacteraceae bacterium
CACGTAGCGCGCAATCCCGTCTCCCACATTGCGCTGGCCATGCTCATCGTTGGAGGCGGCGAAGGCCACCGACCCGGGTCCCAGCCGCGTGGAGGCGCCATTGACGGTGAATTCAATGGTCCCCTCCACGATGATCACCATCTCCTCGTGGACGTGGCGGTGCGGGGCATGTGGCGCGGTGCCAGGTGCGAGGTCGGTCTCGTGAACTTCGATCGCGAAGCGCGAATGGGTCAGCCCATTCATGATCGCCCGCGACGCGTTCTGGCCATTCTGCCGGACCGGCAGGTCTTCGAAGCGAAACGCTTTGGAGGGAAGTTTGGCAGGCGTGGCGGGCGTTTGCCCCTGCGCGCGCGCGGCCGCCAGGGCCGGAAGTAGAAATCCCAGATCGCGTCGTGAGAAGGTCATAGTTGGGAGTATACAACTGCCCGAAGCTATCGGTCGATGGAACGGGGCGCCCACACCAATCGGCTTCAGCGAGGCGATACGCCCTGCCAGGCTCGCGGTGCTGATCGCCCCCACCGGCGTACAGCCCCTGATTGCGGTAACCCGCGACCCGCCGATTCGGGCCGATTTTCCCTTTGCCGGGCAGCCTGCCACCATGTAACATAGGGCTTGAGTTTGATGAAGCGACTGGCGGCTCTGCTTATCCTCGTGATCGCGCCAGTTTTGGCCCAGGACGACCCGGCGCAACTCCGGGAGAAAGCGCTTCCCTTTTTGTCGCTGGGCAAATACGGCGAAGCCGAGCCGCTCCTGGTGCGGGCGCTGGACCTGACCGAGAAGGTGGCCGGCGCGGAAGATGTCCGGCTGATCCCGCTGCTGATCGAACTGGGGGGCGTTTACCGCGCCCAGGGCAAGAACACCGAGGCCGAAAAACTCTACCTGCGCGCCCTGGCTATCCGCGAGAGGGATGCCGGCGCGATGAGCGTGGAGACCATTCCGAACCTGAAAATGCTGGCTAGCCTGTACGGCTCGATGAACCGGGTGGCCGATGCGGAACGTCAGTACCTGCGGGTGATCTCGGTGCGCATCCAGGCCCAGGGGACCGAGGATCTCGATCTGGCCACGGACTGCGCCGAACTGGCGTCCTTCTATATAGCGCTGAAGCGTTACGCGGTGGCGGAGCCGAATCTGCGAAGGGCCATCGAGATCCTGCAGCGCCATAAGGGACCGGAGGATCCGGGTTTGATTCCGGTGCTGGATTCGCTGGGCACGGTTTTCATCGAGACCAAAAACTACGATCCGGCCGAAGCCCCTCTGCGCCGCGTGGTTTCCATCGTGGAACGCAACGATGGCCCCAGCCATCCCAACCTGGCGCCGCACCTGGACCGCCTGGGGATGCTGTATTACCTCGAGAAACGCTACCCCGAGGCCGAAGCGGTCTACCGCCGTTCGCTGGCCATCTGGGAAAGCCTGATGGGCTCGGACAACCCCGAGTTAGCCACCACCCTCGAGAACCTGGCGGTGGCCTACGCCTCGCAGGACCGGTTCAGCGAAGCCGAGTCCCTCTACCGGAGGTCTCTGGGCCTGCGCGAGCAGCGCGTGGCTTCGAGCATGAGCAACCTGGCAATGGCCCTGGAAGGGCAGGGCCAGGACGCGGCCGCCGAACGCCAATACAAGCTGGCGCTCAGCATGGCGGAATCCAGCGGCGACTCCGAATCGCTGGCCAAAGTGCTGGGGAATTATGCCGGGTTGCTGCACAAGCTCAAGCGGGATCCGGAAGCCAAACGCCTGGAGGATAAGGCCAAGGCGCTGCACAAAGCGGAAAAGCCGTAAGGTCCCATCCCGCCAGGCGATCCGGGCAAGCAGCGAGGGCCGTTTTAATGGCTCGTGCTGGAGGTGACCGAAGTAGACGAGGCTGTGTTGGCAAGCGTGGTGTTGGCAACCGTCCACAGGCTCTGGATACCTCCAGAAGCCTTGAGAAAGATGCCCGCGGCGATCAGTACGATGAGGGCCAACAACAAGCAATATTCGGACAGATCCTGGCCGGCTTCCTCGCGAAACCAGCGCTGGACCTGGCGCCCCTGGGTTTCCATGGCAATTTCAGTGTAGCGCCCGGCACTGTTAACGATCATGTTGCCTTTCGATAGTCCGGGGGCGAGTGGAGGGTTATAGCCGACATTATGAACCAAGGCCCTCAAGTCTCCTGGCCATTCTGCCGATACTAGGAATATGGGAGGAAAATGTCGCGAATCGGAAATCTCGGTGAAACCGTCTGGGAACTGCCTCCGCTAATTCTGCATCCGTTTAATGAGCGGGTGCCCCCTTCGGCGCTGCTCGAAAACTCGAAAGCTGCCTTGATGCTGGCCGGCCTGATCCCTGACGATGGCGCCGATCCGGACGCGCTCCAGCGCCGTTTGCTGGCAGGCCGCTACAGCGAGGTGCGGATGCTGTATTTCCTTGGCAAGGACGTATTCCGTTGGATCGCCCAATGCCTGGAGTGGACCGCGCGGGAACCCCTCCTCCAGTCCGCCGGGCTGGCCGGCCAGAGTTTCGCGGCCCTGCTTACGGGGGATCCTCCGGAAGCGGTCAAACAGAAGCTGATTCAATGGGGAGTGGCCGATTACAGTTCCATCTTTTCGCGGGCCATCGGGCTGAATGCCATGTTTCGCGAACCGCCTGCCTTCGACCGGCTGTCGGAGGAGTTTTTGCGCAGCTACCACCGGTTCGCGGACGCGCTGTACCAATGCTACATGGACCTTCAGCCGGACCGTACTGTCGGCAATCGCAACTTCGAGTTTCGGCTCTATGCCTCCGGAGAGTATTCCCGCCTGCTCGAATCGGAGTGGGGCTCGGAGGAGTAAACGGCTCGGGCTTTGCGCTGCGGCGGGCTATTTGCCGTCCGAAACGTACGGCTGATAGCCGTGGCGCAACATGATCTGGTGCGCCACCGAAACGGCTTCGGGCAGCACATAGAAAAATGCGCCTACGCGTACGGAGCGGAAAACCACCCCGCCGCGGTACTCGTCCGCCTCCACGCCGTAATCCACCCCGGCGCCCGAAAAAATCTCTTCCAGGCGCAGCGCGTCCTTCAGCTTCTTGGCGATATAGACCAGGGTAGGTTCCTGGCCGTGGAAAAAAGCGGCCTCCTGTCTCACCGTATAAGCCGATGGTAATCCATGACCGCCGTGCCCTGGCTCACGCTCGGCTTACTTGCCGCCCTTCCAATCCGGCAGACGCCCCGGCGTCGGGGGCGCCCCGGCGGCATCGAGCTGCTTTTCGAGATTCCGGATGTCCGTGTCGATCAACTTTTTCAGTCTCGGAATCTGGACGGCCAATTCGTCCGAGCCGATCTGATACTGCTCCATGGCCGTCTTGGTGGGATGGCTGGTGGTCCCGCGCGTTCCCCCGGCTGCCGCCTGGATACGCTCCGAAATCGAGGCCGGCGTTCCTTCGTTGTGCGAACGCCAGATGCGGTCGCCGCTCAGCGCCAGGTTGATCCCATCCAGGTCGCGCTGCAATGAAAGAGCCTGCTCGTGCAGTTTGGGCGAGAGCGCCGGAGTGGCATCGATGGCGCGCTTGATGGAATCGAGGCGCGTACCGGCTTCGGTCGCGGCTTCCTGGGTTGCGGTAAGGGCCTTTTGCAGGCGCTCGATCTTCTCGGTGAACTCCACCATCGAGAGGCGTTCCTCCTGGGTATAGGGGGTCGCGGCCACCACTTCAATGGTCTCCGAGCCGGGCAGATCCGTCACCACGCCGTTGACCCGCTTGGCCAGCGCCACGGTGTACTTGCCCGGCAGCACGAATGCGCCGCCGCCACCGCCACGCCCGCCGAAAGCGGCCGCCTGTTCGGGATCGATCTCCCCGCCGCGCCCGCCCGCGCCTCCACCACCCGCGCCGCCGCGGCCACCCGCGGCTCC
>JASHSS010000250.1 GCA_030038565.1 Bryobacteraceae bacterium
AGCCAGCAGATCGCGCCAGTCCTCGATGCCCACCGACACCCGGACCAGGCCGTCGGTAACGCCCGATTCGGTCAGTTCCTGCGCCGACATGCCGGAATGCGTGGTGCTCTTGGGGTGGCACACCAGCGACTCCACGCCGCCCAGCGACACGGCGTTGCGGGCGATGCGCAGATGCCGCAGAAACTCGAAGGCCGCCGGCTTGCCGCCGCGAAATTCGATGGAGAAGATTCCGCCCGGATAGGCGCATTGCTTTTCGAAGATGCGGCGCTGCTCGGGGTCGGTGAAGAGAGTGGGGTAAATCACCTGACTCAGGCGCGGGTGCCCCGCCAGGGCTTCGGCCAGCCGCTGCGCGTTTTTGCTTTGCCGGTTCATGCGCAGCGCCACGGTGGGCAGGCGGCCATCCAGCAGCCAGCACTCGTCGGGCTGCAGAATGTTGCCGAACATGCCGCGCCGGCTGCGGATCTTCCCCATGGTGGCGGCCGATTTGCCGATCGCCACGCCGGCCACCATGTCGCTGAAACCGGAAAGGTACTTGGTGGCCGAGTACAGCACCAGATCCGCGCCCAGCAGCAGCGGATGCTGAAAGGTGGGGCCCAGGAAGGTGTTGTCCACCATGACCACGGGCCTCGCGGGATGCCGGGCTGCCGCGGCCGCGGCCCGCTCGATATCGGTCATGATGAGGGTCGGGTTGGCGGGCGTTTCCAGGTACACGATGGCGCAGTCGCCGGCCGCGCCAAGGGCCTCATCCAGCGCCGCCGCGTCGCCCGAAGGCACCGGCACGCCGCGCACGCCGAAGGGGTCCAGGAAAGTGTGGATCAGGCCGGTGGTGCCGCCGTAGAGCGGGGTGGTGTAGACGATCGAGGCGGCCGGCCGCGCGAACGCGAAAAACGCCGTCATGATGGCCGCCATCCCCGAGTTGAAAACCACAGCCTCCGCCGCGCCGGCCTCCAGGGGCACGATCTGGTCTTCCAGAATCTCGGCGTTGGGGTGTGAGAACCGCGAATAAATCAGGTCCGCGCGCTCGCCTGGGGCCGGTTGGATTTTCCCTGTAGTGATGGCGAAAGCGCGCTCCGCCGCTTCCGGGCTTTCGAAGGCATAGGTCGAACTGCGAAACACCGCCGGCCGCGCCGAGCCGAACGACAGGCGCGGATCGAATCCGCGGGTCAACACCGCGGTTCGGGGGTGCACATCATCGTGAAACTTGCCATCGGTCCGATCGGACATGGAACCTCCCCATTGAGTGTAGCGGATTCGAGGGATACACAACCAGGGGGTGGTGGCTAGTATGTCACCGTTTCCGACCGCTCGCGCAAGCACCGGGAGGGCGCGTCATTTCGAAGGTGTTGGCAACTGGGGGGTCACCGTCGCGCGCGCGCGGCTCTTGGCAGTCAGCGCATCGAGCGCCGCAGCCGGCACTTGCACCGTCTTATCGGCGCCGGGGAAGGCGGGCACCACCGCGATGTCGGTGGCCGGAGTAGCATGTGGAGCGCTGGTGACTACGCGCGCGGCCCCCGTTTTGGCAGGGGCCTGAGGCGTCCAGCGGAAGAGCGCGGTGCCGCCGCCGGCCTGTCCGCTCACGGTTGTTCCAGCCCCATCGGCGGCTGAAACTATCTGGCTGAACCCCGCCGATTGCAACAACGCTTTAACACTGTCGATCAACTTCTGGCTATCCACGGTATGCCCCTTTCAGGTTAGAAGTCCCATGGCCACATCAACGCTCGCATCCCCGGCCGAAAGCGGCGGCGTGGTGCTATTGGTTCCGTTGCCAGGGAGGAAATACAACTGCTTAAAGCTTATGCCAGAGGCCAGCGACAAGGCCTTCGTGAGGACCGGGTTGATCTGCTCGCACAGTTCCGGTCCGGCGGCATTTAATCCGTTGTCGATGGCGCCGGTACAGAATGGGCCGCCACCGCTGTAGTTATAGGCCCATCCATCGGCGTACCCCTGCAGATGACCCTTGCTGTCCAGGTACAGGAACAGGTATGCGGAGAGTGTTCCATTGGCGTTGCTGCAGTACCACGGCGTATCAATTTCAAAATTAAAATAAAGCTCTACCAGCATGTCCCACAGGTTGTGGCGCAAGGGGTTCTGGTAGAAGTACGGGACCGCCGGCCATTGAACCCCCTGGACGAAAATCGCGCTGGTGAGGTTGGCGCCCGCATTCTTAAGCTGAGTCGCCACGAGCGACGTGTTCGCAGGGGTTGCGATCTCTTTACCCAAGTCGATGAGGATCTCGGCATTCGGGCGGTGAACGGTCCAAATGATGCCGTTCGACGTTTCGCTGAACGGCTGATCCTTGGAATCGGCGGTGTTCAGAACGAAAAAAACGCCGTTGAAGAAGCCCTGAAGAAACGTATACTGGCTGGTCACTGACATAGCGGCCTCTCTAAGTCGTGCTGGTTTCCGGACGCGACCGGTAATCGTTTGTCCGAAAATTCTGACATAGCATATGCCATTTGTCAAGGCTCAGCTTCGCATCAATTAGCCTGAATTATTCCCGGTAACCAGGGATTTGCCTGGGTACGGTAGCCCGGGCGGACGCGCCAACACATAACTTATAAAGCGGTGGCTGGCTTTTACCTTACTTCCGGCTCGCCTCCGCCTCGATGGCCTCCAGTTCCTTGCCCGCTTCGGACCAGCGGCCCTGCGCGGCCAGTTCGCGATACCTGCGTAAGTGGTCGCGGATGGCGTTGAGCCGGGCGTCGCTGGAAGCCGCGGCGGGGGGCGCATTGGCCCCGGCGGCTGGCGCACCCGCAGCGGCGGGCTGGCCAGTCTGCGCCTGTTGGATCAATTGCTGCGCGCCGGAGGATAACTGCGCCAGCGCCTGATCGTAAGTATCGGTGTAAATCAACCGGTCGCCTACCACCAGCACTACCTTCTTTAATTGCGGCATGCGGGCTTCAGTGGCCTGGATGTAAATGGGGTCTACATACAGGAAGTTATTGCCCACCGGCAAAACCAGGGTCTGCCCGCGCAGCACCTGCGATCCCTGCTGGTTCCACAGCGTGAGATCCTTGGAAATGGTGCTGTCCTGGTTGATGCGCGCGGCGATCTGCATGGGACCGAAGATCAGCTTCTGCTTGGAAAGCATCAGCACCACGATGTCGCCGAGTTTATCGCCGTCGCAGCGCGCCACCATGAGGCCGATCAGGTTGTCTTTGGTGCGCGGCGTGAAAGGCGTCATCAGGAGAAACTCGACCTTCTGCTCCCCGGGCAGGGATGCCATCACGTAAGTGGGTTCCACCGGTTCGGCTCCGCCGCTCTGCGCCGTGGCATGGCGCGCCAGGTCCCACAGGTCTTCCTGGTTGTAGAAGGATTGCGGATCGAGCATGTGGTACTTGCGGTAGATCTCAGCCTGAATGCGGAACAGCGTTTCGGGATAGCGCGCGTGGCGGCGCAGGTCCGCGGGCATCTCCGAGGCAGGGCGGAAGAGATCCGGAAAGAGGTTGCGGTACGCGCCGATAATGGGGTCGTCGGGGGCGAAGATGTAGAGGTGGGTCTCGCCATCGTACGCGTCCACGGTGGCTTTCACGGCGTTGCGGATGTAGTTCATGCTGCCGATATCGGGGTCTTCCACGGCCCGCGAATACGGATGCGCCTCGGAAGTGGTGTATCCATCCACCATCCAAACCAGGCGTCCGGCATCGGTAATCACCATGTACGGATCCTTGTCCCACTCGAGGAAGCCGGCCAGTTCCTGAAGCCGTTCGCGCACGCGGCGGCGAATCATCATGCGGCTGTTGGGCGTGAAGTAATCGGTCAGCAGGATGCTGGGCTCGGCCTCGTTTATGGTCGCCGCCAGGCGCATGAAGAAGGAGGAAATCGGGAAACCGCCCTTGCCCTCGTAGTGGTTCCGCACGTTGTCTTCGCCGGAGGGGTAATTGAATTCCTCCTGCGCGGTGTTGACGAAAACCGGCTCGTGGGTCACCTCGCCGTAATAGATTTCCGGCCGCGTCAGCTTGAGGCTGGGAGTGTGGACCACCGCCGGCGCGTTATCGATCAGCAGGACCGGCAGGCCATCCGGAGTAATCTGGCTGACGGGAGCGAGCACCAGCCCGTACCCGTGCGTGTAAATGAACGCCGGGTTGATCCAGCTCGCGCGGGCGCCGGGAAGCTGCGAGATATCCAGCTCGCGCGGGGCCAGCAACACCTGGCGGTATTGGCCGTCGATGGTGTAGCGGTCCACGTCGGTGTCGTGAAACACGTAATAGGGGCGGAGCGCCTGGATCTGCGTAACGGTGTCGTGGAAGGCGTGCCAGTCCCAGAGCCGCACGTTGTCGAGAGTTCCCTGGTTGTGGGCCGCATCGATGGGCGCGTCCGGCTGGGCCTGAAATTCCACCTCGCGGACCTGGGCTTCGAGGCCGTAGGCGCTGCGGGTGGCGTGAATATGGGTATCGATGTAGGGGCGCTCGAGCGAGATTTCGTTGGGCTTGACGTACAGCGTCCCCACCAGGGCGGGAACCAGGAAGGCGATCACCAGCGCCAGGGCCATGCTGGCGGCCAGCAGCCAGCGGCCCAGCCACACAAACACGGCCGCGGCCAGGCACGCCAGGATCAGCAGCCATTGCATGGGCAGGCCGAAATTCTGATCCACATAATCCACGCCTACCAGGAAGGAGCCGTGCTCGTTGTAGACCATCTCATAACGCGCCAGGAAAAAACGCACCGCGAACGCCAGCAGCAGCACCACCGCCGCGCCACGCAGGAAACGCGATTCCAGGCCGCCTTCGAGACGGAAGAAATTGGGTTCGATTTCCGGAAATCCCGAAGGACCCATCTTGCGCGAATCACGCAGCTCGCCGATCCGGTAGCGCAGTTGCCAGGCGCGCGCGGCCACCCAGAAAATCAGGATCGAGAAGATCGCCAGCGCCAGCACGTAGCTGCGCAAAAGCAGGTAAAACGGCAGATCGAAGAGGTAGAACGCCAGGGGCTTTTGAAAGACCGCATCATGCCAGGCGGTAGCCGCGGCGGGCAGGCCCTGGGCGCCGGCATAGCGAACCACGGTCCAGGTGTCGATGCAGGCGGCCGAGATTCCCCAACCCAGGATCAGCAGTCCGAGCGTGGCGATTCGCGAGTAGAGGCGATTCTCGCGCAGCGACGTGCCGGCGAAGTGCAGCGCGCGGGCGTGCGCCAGCCACAGCACCGCGAAGGCCACCAGGGTGGCCAGCGAGACCGGGGCAATGCTGTAATACAGCATGCTGAGCCAGGTGCGGAACTGCCCCAATTCCTTCCACCATTCGATGTCAATGGCGTACGAAGCGATCGACCGGGCGAAGATGAGCAGGAGGAAGAGAACTACAACGAGCGCGATCTTCCACGGGAACGAGCGGCGGGTGGAGCGCCCTTCAATGTGATACCGGGCCATGACCCAAGCGTAGCACCGCGCCTGCCCACGCGGACGCGACGCGTACGCGCGCGCTTTCAACCTTCTTTCATCGCCGGCACGGGGGTTTGAGGCGCGTGGCCGCGCTTATAGACGAGGATGCTCCGCCGGAATTTCATCACCACCGTGCCATCCTGCTTGTAGCCGGTGGTTTCGATCTCCACGATGCCCATGTGCGGCCGCGATTTCGACTCGCGCGCGCTCACGACCGCGGTCTGCGCGTAAATCGTGTCGCCCTCGAACACCGGCGCCGGCATGCGGACTTCATCCCACCCCAGGTTGACGGCGTTTTGCGAGACGTCCGCCACCGAAAGGCCGGTCACCACCGCCAGGGTAAAGGTGGAGTTCACCAGGGGCTGTCCGAATTCGGTTTGCGCGGCATAATGGCGATCGAAGTGAATGGGATTCGAGTTCACGGTAAGCAGCGTGAACCAGGCGTTGTCGGCGGCGGTGATGGTGCGGCCCAGGGGATGCCGGATCACCAGCCCGGCGTAGAAATCCTCGAAGCTCCTCATAGTGGTTTCTCCAACTCCCTCAGAACGACCGCGGCATGCCCAACACGTGCTCGCCGATATAAGAAAGGATGAGATTCGTGGATACCGGCGCCACCTGGTAGAGGCGTGTCTCGCGGAATTTGCGCTCCACGTCGTACTCGGCGGCGAAGCCGAATCCGCCGTGCGTCTGGAGGCAGACATTGGCCGCTTCCCACGAAGCATCGGCCGCCAGCAGCTTGGCCAGATTGGCCTCCGCGCCCGAAGGCGCGCCGGAATCGAAAAGCCGGGCTGCCTCGTAGCGCATCAGGTCGGCGGCGCGCACGTTGGCGTAGGCGCGGGCAATCGGGAACTGCACGCCCTGGTTCCGGCCGATCGGCCGGTCGAAGACCACTCGCTCGCCGGCGTAGCGGCGCGCCTTGTCGATGAACCAGAAGCCATCGCCGATGCACTCGGCGGCGATCAGGATGCGCTCGGCATTCATCCCATCCAGGATATAGCGGAAGCCGGCGCCTTCCACGCCGATCAGGTTTTCGGACGGGATTTCGAAACCATCGAAGAAGACCTCGTTGGTCTCGTGGTTGACCATGTTGCGGATGGGCCGCAGCGTCAGTCCCTTGGGCGCGCCGCGCAGGTCCACCAGAAAGACCGAGAGGCCGTCGGTCTTCTTCTTGACCTCGGCGAGCGGCGTGGTGCGCGCCAGAAGCAGCATGAGGTCGGAGTGCTGCACGCGCGAGATCCACACTTTCTGGCCGTTGACGATGTAGCGGTCGCCGTGCCGCGCGGCGAAGGTCTGGATTCTGGTGGTGTCGGTGCCGGTGGTGGGCTCGGTGACGGCGAAGGATTGCAGCCGCAATTCGCCGGCCGCGATTGCTGGCAGGTAGCGCCGCTTCTGCTCGGCGGACCCGTGCCGCAGCAGCGTGCCCATGGTGTACATTTGTGCGTGGCACGCGCCCGAATTGGCGCCTGCGCGGTTGATCTCCTCCAGGATCACGGAGGCTTCCGTCACCCCCAGCCCGCCGCCGCCGAATTCCTCGGGGATCAGCGCCGCCAGCCAGCCCGCCTCGGTGAGCGCCTTCACGAACTCTTCGGGGTAGGCCGACTGCTCTTCCACCTTTTGCCAATACTGGCTGTTGAACGGGCCGCACAATTCGCGGATGGCCCGCCGGTATTCCTCGAAGAGGCGCGCTCGCGGATTGATGTCCGGCATTCCCGCGCCTATTTGCGCGTCACCCAGATCGGGCTGGACCATGCCAACTGCCGGTCGGCCTGCATCACCCGCACGTAATACCAGCTTTGCCCCGGGGAGGATGCCGCATCGGTGTAATCGAACTCCGCGGCGGCCGCGTTCGGCTCGGTCCGATAAATGAACTTGCCATCCTTGATGATCTCCACGCTGGCGATGGTTCCGGTTCCCAGAACGTTCACGTGCAGCACGGGAGCGGAGGCCGCATCCATGGCGTCGCCCATCATGCCCTCCGCGCCCTGGCGGTCGCGCGCGCGGAAATCCAGCACGATATTGTCGGTGGCCCCGTAAGCGTGGCGGCGCCGCATGCTTTCGACGATGTCGCGGCGCACGGTCGAGGGCGTGTAGATCATGGTGTAGGAAGAGTGCGTCGAGATGTGGTCGGAACTCGACTCCGTGCCCAATTTGAAGCCCTTCGCCAGGGCGTTCCAGTAAAACCCCGCCGGGCGGTAAGGGCCATGGGCCTCCACGTTGTAATCGGCCGTCTCGGCGCGCGGGGCGCCGGCGTATTCATAATTGGCGTGGTAGCCCTGGTAGATCTCCACCAGCGGCTCCACTTCCGGATCGTTATCGCGGTAATCGCTGCCCTGGTCGGTGGCCAGCGAATGCAACATGCAGATTCCGCGGTTCTGCTTCAGGTAGGGATAGAGCACCGAGCCGCTGTTGACGCGGCCCTGGTTTTCGTCCGGCGAGATGGGCAGCACGTGCACGCCGCGCTCGGCGAACACCACGTTGCGATGGCCATTGGGATAGGGCACGCTGCGCTCGTAGCCGAACAAGGGCGTGTAAGCGCCGGGAATGTGGTACAGGTCGATGGCCTTCTCGGTGCGCCACCAGGTGTACTCCTCCAAGCCGGCGTTGTGGTCGGAGACGATGCCGGTGTCCATCGAAGCGGCGTCCATCATGTAGCGGAAGTAGTCGTCCAGGGAACCGTCGCCGGCGCCATCGGGCGAAATCTCGGTATGGCGGTGAAAGTCGCCGCGCAGGATGCGCAGTTCGCTTCCGCCGACGCGGGCGCGAAAGGCGCGGACCTGGCGGACATCGTCGGCTTCATGGGGATGGATAAAAGCGGCGTTGGCGGCGGGCTCCGCGAAGGCCACCAGGGTGGGTGCGGGCGCGGCGGCGCCACCGGTCGTGCGGGCGTAGTCGATTTCGTTGTAGCGCTTGTTGGGTTGGCCGGCGGCGGCGGGAAAGCGCCGGTTGTCGTTGGTCCAGACGGCCCACACTCCGCCCGCGGAAGCCTCCAGTTGGAACGGCCCGTCGGGGCGCGTGCTGGAATTGGGAATCTGCACGGCGTCGCGCCAGTGGTCGCCTTCGTAGGCTGTCACCATCATGTCCCAGCGCCCCTGGTTGGCCCAGAAATCATTGCGGTTCATGGCGGTCGAGGTACGCACGCGCAGCGCCATCCAGATGCGCCCGGCGCCGTCGCAGGCCAGTTTCGGCCCTTCCACGTAGCGGTTGTAGCGCTTGGGAATGGCGCCCATGGGATCGGCCACCGGCATGGACCATTGGCCGTTCTGGAACACGGCCACGCGCGGACGCCGGTTGGCGTAGAGGGTGGTGCCGCGCCAGGTGTCGTCGCGGGAAAAATCCTTGCCCCAGTTGGAGCCGGATTCGTCCCAGGCCAGCCACAAACGGTCCTGGCCATCCACCGCCACGGAGGCGTGCGCCTGAAAGCGCGGGGATTTAGTCACCTGCTGGATGGGGTCCATGCCGCCATCCGGGCGGATGCGGCGCACGAAGATATCGTAATTGCCGGTGCGGTAGCTGTCCCATGCCACGTAGAGGTTGCCCTGGGAATCGGCCGCGGCGTCGGGCATCCAGGCGCTGGCGCCGCTGATTTCCTGGGGCTGGCTCCAGTTATCGCCGGACAGCTTGCTCCACAGCACGTGCGACTGGCCGTTCTGATAGCCGATCCACACCAGGTGCAGGGCGCCGTCGCGGCCGCGCAGTAGCTTATGAAAGATGTTTGGGCGATTGCCGCCGGTCAGCCGGCGCGGGGCGCTCCAGGCGCTGCCCTGGTGGACGCGGGCCACCAGATCCCAGTTCTCGCCCTCGCGCTCGGA
Organism: Bryobacteraceae bacterium; assembly: GCA_030038565.1. Lineage (GTDB taxonomy): Bacteria > Acidobacteriota > Terriglobia > Bryobacterales > Bryobacteraceae > JOPF133. The sequence continues at coordinate 9,187 of JASHSS010000250.1, forward strand.
CCACACTACCCACATCCGCCCTTGGGCATCTTCGGCGATGGCGGTGCGAAAAACGTCCCGGCCGGCTTCGGTCAGACTGTCGGGCGCCGACCAGCCTTCCGCCGTGGAGTGTGCCGCCAGCACGCGGTCGCCGCCATTCTCGTAAACCTGCCAGGTGGCCCAGGCGGCGCCATTGGCGGCGATGGCCAGCGACGGGTAGTCGTGATCGGCGGTGGCATTGGGCGGGGTGGGCGGCGAAATCCTCCCCGGAGCCGGCGCCGCCTGGATGAGCACGTCGCCATCTTCGAACGACAGCGTGCGGCCGCCGCTCAAGTCGGCCAGCCGGAATTGCCAGGAGCCGCGGCGCGTCTGAAGCGTAGCGGTGGCGGAGGGCGGCGCGTCGATTACCGCGGAGACAGCTTTTGGCACGATGTTCAGGTTCTGCCCCGCCGTCGAGAGCGGACGAGGCTGATCGGGCTGGTCTTCGAGGGCGGCGCGGCGCGTGACCAGGGTCCAGGCGTTGCCGTCCTGAATCTGGTCGGCGCCGAAGAAGCGCCAGGGGATCAACTCGGTGACGCGGCCTTCACTCAGGGTCAGGCTGCCGGAGTAATCCGTCTCGCGTTCCTGCCTTTCGCCGAAGAACATGCGGACGGCAGTGCGCGGACCGGGGGCTGCGCCGGGCGCTACGCGCGGCGCCTGAGTTTGGCCCAACGTGAAAACCAGGAAGGCGAACGCGCCCGCCGTGACGGTCCAAGGGATCCAACGCCTCATGAATGCCGGCCCTCCAACGGTATGATGCCACAGCGCATGGCCGCCGCCAAGGGCGAACGCGCCGGTGGCTCCGCGGCCTCGGCGCGGGCGGGGCCTATGATGGAGAGCCTGGGCCCCCTGGCGCCGCCATATTCCAGGGCATGAGGCGCTCAGGGCCGGGGGTTAGCCCAAATGCAGTTCAGTTAAGGACGGCCGTCTCGGCGCTGCCTGGACCGGCATTTCACGGAGTGATCCGCACGGCAGAGAAAGTTGGCGCACTCAGCCGATCTCGGAGTGGCGCGTGATGCGGCCGGAACTGAATTATGAGGCGGGACCCCACTACCGATCGAACGAAAAAGCGCGGCGCAGGACCTCTGCCAGCGAACTACGGTCGGCCTCTGCGAGATCACCGAGGCGGCGCACAATCTCGTCCTTCGCCAGCACTGTCAGCTTGTGGACGCGAATCGTCGACGGTGCATTCAACCCCGCATTGCGCCATTCGTGAATAGGGATGTCGAACGGTGAAATTCGGGCGCGCGAGGTAATCGGCGCTGCGACGAAATCGTCGTCCGCCGAATCGAGCAGAACGACAGCCGGACGCAACTTGCCGCCCGGCGTCTGGTGGAAGTCAATCCGAATCAAGACGACTTCACCGGGCCGGAGGGTCATGGATTAGCAGTTCGTAGATCGAGTCGTCTGCATCGTATGCGGACTCAAATTGCCTTCGCCCTGCCCTGCTCCAGGCGTTGTCCTCATCGGAGGGTCCCCACTGAAGTATGACCTGGATTGGTTCCCCCGGGGGTACCTGAGATACGACCTCAGGTGGAACGACAATCTGGCCGTCTGAAGTGAGTTCGCCTCGGAAGTCAGCGATTTTCATTTAGGCTACCGCTACCATCATCTCATGTGTCTGGAGAATCCGGCTTCGCGCGTCGGGGAGCCAGAAACAACCAGGACCGGCATGCCCTCTGTCCTGTTCGCCCACTCGCAGCTCGCCGATAGTCACGACGTTCGGGGATGGCTCCTGAGAACTCCCTGCCTGGCGAACTTGCTCACTGAACCGTATTGTGGCTTAGTCCCGCGGCGCCGTTACGAGGCGGCGTTTACCGGGTTTTCCTGCGCGGCGATGGTCTCCAGTTGCGCGATGTGATTGAGGTCGTGCCCGGCCATGGTCTCGACCACGGTTTGAAAGGTCATGTCGCCGCGCTCGGGGTGGTGGATCACCTTGCTCCACGCATCGGCCGGCACGGCGCCGAGCAGCGCCAGGTTCCAGGCGCGCAGGGCGGAGAATGTGCTCATAGCCGCTGGTGCGGTAAACGCCGGGTAGGTCTTAGCCCACGCCTCCTGGTCGAAGGGTTGAATCACGTGGCGCGGTTCGGCCAGCGCCTGGCGCAGGCGGAAGGCGAAGGCCACTTCGCAATCGGCCAGGTGGCAGAGGATCTCGCGGGCGCTCCATTTTCCGGGGGCGGTCGAGCGCTCCAGGCCCGCGGAGCCGAGTTGCTTCGCGAGCGAGGCCAACCGTGCCGGCGTCGCGGCGATGGTCTGGAGCGCGTCGCCATTGCCCAGGAATCTGGCGTAAGGATTGGTCATGGAGCCATTGTAGCGGCGCTTGGCGCGTCGCACCGGTAAATTCCGTCGAAGTCCGCGAAATAGCATTCCACCGGCAGCCCCGGCAGGGCGGCGCGCAGCACTCCGGCGGCGCGAAACAGGTCGCCGATGATGGTCTGGGCGGGCGCGCCGCCGTAACCGCCGCAGTCGTTATGGCCGATCAACAAAACCCGGGGGGCATGGTGCAGGTCGGCCGAGAGGCGCACCATCCGCACTACAAAGGCGCGATCCTGCTCGCAGTCGGGCGCGGCCAACGCCTTGGCCGATCCCGCGATCTTCACCATGTCGTAAACCGCGATGCCCGAGCGCTTCAGAAATTTGCGGATGGCCTGGTCGAAACGCGCGTCGTAGCAGGAAAGCACGCAGGCATCGGCGCGATAGTGGTCCCGCGGCGAATCGAAGTGGAACAGCTTGTCCATAGGTGGCCTTTCGAGTTTACGCGAAAAGGGCAGAGAGGTTGCGCCCGCAGCGGCGCAGGTGCGCGGCATGCGATTCGATATCGGCGAGAAACCTGGCCGGATCGGCCGGCGCGATGGCGATCTCGGACGCCGGGCCGTATTGAATCCTCACCTGATCCACCGACAGCGCCAGGCTGTAAGCGCCGCTGCCCGGTCCGATGAAGGTGATGCTGCGGTACGGGATAAACCGCCGCACCAGCCCGGCCCGGATTAGCAGCCCCTCGGCCTCGGTGTCGTAGGATTGCGGCGCGCAGCAACTGAGCAGAATCAGCAGCGGCAGAAGGGCTACCAGATACTGCCCCTGGGCCGCCGGAACCATCACCCCGACCGTGACCGCCGCGACGATCCACCAGTCGATTTTGGCTTTGTGATGCATGGCATCCTCATTAAGGGGGTTTGGGCAGACCCGTCCCCGGGGAAGCGGCGCGGGTCCGCCCTTCGATGTCAGGCCTGGCGGCGGGCACGGATCTCGGCCAGCAACCGGTCGATCTCGCCTTCTTTCTCCAGCGCAGCGAAGCGGTCGTCCACATCGTCGGCCACCAGATCGGCCTTGGCCTGGGCGGCGGCTTCGGTGTGCTGCACTTTGCTCTTCATGCGGTCGAACGCCGCGGCGTGGGAATCGTCGCCGATGGCGATGCCCGCCTGGGTGGCCTTCCCCATGGCGCGCGAACGCCGATGCTGGGCGACCAGCATGTCGCTCTTGTTTTGAGCCTCCGCGAGTTTCTGCTGGAGCTTGAGCAGCGCGGTCTTCAGGTTCTCCACCTGCACCTTCTGATCCTCCACCTGCTGATGGAAGCTCTCGGTCATGCCTTTGTAGCTCATGGCCCGTTCCACCGCCGCGCGCGCCAGGGGATCGTCTTTCTTATCCACCGCCAGTTCGGCGCGGCGCAGCCACTGTTGCTCGCTGGCCTGGTTGTCCTGCTGCTTCTTCTCCAGGACGTGCAGGTCGGCAATCGAGATGGCCACCTGGGTCTTCACCTGGAGCAACTGGTTCTGCATATCCAGGATGATCTGCTTGATCATTTTTTCCGGATCTTCGGCTTTGTCTACCAGGTCGTTCAAATTGGCCCGGACTAAGGTCGATACACGTTCTAAAAGTGCCATTTTCTTACCCTCCCTTACTCATGGGGCGGGCGGTCCGCGCACGGCGGCCCGCCCCGCCCCGGTTATTTACTGCGCCGCAGCCTTGGACTTGTCGTCGGGCTTAGGCGCCTTGTCGCCGATCAACCGCACCTTCGCAAACAGGTCTCCAAGCGGCATGCCCGAGAGCGTTTCGAAGAGCGCGGGCACCTGCGCCGCCATTTTCACGATGTCCCCCGTGACCTTGTTCATCCCGGCGGCGTCGCCGTTGCCGGTGGAAACCACGGTGATTTTGTCCACGTTGGCCAGGGGGGCGGCCAGCGCTTTGACCACCTCGGGCAGGCCGGTAATCAGCTTGTCCACAATGGCCGCCTGGTTGAATTGCTGGTAAGCCTCGGCCTTCACGTTCATGGCCCGGGCTTCAGCGTCGCCCTTCTTGAAGATGATTTCGGCTTCCGCCTCGCCCTGCGTGCGGATCGCCGCGGCCCTGCCTTCGGCTTCCATGATCAGGCGCGATTTCTCGGCCTCCGCCAGGGTCTCGATGCGCTTGCGCTCGAACTCGGCGGCCTTCAGCACGGTAGCGATCAGCTCGCGGTCGCGGCGTTGAATTTCGGCTTCCTGCACCTTCACCTCGTGCTCTTTCTCCACCTGGTGAATGGTGACTTCCTCGGCGCGCACCTGCTGCTGCATCACGTTGGCCTGGATCTCGTAGGCCTTGTCGGCCTGGGCCTGCTGTTTCTTTACGGTTTCCAGGTACACAGCCTTCTTGGTGTCCAGGTCCCTCTGGGCTTCGGCCTGCTTGGTCTGCGAGAGGGTTTCGGCCAGCACTCGCTCCTGGTCGGCCTGGGCCTTGGCCACGGCGGATTCGCGCGCTGCGACCGCGCGGCGGATGGCGGTGTCGCGGTCGGCTTCGGCCGCCGCCACGTCGGCATCGCGCTTGATGCGCGCCACGTCCGGCCGGCCCATGTTGGTGATGTACTCGTTCTTATCGCGGACTTCCTTGATGGTGAACGAGATCACCTCGAGCCCCATCTTGCTCATATCGTCGGCGCAGGTGGAGCGCATGCGCTCGCCCACCATCTCCGGCTGCTTCACGATCTCTTCCACCGTGAGCTGCCCGATAATGCCGCGCAAATGGCCTTCCATCACCAGGCGGATCAGCCCTTCGCGCTCATCCGGCATCTTGGTGAGAAACTGCTCGGCGGCCGTCAGGATCGATTCCGGATCGCTCTTCACCTTGATCTGCGCCACCGCTTCCACCGTGACCGCCACGCCCTGGCGGGTGTAGAGGTCCTGTTTCGGCGCGACGTCGAACGACATCAGCTCCAGGGACAGCCCACGGGCGCTTTCCACCATGGGGAAGATCACGGTGCCGCGGCCCTTGACCACGCGCGTGCCGCGGAATCCGTAAACAATGATGGCTTCGTGCGGTCCCGCCTTGCGGAACAGCTTGGCGAACATAGCCATCAGGAACAGGATCGCCAGGATCATCAGTCCGGCGATCACGAATGTTGGATTAGACTCTTGCATACTCTCTTCTCCTTGGGCGCGGCAGGGCCGGGCCCGAACTTCGTTACCGTTTCATCTCCCATTCCTCCGCGGGGTCCTGCCACGGGCGGACATACGCGATGCCTCTTTCGTATCGCGTGACCATTACTTCGGCGCCCTTGGGAATCGGGACGCCGTCTTCGCTGCGCGCGCCCGAAACACGGCGCGTGCCCTCCTGCGAATAGACCAGTTCGCCGGTGCCGCCGGCCCGGATGGGGATGCTCAACCGGCCCAACACCCCCACCATTTCGTAGTCCACCGGATCGAGCGCCGCCTCGCGCGCCAACAGCACCCTGGCGACGAACCAGAACACCACCGAGGCCGCCCCGATGCCGCTCAGGATGGAAACGCCCAGCGCCGCCACAAACCACACCCGGTAATAATGCTCCAGCAGGTAGCCCGTGCCTCCGAACCATGCCAGGAACGCGGCGATGGTGCCGAAGTTGAACCACGACAACTCGACGCCGCGGGGTCCCGCGCCGGATTGGGCCGGGTGCGGTACGTGGATGCCATGTTGCAGATGGAGGTGCGGCAAATGCAGATGCACGCATCCGGCCAAAAGCGCCAGCGCGCTCAAGCCGAACCCCACCAGGAAGGAACCGAGATAGAAATCCGACCAGGTCATCAACGTCTCCTCGATTTGCTCTTGGGCGCCGGGCCCAAGGGGCTTCCCGCGGCGGGCCGCAGGACTTCCATCAGACGCTCGGCCAGCCCGGGGTTTTCCAAAATGCTCCCCAACAACACCAGGCACATCCGCGAATCCGCGTGGCGGGCCACTGTGAGCAGCGCGCGGTGCAATTCGCCATCGCGGCCGAACCGCTCCGCACCGCTCACCAGCCACAAGTCCAGCTTGTCTTCGAGCGCTCCCAAATCGGAAATCAGCTCGTTCTGGAAGCCCTCCGGATCGTCCACCAGGTAACCCGGATGCACCTTAAAGAAACGCGCCAGCAACATGCGCGTGGAATTGGTCAGGTGCGGCCGCGCACCGCTTTCAATCTGCGAAAGATAGCTCTGGCTGATCGGCTTACCGAGTTCGCGGGCCACCAGGCGGGCCAACTCCTGCTGCGACAATTCGCGGTCGAGCCCGCGCAGCGTGCCTTCCACTTCCCGCAGATACCGGATTTTCTCGCCCAACTTCATATTGCAATTTGTTATTATGGTATTGCAATTTGCAATTGGCGTCAAGGGGAGAATTCCGAGGCCCTGCAATCAGTTACAGGGACGCCAGATTTGTACGCGCAAGACCATTCGGGCCAGGGACTCTGTCGGGCAGTACACATTCTCGCCGGGCCGGGGGTGAAATACTGGATTCGGCCGTAGGCGGACGAGCCTATCCTGGATCGGGCGCCGACTGGTGTAGCCCGCGTAACGGCAACATGGACAGACCGAAGCATATCCGAGGCGTGGTCACCGGGCGCCGCGACATCACCGCCGATTTGTGGATCGTCCGGATTCGTCCGGAAGTGCGCCTCTCCTTTCTGCCGGGGCAGTATGTGTCAATCGGCCTTCCCGCGCAAGACCGGCTCATCGAGCGGCCCTATTCGGTGGCCTCGCCGCCGGACGATGCGGAACTGGAGTTTTTCCTGGAGGTGGTGCGGGGAGGAAAGCTCAGCCCGCAGCTCTACCAGGTGCCGCCGGGCGGCACAGTGTACATCCGGTCTCTGGCCAAGGGCGGGTTTGCTCTGGAGCGCCAGTCTGGAAGGCCGAACCATTTTATGGTGGCGACGGTGACGGGCGTGGCTCCGTTCGTCAGCATGGTGCGCCACGTGGCCGGGCGCGAGCAACCGGCGCCCGCGGAGCCCTTCCGCATGGCGATCTTACATGCCGCCGGCAGGGCCGCCGAATTCGGCTATGGCGACGAATTGGCGCATTACGCGAAGGCCGGGAAATGGCTGGAATATATCCCTACGGTGAGCCGGCCATGGCTCTACCCCGGCTGGCAAGGCGAGCGCGGACGCGCCGAAGATGTGGCGCGCAAATACCTGGATGCCGGCCAATTCACGCCATCGTCTACCACCGTATATCTTTGCGGCAACCCACACATGATTCAGAATATGGAAGGCGTTCTGGAGCGCGCCGGGTTCCCCAAGGCCTGCGTGAAAAAAGAAATCTACTGGCCCGCCTGAAAACGCCGCCGCAGCGCGGCTCCGGTCTCGCGCGAGCCGCCTACCACAGCAACTTCAGCGCGAACTGAATCTGCCGCGAGGTGGTGGCCGTGCTGGTGATCACGCCGGCGGTGGGCGAAACCCCCGTGGGAGTAAATACCACCGCGTTCGGGGTGTTAAAGTTCGGATGGTTCAAAACGTTGAAGAACTCCGCGCGGAACTGGAGATTCAGGCTTTCGCGAATCGGCGTGTCCTTAAGAAAGGACAGGTCCCAGGTAGCCAGGCCCGGACCGATCAGCGTATCCCGGCCGAGATTGCCGTAAAATCCGCTGCTGTTCGGAGGGGCCAGGAAGGCCGCCGGGTTGAACCACTGATTGGGGCGCCCCAGGATTACCGGTCCGCTAAAGGCCGGGTTCACGAAAGGCCGCACGGGATTGCGCGTGTCTCCGTTATTCGAGGGGTTGTAGCTGAGCTGCGGCGTGAAGGGAAAGCCTCCCTGCATGGTCACGATGGAATTGACGGTCCACCCGCTGGCGAAGGCTTTTCCGGCGCCGCGATCGGGGGTGTGAAAATACTTCCGCGGGCCGAAGGGCAATTCATAACTGACGTTGATCACCGCCACGTTGCGGACATCGAAATTCGCCAGTCCCTTGTCCGCCCGCAGATCGAAGGGATTCGAGGCCAGGGCGGGCTCGCCGCCCGAGGTGGTGGAATTCAGGGAGTCTCCATCGTCGAGGGTCTTCGACCAGGTATACACGCCCCGCAGGACCAGGCCGCTGCTGAAGCGGTGATTCAAGTCCACCTGCAAGGCGTTGTAAGAACTGTCGCCCTCCGAAAAGTAAGTCCAGGTATTGGCCAGCGTGGGATTAGCGCGCGTTGCGGTGGGAACATAGTAAGTCCCCTGCGGGACGGCGGCGCCGGCGATTCCAGCGGGGAAGTTACCGGGGTAAGTTGCCGGACACGGAGCGGCGGGGCAGATGACCGGGAAAGGTTCGTTGGCGTCGATCCCGATCAGCTCATGATATCCGTGAGACCCCACATATCCCACGGTGAGCGCGGTATCGGCGGTCAATTCCTGCTGGACGCGCAACGACCACGACATCAGCGTGGGCGTTTGGAGATCCGGCTGCACGCCGCCGGGGACCAGCTTGGCCGTGGCTGAAACCGGGGCCGATGGGGATAGTGGGAGCGCGGTAACCGCGGCGTTCGGAAGACTGTAAGTGGGATTGAACGGCGCATTCTGATCGGTGCGGTAACCTAGAGCATCTTGTAAGTCGTTGTACGTGCCGAACCCGGCGCGAATCACCGTGGCGTGCGGATTGCGGAACGGACTCCACGCCGCTCCCAGACGGGGTTGCGGCAGAAACTTTCCGTTATTCACCAGCAGTGCCGAACTGCCGATGGTGGGCTGGCTCGAAATGATCCCATTGGGAAAGGTATAAGTGGCCGCCCGGCCGTGCACCTCGTTCCACCCCGTGGAGAACTCGTCGCGGAAACCAATCGACAGCGTGAAACGGGAGGTCACGCGAATGGAGTCCTGGGCATAGGCCGCGCCGAACCAGGAGCGCCAGCCGAGCGGCGTCGGCGTGGGGTCGTAGAGCAGGCTGCTCGCGGTGCCCTGCAAAAAGGTCTGCAAGCTGGTGAAGGTCGCCTGGCCAAACTGGCTGAGCGCCAGCTCCTCGTTCGACCGGACCCGCTGAAACCACGCGCCGATGTCGATCTGATGGCGGCCCTTGGTGAAGGACACGCGGTCCTCGTACGTAAACAGGTTCCGCGCCACGTGCAGGTTGCTTCCGTTGTTGCTGCCCGCGAGGCTCAATTGGGCGGTGGGATTGGATGCCGCGCTGCCTCCTACCACGATGGCGCCCACCGGATCTCCCGCGAGAAAGCCGGGCAGGCTGGCCGCCGGCGTTCCGGGCGTGGGTTCCCCGGTGAAGAAGTACCCGGCGCGCGAATATCCGATGCGCGCCGTGTTGAGCAGGTTGGCGGAGAAAATATGCGTCTCTTCGAGGCTGGCCACCTGCTCGCGGAGGCTCTCCACATCGGTGCTGTAGAGGTTCGTGCTGGTGGGAGTGAAATCGGCGCTGTCGTCGATGGTGTAGACCGCGCTGAGCGTATCCTTGGCGGAGACGATCTGGTCCAGCCGCAGGGTTCCGAAATCGTCGCGAATGGTCTGCAGCGGATTGTTGAAGGCCTCGGAAATGCCCCCGAAGTCGGGCGCGCCGGGGCTCGGCGCGGGCCACGCGTTGATCAGCGGCGACACTCCCACGAACGCCAGCCCCGAAGAGGGGCAGGGGCTCGGCGCGGGACTGACCAGCCCGCAAGGCAGGGAGCCGGCGCGCGCGTTGGCGTCGGGAACCAGGTCCACGCCGGTCTGGTGGAGATGCTGGCGGAAGCCCTCGTAATTGCCGAACAGGAAGGTCTTGTTCTTGCGCACCGGTCCGCCCAGGGAGCCTCCGAACTGGTTGCGCTCGAACCCCGGAACCGAAGCGCCGTCGAAGAAGTTCCGCGAATCCATGGCGTTGTTTCTCAGAAATTCGAAAAGCGATCCGTGCGCCTGGTTGCTCCCCGATTGGGTGACGATCAGCACCTGGGCGGCCGGGCGCTTGCCGTACTCCGCGCCGTACGAGTCGGTGAGCACATTGAATTCCCGCACCGCGTCCACGCCCAACAACTCCTGGCTGGCGCCGCCCGGCTGCATGTTGTTCTCCGCCGCGCCGGTGAACTCCACGCCGTTCAACAAAAACAAATTCTGCTGCGGGCGGTTTCCCTCCACGGCGAAATTATTCCCCACCGTGGAGTTCGAGACGCCGATGCCGCCGGTCTTTTCCCAGGTGAAGTTGACCACTCCGGGATTGAGGGTGAGCAACTCGTCGTAACTCCTCCCGTTGAGCGGCAGATCTTTAATCTGCTGCTCGCCGACCAGCCCCGAGACATTCGCGGTGGTGACGCCCACCAGCGGCGCATCGCCCGTCACGTCGATTTCCTGGCTCGATTCGCCCACCGCCAGCGTCAGATCCACCGTAGCGCTCTGCCCCACCACCAGGTGCACGCCGGTGCGGACTTCTTCCCGGAAGCCGGGCTTGCGGCCGCGGATCTCGTAGTTTCCCACCGGCAGCGCGAAGAACTGAAAATGGCCCTGGGGGTCGGTTACGGCGCTGCGAGTCGCGCCGGTGTCCACGTCTTTAGCTGTCACGGTGGCGCCGCCGACTAACCCGCCGGATGGATCGGTGACGGTGCCGGAAAGGATGGCGGAAACCTGGGCATTCAGCGATCCCGCGGAGATGAGCAAGAGGAAGTAGCATCCTAAGCGCATAGTGTCCTGTTAACAAATCAGTGTATCGTAAAAAAGACAATCGCCAGCGCCTCACACGCTGCCAACTCCCCACCGGTGGTGCTAGCGTGAAAATGTTACGTCCATGAAGCCGAGCCGGCCGCCCGAAATCGAAAACCACCTCGCCGCCCTCCGCCAGAAACGCGGTCTCTCGGCCGCCTGGCTGGCCCAGGCCGCGGGCATCAGCCGCCAGACCATCTATGCCATCGAGGCCGGCACCTACATTCCCAATACGGCCGTGGCGCTGCGCCTGGCCCGCGCGCTGGAGACCGGGATTGAGGGCCTGTTTACGCTGGGCGACGCGGCCTCCCCGCCGGAGTTGCCCTCCGCCGATGTAGCCCTGCTGCCGGGCTCGGGGCCTCTGGAGATGGGGCAGCCCGTTCAGTTGTGCCGGGTCGAGCGGCGCCTGATGGCCTCCGCGCCGTCTCCCATACCGTGGTATTTGCCGGCCGGCGATGCCATTCTGAGCGGCCAGCCGGCGGAGGGCCGCAAAGCCAAGGTGCGCATCTATCACCCGGAGGGCGATTTTCGCAATCGGGTCCTGGTGGCGGGATGCGATCCGGGCATCTCGGTGCTGGCGCGCCACGTGCAGCCGGCCGGCGTGGAACTGGTGCTGGCGCATCGCAACAGCTCGCAGGCGCTCGCGCTCCTCAAGCGGGGATGCGTGCACATCGCCGGCACGCATCTGCGGGACGAGCGCAGCGGCGAGTCCAACATCCCCGAGGTCGGCCGGATCTTCCCGAAGAACCGGGTAGCCGTGATTTCGTTCGCCGTGTGGGAGGAAGGCATTCTCACCGCGCGGGGCAATCCCAAGGCCATCCGCGGAATCGAAGACCTCGCCCGCAAGGACGTCCGCTTCGTCAACCGCGAAGAGGGATCCGGCAGCCGACGTCTGCTGGACCTTCATTTGAAGCGTCTGAACATCGCCGCCCGCGCAGTGGCGGGCTACCGGAATCTGGCTTCCGGACACCTGGCCGCCGCCTGGCAGGTGTCCATCGGGGCAGCCGATTGTTGTATCGCCACGCGGGCCGCCGCACGCCTGTTGGGCCTTGGTTTTCTGCCTCTGGCCAGCGAGCGCTATGACCTGGTGATTCGCCGGCCGCACCTGGACCTTCCGCCGGTTCAGGCCTTGATGGACACGCTCAACCGGTCGAGCTTTCGCCGCGAACTGGAAAGCGCTGGCGGCTACGACACCAGGGCGGCCGGCCAGCGGCTGCTCTAAAGGATGCGCTTCCCCGCAAAAGCGGCCCCCAATACCCTCATTCCCCCCGGGAGCCAGGCCGCCCCATTGAAAATCGCGAAGAATTCCCGGCCCCTGGTCTAACGTACCGGCGATAGTCCGCCGATAAGTACCGGTAGTAGAGCACATGCCATTAACGTTTCGCCAAGAGGATTCGCGCTGGCTCATCCGTATGGAAGGGCAGGTCGCCCTCACGTCAGCGGGGGAACTGAAACAAATGCTGCTTGAATGGCTGGCCGCTCGAAAGGACCTGGAGTTCGACCTTCAGGATGTCGAGGAAATAGACATTCCCATCATGCAATTACTATGGGCTGCCGCGCGCGATGCCGGGCGTCTCGGCCTCACGGTGGCGGCCCGTTCGTCCGAATCCGCGTCCGCCGCTTTGCGCGACGCGGGCTTTGCTCAATTGCCCGGGTTCCCGTTTCAGGAGTAGCTCATGGGCAAGGTGATTCTCACGGTTGACGATTCCGCCAGCATGCGGCAGATGGTGAAGTTCACCCTTTCCGACGCAGGCTATACCGTGATTGAAGCCTCCGATGGCCAGGATGCGCTCCAGAAGCTGACGCGGCCGGTAAACCTGGTGATCACGGATTTAAACATGCCGCGTCTCGATGGCATCGGGCTGATCCGCAGCCTGCGCGCCAATCCGGCCCATAAGGGGGTGCCGATCATCATGCTCACCACCGAATCTCAGGAATCGCGCAAGCTCGAAGGCAAAGCCGCCGGCGCCACGGGATGGATCGTGAAGCCCTTCACCATGCAACAGATCCTGGCAGTGGTCAAGAGGATGGTGGGGTGATCGACCGATTCAAAGAGGGTTTCCAGGAGGAAGCCCGCGAGTTGCTCGGCGAACTGGAAGCGGCTCTGCTGGAGCTGGACCAGAAACGCGACGCTCCCGAGATCGTGGGGCGGGCGTTCCGCGCGCTGCACACCATTAAGGGGTCGGGCGCGATGTTCGGTTTCGACGACGTCGCCGCGTTCGCTCACAATTTTGAGGCCGTTTTCGACCGGTTGCGCAAGGGAGAACTGGCGGCCACCACAGACCTGATCAATTTGTCGCTGGCCGCCGGCGATCAAATTAAAACCATGTTGGATGCGGCCTCGGGCCGAGGTCCGGCGGACCCTGCCCGCGCTGCCCAAATCCTGGCCGGCCTGGAAGGCCTGGCGGGATCTCCGATTGCTCCATCGTCTTCGCCGGGCGCCCACGCCGGGGCTTCCGCCGCGCCGGGCGCGGTTGTCGCCTGGCGTATCCACTTCCGGCCCGGGCCGGACGTGATTCTCAACGGAACCAACCCGCTGCTTCTCTTCCGTGAGTTGCGGGAACTCGGCCCCCTCGAAGTCCAACTCGATGCATCCCATGTTCCTCCGCTCGGCGAGATCGATCCCGAACGCTGCTACCTCGCCTGGAGCCTGCTGCTCCGGACGGCCGCGGGGCGGGTGGCGATTCGCGACGTCTTTATTTTTATTGAAGACGAGTGCGAGATCCGGGTCGAACCGGCTTCGGGCGAACTTCCCGCCGCCGCGGTCCTTCCCGCATCCTTGGCTCCGGCTCAACTGCCCAAGGCCGCCCGGGATTCCGGAGGTATGGCCGCCGCCGGGGCCGCCGGAGTTGCCTCCAGCATACGGGTATCCGCCGAAAAACTCGATCAGCTCGTGAATCTGGTGGGTGAATTGGTGACCGTACAGGCCCGCCTGAGCGCGGTTTCGGCGCGCCGGGACGATCCCGACATCCAGTCCATCTCCGAGGAAATCGATCGCCTCACGTCTGAGTTGCGCGAGAACTCGATGAGTATCCGGATGTTGCCTTTGCGTAACACCTTCGAGCGATTCCGCCGGCTGGTTCACGATCTCGGCATGGAGCTGCACAAACAGGTCGATCTGGTCATCGAGGGGGCCTCCACCGAACTGGACAAGACCGTGATCGACCAGCTTAACGACCCGCTCGTGCACCTGATCCGCAACAGCATGGATCACGGCATCGAGACTCCCGAAGCGCGCCGCGCGGCCGGCAAACCCGCCACCGCCACGATTCGGCTCTGCGCACAGCATTCCGGCGCCCAGGTGTTGATTCGGGTGAGCGACGACGGCCGCGGCCTGGACGCCGCCGCCGTACGCGCTCGCGCCGTCGAGCAAGGGTTGATCGACCCTTCGGCCCAACTTTCGGAATCGGCGTTGTTCTCGTTGATCCTGGCTCCCGGCTTCTCCACCGCCAAAAAAGTGACGGATGTCTCCGGCCGCGGCGTCGGCATGGATGTGGTACGCCGTAGCGTGGAGACCCTGCGCGGATCGATTGAGATCTCTAGCCAGCCGGGAGCCGGATTCTCCGTCACCCTTCGCCTTCCCCTGACGCTGGCCATTATCGACGGGCTGCTGGTACGCGTCGGCGAGGCGTATTTCGTTTTGCCCCTGGCCCACAGCCTGGAATGCGTCGAGCTGACCCGCCAGGATATTCACGACTCGCACGGGAACCACCTGGCCAACGTGCGCGGCGAGACCATTCCCTATATCCGGCTGAGCGAGCACTTCGTCATCGAAAGGCCGCCGCCGGAACACGAGCAGATCATGGTAGTCGATACCGAGGAAGGACATTACGGGCTGGTGGTAGACGAGGTCCTGGGGAATCACCAGACCGTGATCAAGAACTTGGGCCGGCTATTCCGCGACGTTCCGATGGTGTCCGGCGCCACCATCCTCGGAAATGGCACCGTGGCGCTGATTCTCGATCCGCACCGCGTGGTGCACAACGTAGTCCAATTGATATCCGAGCGCAGGCGCTCCGACAAGCCGCGGCGCCAGGCCAGACCGGCCGGACCGCCCGTAAACCATGACCAATTCAAGCAAAGGAAAAACAGCATCGATGTTACCGAACGCTAATGGAAGAAATAAGAAGCCGGCTGGTCCGGCACGCACGGGCGGCGGCCGGGCCGTCCCGCAGTATCCCGCCAGGTCTTTGCGCGGCTCAGCAGGAGAGGGCGTACGGGAGGTCCCCGGAGACGACCGGGAAGAAACCGGCGAATTCCTGGAAATCCTGGCCGATTATGCCCAACGCCTGGCGAACGGCGAAACCCCGGAGAAGCTCACCGGCCAACATACCGGCGCCTTCAAAAGAATCGCCGAAAGCTTCAATTCGCTCACGGATACGACGTATTCGCGCTCGGCTGACATCGAAGCGCTCCTGGCCGCTTCCCTGGAAGGCAGGCTGGACACCCGCATCGACGTCCGGAAGTACCTTGGCGGGCACGGCCGGATGATGCAATCCATCAACGCCATGCTGGATGCCATCCTGCTGCCCATCGGCGAAGGCAACCGCATCCTGGCCCAGATCTCCAACGGTAAGATCGATGAATTGATCGCGCAGACGTATAAGGGCGATCACGAAAAAATGAAGGTGGCGGTGAACAACGTGGCGGCGGTTCTGCAAGGGCTACAGAAGGAGATGGGCCGCTTGACGACGGCTTCCCACGAAGGCCAGCTCAGCGAGCGCGGGAAGCCCGAGCAGTTCCAAGGCGCGTATGCCGAAATCGTGCGCGGCGTGAATACCATGCTGGATGCCATCCTGCTGCCCATCGGCGAAGGCAACCGCATCCTGGCGCAGATCTCCAATGGCAAAATCGACGAACTGATCGCGCAGACCTACAAGGGTGATCACGAAAAAATGAAGGCGGCCGTCAACGGCGTCGCCGGTATTCTGCAAGGGCTCCAGAAAGAACTGGCGCGCCTCACAGCAGCCTCCTACGAGGGCCAGCTCAGCGAGCGCGGGAAGCCCGAGCAGTTCCAAGGCGCGTATGCCGAGATCGTGCGCGGCGTGAATACCATGCTGGATGCCATCCTGCTGCCCATCGGCGAAGGCAACCGCGTCCTGGCGCAGATCTCCAATGGCAAAATCGACGAATTGATCGCGCAGACCTACAAGGGCGATCACGAAAAAATGAAACAGGCCGTCAACAATGTGGCGGTAGTCCTCCAGGGATTGCAGAAGGAACTGGGCCGCCTGACCGGCGCGGCCAGAGACGGAAAGCTGGCGGAGCGCGGCAACGCGGATCAGTTCCAGGCCGCTTACGGTGAGATCGTCCGCGGCGTCAATGCCGTACTCGACGCGGTTATCGCGCCGCTCAATGTGGCCGCCAACTACGTGGACCGCATCAGCAAAGGTGACCTGCCGCCGCAGATTACCGATACCTACCATGGCGACTTCAACACCATCAAGAATAATCTGAACGCGCTGATCGGCGCCATGGACGACGTCACGCATGCCGCCACCGAGATCGCTCAGGGTAACCTGACCATCGCCATCCGCGAGCGTTCGGTACATGACAAGCTGATGCAAGCTCTGGTGACCATGATAGGCGGCTTGACCCGGACGGTGAGCGAGATCCGCGGCATCGCCGGCGAAGTCGCCTCCGCTAGCCAAGCCATCAGCACCTCCTCCGTGCAGGTATCCAACGGCGCCAGCGCGCAGGCGGCTTCGGCCGAGGAAGCTTCCTCTTCCATGGAGGAGATGGTTTCCAACATCAAGCAGAACGCCGACAACGCGCAGCAGACCGAGCGGATCGCCACCAAATCGGCCAAAGACGCGCAGGAAAGCGGCAAGTCCGTCCTGGCGGCGGTGGCCGCCATGAAGGAAATCGCCAGCAAGATCTCGATCATCGAGGAGATTGCGCGACAGACCAATCTGCTGGCGCTCAATGCCGCTATCGAAGCGGCGCGCGCCGGCGAGCACGGCA
>JASHSS010000251.1 GCA_030038565.1 Bryobacteraceae bacterium
ACGGTGGGAAAGGAGCCGTCTCCGGCATTGAGCAGGATCATCATGACGCCATTTTGCGCATCGGACACCACCAGATCCGGCTTGCCGTCGTTGTTCACGTCCGCCGCGGCGATGGCGTATGGATACGCCGGGGTGGAAATCGTTTGCGCGGCCTGAAACGTGCCGTTGCCGTTTCCAAAATGCACTGAGATCCCGCCGTCCGTGGAAACGGCGAGATCGAGAATCGAATCGCCATTCAAATCCGCGGCGGCGATGTACGAAGGATACTCGCCGGTGTTCACCGTGATCGGAGCACGAAAGGTGCCGTTGCCGTTGCCGAGGAGGATCGTGATAGTGTCGATGCCGTCGACGAGTGCCAGATCGAGGTTGTGGTCTCCGTTGAAATCGGCGACTGTGGCCGAAACCAAGCCTCCGGCTGAAATGGGGATGACGGTGGGCGTGCCCAAACTTCCGTTGGATTGCGTAAGATAGACCGATATCGTAGGGGGCGTATCGGAATTCAATACGACTACATCTTGCAAGCCATCGTTATTCAAATCCGCGGTAACCAGGCTGTAGGCGTTCTCACTCACCGGGTAGGTGGGCGCCGAGGCGATGTTGCCTTCCGGAGTGGCCACCACCGTCTGGAGCGTGTTCTGCATGCGAGGACAGGGCTGCAGGCAGAGACCGAGCCCTGTACCTGCGCCCGCGAAGGCGACGGCGGTGGGGTTGCGCGGGATGGTCCCCAGGAGCAGGTCGCCGCCGAAGCTCCAGTTCGCCGGTGGCACTACCGGATGCGGAGCCCGGCCGGTGCAGTTTAAAACGACCTGCTGATAGTCGGGGGTCGGCGCCAACTGCTGCACGCTCGCGACCGTGCCCGTTCCAGTGTAGGAGCGGAGCGTGAACGATCCATCGGCGAGCCGCTCGAGGCCCGAGCCGTCCAGTGTGACTTGGCTGGCGTTGCGGAAATTGATGGCCGGACAGTTCTGCGCCGCCGCGGGAAAACCGGAAAAGACTAGTACAGCTATAACCTGAGACAGACGCATCGGAACCCTTCGCCAACCGGCGAGACCAATTCATTTAATCCGAGCCCCAACGCGTCTGTCAAGGGAATTTCAAGCCGGTGCAAGGAGCGCCCGGATGGTGGGCCGCGCTATCATGGCGGCGAATGGGATACTGGCGCGCAGCCGCGAAGTTTGCCCGGCGGGACTTCGAGCGGTCGCGGGCCAGGACGGCCTTCCTGCTTACCGCCATGACCCTCAGCGTGGCCTCGGTGGGCGGAGTAAGAAGCGCGGCCAACGTGGCCCGTTCGGCCCTCCACCGCGAGTCCCGTTCCTGGCTGGGGGGCGACCTGGCGGTGACCACCGGCGAATCGCTCGATGAGCAACAGCTTGATGCGCTCAACCGCTTGCGCTCTCGCGGAATTGCCTGGACGGTGGTGACTACAGCCCTCACCATGGGTGCATCCGACGAGTCGCCCGACCCTTCGCTGATGGCGGTGAAGGCCGTGGCTCCCACCGAGTACCCGCTCTATGGCACGCTGACCCTGGAACCGCCACAGGCCCTTTCCGCCGCCCTGGGCCCGCATACCACCGTGGTATCCAGAGATGCTCTGGCGCGGTTTCATCTTCGCCTGGGCGACGAGATTCTCATCGGCGGCTCGAGTTTCCGGGTCTCGGCCGCGATCGCCACGGAGCCCGACCGGTTTTCCGGCGTCACGGCCCTCGCAGTGCGTTGCCTTCTGTCGCAGCAGGGCTTCGAGCGGAGCGGCCTCGCGCGCTCGGGGGATTCGGTAAGATTGCGCATTCTGTTCCGGCTGCCGGCAGGCGCCGGCCAGGCGGCGACCCGCGACCGGCTGCGCGATCTGTTTCCGGAAGCCAGCCTGACGGATTTCCGTGCGGCCAACCGGGATGGAGTGTCGACCCTGGAGACCACCACGAACTTCCTGTGCCTGATTGCGCTTGTGGCCGTGGCCCTGGGCGCGATCGGTATGGCCATGACGGTGCGGCAGCACATCGTGGACCGGGCTGAAACTCTGGCGGTCGTAAAGACGCTCGGCGGCCGGAATCGCCAGGTGACCGGAATGTTTTTCCTCCAGATCGCCTGGCTTGCCGCCGTGGCTTTTGCGCTGGGTCTCCCGTTGGCTTGGGGAATCCGGGCCTCCATGCTGGGGGTGGCAGGCAGGTACATCGCCCTTCCACCAGCCCCGCTGATCGATTACCCGGCGATATTGGATAGCGCGGCCGTAGGCATCGCGGCGCTCATGCCCACGCTGGTGGGGACGGTTCTGGCAATCCGCCGTCTGAAACCGGCCGTCCTGCTCCGGCGGGACTTCGAGGAGAATCCCCTTGCGGGAACCGGAGCCGCATCGGGCCTGGCGTGGGCAGTCCCTGGCTTGGCGATGGGCGCCGTGACTGCACGTTTGCTCGGGTCATGGAACCTGGCGGCGATCTTGATGGCGTCCCTGTTCGCGAGCGTCGGGGTGGCCTTCCTGCTCGTCCGCGCGCTCGTCGCGGGCGCGCGCCGGTGGATCCGCGCTCCCGGACTGCGACGCGCACCGCTGGTGCGGCACGGAATCGCCAATCTGTGCCGGCCCGGCAATCGCGGGCAAGCGCTCATGGTAGCTCTGGCGATCGGCCTGATGATGATGATCGCTACGTTCCAAATCAACCGGGCCGTCACCCAATCGATCGTGGAAACCTTGCCGTTCGATCATCCGGACCTGGTGATTCCAGCCGTCGAAGCGGGTCCCGGAGGCCCGGTGCCCACCTTCTTGGAACACCAGCCGGGAGTCGAGAAGGTTGTGGTCGGCGCGCAGGCCCGCGGCCGGCTGACACTCCCGGATGGCGCCCGCATCGCGAATCTTGTGGGTTGCGCGCCGGAGGGGAAGGAATCCCTGGAGGGGTTAGTGAAACTCGAGATTGCTGACAACATCGCACGCCCGCATGGTTTGCGCGTAGGATCGCGCCTGCAATTCGAAGCCGGTGGCCGCATCGTTCACCCTACCGTGACGGCGGTGCGCCGGATCACGCCCGTTGAGGAACTCTGGTATGGCGTGCGGATGGATTGCAGCGGGATCGATCCGGCGAACATCTTCTACCAGGTGGCTGCGCGTATCCGGCCGGAGCGTGTCGCGGCGGTTCGCCGGGCCTTCATCGACGAGTACCCCGCGATACCCGTATTCACCAAGGACGATCTGTCGGAAATGATCGGGCAGGCGAGCCATGATGCCTTGCTCCTGGTGCGCCTGGTCGCCTGGTACGCGCTGGGATCGAGCCTGGCGGTGCTGATCGCCGTGGTGGCGGCGTCGCGCGGCTTCCGGCTCCGCGAGATGGCCATCGTTTCGGCCCTGGGCGGCCGCCGCCGCGCGCTGGTCAAACTGTATACCATCGAGTTCGCGGCCATGGGCGTTCTGGCTTGTCTGGCCGGAAGCGTTCTCGCCTGCGGGTTTACGGCTGTAGTAGTGAGCGCCGTTTTACACGGGGTCCACGTGACGGTCGAATGGAAGGCTCCCGCGGTCGCTACGGTCGCGTCGGGCGTTTTGTGCGCCGCCGCCGCGTGGATGCCCGCCTACGGGCTGCTGCGGCGCAAGCCCCTGGAGATTCTGAGAGGCGAGTAGGCGCCCGGCGCTGCTATAGCGCCAGGGCAGCCACAGCAGCCAGAACAAGGCCAGTCCAAACGCGGCAACGGAAATGATGTAGAGCGGCCACGGTCCCATCCACTTGTAGAGCGAAAAACTTCCCGGCTTGCCGCGCAAATACCAATAATTGGCTTTGAACCGCCAGTCGAAGATTCCCATCAGGACCGTGTTGATGAAGAAAAGGCCGTAGGCTCGCCACACCGCCCCGCGCCGCAGCGGCACCAGGCCGCCAAACGTCAGCACGCAGGCGGTGGCAATCAGGACGCCGTGCGTGATAAAAAATCGCGGCGGCCATTGAGACCCCAGGTCTGGCGTAATCACCGCCATACCCGCCCCGGAAATGCCGAGAAAATAGACGTACTCAGTGGCCAACGGGGCGAGCGTGATACAGGCGGCCACCGCGAACCAGGCCGTTACACTGCAAAGCTGGAGCGGGAGACCGTTCGGCCACCTCAGCCCGTCCTGGATGTAGCGCTCGAACTCACAGCCCACCAGGAGGCAGGCGAGAACCGCGCGCAATCCGCGTTGCGGAATCCGATTGTGCCGGCAGAGATTCGCCAGCAACGCCGCCGCGATGACAATTCCGAGCATCCAGGCGATGTGGGCTGCTCCGAAGAGGGACCTGGCGGTCACGATGCGCTCCGGCGCGCGGGAATCCAGAGCAGCCAGAATAACGTCAACGCCACCAGGATCAGCCAGGCAAGATAAAACGGCCACGGGCCCATCAGGTTCATCAAGGTGACGCCTTCCGGTTTGTGGCGGAGGTATCCGTAATTGGTTCGGAAGACCGCGTCGAAGGCGCCAAGAAGGACGGCATAGATCCCCAAAATCGCCAGCGCGCGCCACACCGCGCCATTTCTGACCTGCCCAATGCGGCCGAAAACCAGGACCGTGGCGGCCATAATCGTCCCGCCATGGTTCAGGAAGAACCGGACCGGCCACGCGTGGCCCATGTCCGGCATCAGCAACGCCATGGCCGCCCCGGACAGGCCGATAAAGTAGGCGAACTCAACCGCCGCGGGCCAAAGCGTCAAGAGCGCGAAAACCGCCGCCCAGGTGGAAAGATTGCACAGGTTCAATGGCAATCGGCCAGGAAAGTGGAGACCATCGCGCAGGGTGCGCTCGATCTCGACCGCCGCCAGGCCGACCGCCAGCACCATCCGGACGGCCCGGTGCGAGATCCACTTCCGGCGGCACAAAAAACACAAAGCCGCGGACGTGCAGGCGATGCCGATCAGCCATAAAATGTGGCTCAGTCCGTAAGCCGGCACGAGGGAAAGTTTATCATAGGCGGCGCGCTGCTAAAATCCAACTACCATGTCCCTCCGGGCCGCGATTTTGCTCTGTGTTTTTGTGCAGGGGGCGATTTTCGGAGCGGAACCGCCGGCGATGCGCCGCGAAGGCGTGGTGAACGCGGCCAGCCAGAGGCCGGCGGCCGTGGGAGGCGCAATCGCGCGTGGTTCCCTGATTTCGATTTACGGGGTGCGGTTTGCCGCCGGCATCCCGGCGAATCGCGTGACCCTGACAAGCTCGGGCCGGCCTCGATCGCTGGCTCTCTTGCATGCAGACCCGCACCACCTGGAGGCCTGGATTCCGCCTGATGTTCCGGTTGGCCCGGCGCGCCTCACGGTCGCCGCGAATGGATTGGAAAGTACTCCCCAGGCAGTTACCATTTTGAAATCGGCTCCCGGCCTGTTCAGCGCCAACGGGCAGGGTTGGGGGCCGGCGCGCTCCACCAACGGGCCCGCGAACTCCCTGTCGCCCGGCGGGCGGCTGACGCTCTTCGCAACCGGCCTGGCGCCCGCGGACCGGCCAGAAATCCGCATCGGAAATACGCTCGCGAGCGTGGTGTCCAAGCATCTTGCAAGTGCCCCGGCGTACACCTCGGAAATCACCATTCAAACCCCGCTCCAGACGCCCGAGGGATGCTACGTACCGGTGTACGCCCGCGTTCCGGGCGCCCCCCCAAGCAACACCGTCACCATCTCCGTACACCGGGGCGGGGGAGCCTGTGTCGATCCCCCGGACGATCTGGCTGCCGGATGGAACGGCGGAAGAACCGCCATCCTGTTCCTTTCGCGAACCCTGCGACGGACGCTGGACGCGCGGCAGGATCGCGTTGAGGACGAACTGAATGCCGGCTTCTTCGATGTTCCCCCCGGAAGTGCCCGGGCGAACCCGTTGCTGCTGCTTCCTCCCCCGGGCTCTTGCACTACCTGGGCCGGTGCGGTGAAGGCCAACACACAATTGGGCGGTTCGATGTGGGATCTCCTGTTCAGTGGGATGCCTGGGGCGGGATTGGACGCAGGCACTGCGATTGCCATCCGCACCCGAACGGTACAATTGACTGTCCCGTTTGTATCCGGCGCCGTGGGCCTGTATCGCCGGATGTTTTCCGGGGGAGCAGGCCGGTTGTCGCCACGGCGGATATCACTCGATTCGGGCCGGCTGGGGATCGCCGGATGGGGAGGCGCGCAGGTCGGTCCCTTCGCGGTTGCGCTGCCGGCGCCCGTGCCGTTCACCGCCCTGAATCCGCCTGCGGAACCGATTCTCCGGGCGCAATCGCTGAGCGTGGAATGGCAGGCAGCGGATTCGGATGGCGCCATGGCCATCGTTTTGTACAGCGCCGACGCCAATCTCAATGTGGCGGCGCTCACCTACTGCGATGCACCCGCAAGGGAGGGTAAGTTCACCATTCCGGCCGCCCTGATGAGCCAATTGCCCGCCGGGCGCGGCGATCTGGTGATGGCGTCATGGTGGGGGCAGACAATCAGCCCGGCTCCGAACGGCATCGGGCGGATGATGGCGTTGAGCGCCTTTGCCCGTTCCTCTGAAGTGCGAATCGAATGACTTCCAAGGCCTTTTCCAGAGCCTGCTAAGCTGAGGGTGGTTTGCGGAGTCAATAAGGGAAGCGGATCTTCCGGGGAACCGGAGATTCCATCGAGGATTGGTGATCCGAATGAGAAAGCTTTGGATAGCGGCCTCGCTGGGCGCGTTGGCGAGTGCGCCGTTTGGTTGGGCGCAAGCCTCCCCTACGAAACCTGAGTTCGAGGTGGCTTCGGTCAAGCCGAACACGGCCTGCGGAGGCCGCCGCGGCCTTCAAATTTCGGGGCCGCCCTCGCCGGGCCGCTTGAACCTGGAGTGCGTCACCGTGGAAAACCTCGTTCAGGCGGCCTATGTGATCCTCGGGAATGGCAAGCCCAACCTGAAGCTCGTCGAGATCGTCGGAGGTCCGGCCTGGATTCACTCCGACACCTACGCCATCAACGCCAAGGCGAGCGACCCGGCGCCGTTCACGCAGATGATCGGGCCGATGGCGCGGGCGCTTCTGGAAGAACGCTTCAAGCTTCAGATCCATCGCGAGACACGGGAAGCGCCGGTCTATACGCTCACGGTGGCTCGCAGCGGCAAGCTTCTGCCCGTGAAGGACGGAAGCTGTATCCCGGTCGATCTCGACCACCTGCCGCCCATGCCCGAGCGGGGGCAGGCTCCGCCCAGGCTTTGCGGCAACCAGCGGATGCGGATGAACGGCAAGACCGTGAACATGGCCGGCACCGGCCTCTCAATGGCCGATTTCGCGGGGGGAATGCTCTCGAATGTAGTGGACCGGCCCGTGATCGACAAGACCGGCCTCGAAGGACTCTACGATATCGACGTGGAATTTGCGCCCGATAGCAGCATGCCGATGTTCCAGGGACGCGGCGGACGCGGCGACGGGGTCGGGGATGCGGGCGCAGTGCCGCTGGCCACGGAACCGGAGGGGCCTACGATTTTCGCGGCCCTCGAAAAGCTCGGGTTGAAACTGGAGGCCGCCAGGGGACCGGTGGAAGTCATCGTGATCGACCACGTGGAGCGGCCCTCGGAGAATTAAGGGCCGCCGCCGTGGGGCTCCGCGCCAGGGAGTAAAATCAGGCGTGGAATGCGCTTTCGATCGTATTCTCCGGCCGGGCTGGCGCTGTCGAGCCTGGCCCTGGGAGCCTTGGCGCTATCGGCCCAGGAAAACACCGTCTGGCATATCGGCAATTTCGACCATGCCGCGGCTGAGTTTACAGGACGGGTTGGCGCCCAGCCGGTAGTGGTGGACGCCGATGCGCCGGATGCCGCCCGGCGCTGGTCCGCGACGCAATCCGGAACGCTCAACGCCAACGCCGGCCCGCAGTCGCACGCGCGCACCATCCAGTTCCAGTTGAAGGAGGCTCCGCGCGGATCGTTCTTGCTGGATTTCGCCATCCTGGCGGGCAATCCGCGCGCGCCGCGCCTGGAACTCGATCTGAACGGCACGCCGGCATCGGCGTATCTCGACCGCCGCTTGAGCTATCACGCCGAGGGGCGCGCCGATTCACCCATCTGCGCCGAAGCGCGCGTGCTCCTTCCCGTCCCGGCGGGCGCGTTGCGCCAGGGCGGCAACGTTCTGCGCATCACCACGGTGGATGACACTCCCGACGAGAACGGCGATTCGCAAATCAGTTGGGACGCCCTGGCCCTGCTGCATTCCGAAGGCGCCGCCGCCGAACCCGCGGTGGACATCGAGCCGGCTTATTTCTTCGCCAGCCGGAACGGGGTCGCGAGCGAATTGGTCACCGCCACGGTAACCACTTCCCAGACCGTCTCCCGCGGAACGGTGACCCTTTCGGTCGGCGGGCGCGCCTATCGCGCCACTCTCGCCGCGGGGCGCTTCGGCCAGCAGCGCTTCGAATTCTGGATTCCGGAATTTTCCGCGGGGACCCAAGCCCGCGCGGCGATCGAGCTTGAAGGCAAGACCTACGATCGCACCGCGCGGCTGGCGCCCCGGCGCAAGCTCACGGTCTAAATCGTGCCGCACACCCACCTGGATATCGGCTTCACCGATTACCAACCCAAGATCGAAGAGTTGCAGAACCGGAACCTGGATCGCCTGCTGGAAGAGATGCGCGGCGATGCCGACATGCGCTTTTCGCTCGACGGCGCGTGGCTGGCGGAGCAATATCTTCGGACGCGCACGCCCGCGGCGCGGAAGGAGCTGATGGACGCGGTCCGCGCAGGCCGCATCTCCATTCCCGCGCAATACGCCAACCTGATGGCCGGAGGCGCCGGCCTGGAAACGCTGATTCGCTCTTTGTACACGGGCTTCGCGCTCAACCGCCAGGCCGGACGCGACACCGATTACGCCAACATCACCGACGTGCCGGCCTATCCGTGGGCTTACGCCTCCGTGCTGAGCGCCGCAGGCGTGAAGTACTTCGCCGCCGGCGCGAATGACGACCGCGGTCCGCAGCCGCTCTACGGGCGCTGGCAGACCCGTTCGCCTTTCTGGTGGCAGGGCCCCGATGGCGCCAAGGTGCTGATGGCCTACACGCGCCAGTATTCGAACCTGTGGTTCATTTGCGGCCTGCCGCCGCGCGCGGCCGCCTGCCGCGAAAGCCTTCCGGTTTTCTTTCAGACCTTCGAATCGCCGGACTATCTGCCCGACACGGTGCTGATGTTCGGGAGCCAGCTTGAAAACACCGACCTGATCCCCGGCGAGGGCCGGTTCGTGCGCGACTGGAACGCCCAATACGCCTGGCCGCGCCTCCAACTGGCGACCTTCGACGACTATTTCGAGCGCATTCGGAAGCAGTACGGCGACAAGCTGGAGACGGTTCGCGGCGATTTCGGCCCCTATTGGGAAGACGGCTTCGGAACCGACGCGCAATACGAGGCCCTGTACCGCGCGACCGAAAGCCGTGCCCCGGCGGTGGAAACGCTCTCCTCGCTGGCCGCGCTCCAAAGGCCCGAGTGGGAGCCGCCACTCGATCGCATCCACCGGCTCTGGCAGGACCTGATTTTGTACGCCGAGCACACCTTCACTTCCTCGGGAGGCTACTCGCGGCCGGATAGCGAGCAGAGCGTGAGGCAGATCGAGACCAAGCATTTCCACGTCACGGATGCTCGCGAAAGCGCGCACTGGATCGCGCAGGAATCCATCAGCCGCCTGCTCGATTCGATCCGGATTGCGCCGCCGGCGGTGGTGGTCTTCAATTCGCTGGGGCACGAGCAGCGGGCTGGCGGAGATGGACCTTTCGAACGGGTGGGAACTCGCGAACCCGGATGGGGAGGCCATGGCGCTTGAAACGATTTCGACCGGCGACGGATACCGTCGCGTGCGGTTCCTCGCGGAGCGCGTCCCGGCCGTGGGATATCGCGTCTACCGCCTGGAGAACCGGCGTGCTCCTACGGCCGCGGCTCCCCAGCCCGCCAACCTGGCGGAAAACGCATTTTACCGCGTGACCGTCGATCCCGAGCGCGGCGGCGTTTCCAGCATCTTCGACAAACAGACGGGCCGCGAGCTGGTGGACCCGCGCAGCCCGTACCTGCTGGACCAGTATTTGTATGTCTCCGGCGGCGAGGGCACGCGGCTGATCCACATTTCCGAGCACCTGCCGGACGCCCGCCTGACCGTGACTCCCTCCGGCGGCGCGGCGGCGGTGACCGCTACGCGGGCGCCGTGGGGATCGACGCTGCGCTACCAGGTGAGCGGGCTTCACGCGCCCGAAATTGCCGTCGAGATCCAGCTTTTCGACGAGCAAAAGAAGATCGAGATCGTCAACCGCCTGAAGAAGGCGCCGGTGAGCGATAAGGAGGCGGTTTACTTTGCGTTCCCCTTCGCCGCTTCCGATCCGCAATTCGAGTAGGAGGGACAGAACGGCACGGTGAACCCGGCCCGCGACGAATTGGCCGGCGGCTGCCGGGAATGGTACACGGCGGGGCGCTGGTCGCGCGTGAGTGGCGGCGGAGCGAGCGCGGTGGTGGTGCCGCTGGATGCGCCGCTGGTGACTTTCGGCGATATCAACCGCGGCCTTTGGCCCCGGAAGTTCGAGCCGCGCTCGGCTACGATTTTCTCCTACGCGATGAACAACTATTGGCACACCAACTTCCCGCGCGTGCAGAGTGGGGCGTTCACCTTCCGCTATGTCCTGACCAGCGGCGGCGATCTGAACCCGGCGCTCTTGAGCCGGCTGGGACAGGAAGAGCTGACGCCGCTGGAGCTGGGCGAGCTGAACAGGAACGATAAGGTGGGGCTGCGCGGCCGGCTGCCGGATACGGCCGGATCGTTTCTCGGGCTGAGCGGCGAGGGAGTGGAACTGGAAACGCTGAAGCCCGCCGAGGATGGCAATGGTTATATCGCCAGGCTGCTGGAGACCGGGGGGCACGCAGCTACCGCGCGCCTGTCTTCCGGGCTGGTGAGGATCGAACGCGCCTGGGCTACCAATGCCACGGAGCGGAATCAGCGTGAAATCGCGGTGCAGAGGGATGCGGTGGAGGTCGGCATGGGGCCTTACTCCATCGCCACTTTGCGCCTGCTGCTGAGGCCGGCCGCGCCATAAGCCGCCGATCGATGGGGCGCGGAAAAAGGACTTGGCAGGCTGAGGGCGGCCACCCGAGATCCGCTCACGACGCTGCGCGCCGAATAGGGATCTTAGTTCTAATCACAATAAGTGGCAAATCGCGGCGAGATGCGGAAGGAAGCGGCAAGGAAGTCGCTGCTGCATCTAAACCACCTGAACAGATGAACTTAGCGGCGTAGGCGATGCCGCATTTTGCCACTTCTGATGCTGTCGAATTGGCGCGCACAATATTTGTCAAACGCGCTCAGGTTGGCCGTTTTCCACGGAACCGCGGACGGAGAATCAATAACTTAGCGGGAAAGTAGCCGAATCCTGGTTAAGCCACAGAGCAGTCACGGCTTAAGGTCGATTTGCCATCTGATGTGGCGGAATTGGGACCGCGCAAGTCAACATTAAATCGACCGCGCCGGCCGGTGGAAGAGTTTAATCTTTTCGGGACCTATTATCCGGTTGCGCGTTCAGCGCCGTTCACTGGACCAGGCAGAGACCGTTGCGGGCGCGGCATCGGTTTGCGGCCGTGGAACAAGGGGAGTCCGCCCCAAACGCGCCAACTGGCGGCTGACCTCCTCTTGGATTTCGATCAAGCGCCCGAGACGATTGTGGATTCCATAGAGCATAAAGGGGGCCAGGATGTAAGCCACCACTAATAAGGTTCCAAGCACACCGAGGAACGGGACAAGCACCGCCTTCAAGGTCGAATCAATTTGCATGCTGTTCCAGTGTCTTGGAGCAGCGCGGGAATTCTCATCTTTCTTGCCTGGCGGCGGTGCATAGTTTAAGCTGATCGCCGGCCTTGCTCGGATTGTTTCTCTTGATCCCCCGTATCCTCTCTCCCCTCCCGCCTCCAGCCCTTGCTCCCCGTCCTTTTATCCAGGAGGTATTCAAGATATTCAGCAGCGTCCCTGAAGCACTCCCTTATAACAGGGTCGGCGTCGTCTGCCTGATCGGCCCAATCCAGCACAATCTGTACGACCGAGGAATCAACCTCGCGGCGACGGAGGAGGAGGCCCCCCACAATCTCCACAAGCTGCGCGAGGCTTGGAGTCGCCGTCAGGATCTCTCGCCAAACCTCATCTGAGACTCGGCTGCCAGTTTTATTCGCAAGCCACTCCACCCCGGCGCGGACCTCCTGCTCCGTGAGTTCCAGCCCGGTTCTCAGGCTAACGGCCGACTTCCATTCGGCGATTTGGTCAAGGATGATATTCCGTTCGATTCCTTCCGACAATTCAAAAAGCCGAGATAGAGGCAAATAGCCCGGCACGGCTTTCCCAGACTCGTATCGGCTGACTTGGCCCTGTGTAACACCAAGCAAATGAGCAAGTTCCGTGGTGTTGATATGCTTCCGCTGGCGGATTGATTTAATCACTTCGGGCAGACCAGGGCGTACCCTATTTTT
>JASHSS010000252.1 GCA_030038565.1 Bryobacteraceae bacterium
AGACCTCCGCCCAGGAACCGGTCGGCCGGCCGTAACCACCTCGACCCAACCGGACTTCGAAACCTACCTGGGGCCTATCGGGCGCCCAACCTGCCTTGGAGTAGGCCATAATGAATAAGCAATTATGAGCCACGGGATCCAGTTCGGTGCCGCGCAGGTCGACGAGGGCAGGCTGGCGGATCTCTGTCGGCATTACCACGTCCGCGAGATGTCGGTTTTCGGGTCGGCGGCCCGCGGAGAGCTGAGGCCCGACAGCGACATCGATATCCTTGTCGAGTTTATGCCGGGCGCCGACATCGACCTCGTGGATTATGCCGGCTTGATGTTGGATCTCACGAACTTGCTCGGGCGGAAGGTCGATCTGGTTTCCAAGAACGGACTCAAGCCGCTGATACGGTCCTCCGTGCTCGCCGAGGCGCGGCTCTTGTATGCGGCATGAGGGCCTATACCTGACAGATATCCTTCAAGCTACGGACTACATCGCCGAGTTCATCGTGGAAGCGGATTTTGAGGCCTTTCAGAAATCGGAGATGCTCCGCAGCGCTGTTGTTCAGAAACTCGCCATTATCGGCGAGGCACCCGCACGGGTCTCCGAGGATCTGAAAAGCCGGCATCCCCAGGTGCCCTGGCCGCAGATCGTGGCTTTCCGCAATATTCTGATTCACGGCTACTTCGGGATCGATTGGGAAGTCGTGTGGAGGGCGGCTAAGAACCGCTGTCCTGTGCTCCGGGAGCAGATCGCCCGCATCCTCGCATGCGAACCGGGTGGCCCCAAGTGCCCCCCTTGACCAAGATCCAAGGCCCTGGCCCCCGCCCGTGGGATCCCGCACCAGTCGCCTGGCCGGGCCCGGATGGGGGGAATCTTCCTCTGTGGATCGCGCATCGAATCTCCCGGTGGCCCAGCAGGATCAGCGGAAGCCGGAGTTCATCCCCGGCAGCGTCGGCGCCGTGCGCATCTTCGGAGTGCCCGTGCGCCTGCACTTCACCTTTATCCTCCTGCTGATCTTTCTCCTGTTTGTGGGGATTGGGGGGAAACAAACCGGCGGCAGCATCGCCCTGTACATTCTGGCGCTGTTCGCTTCCGTCCTGTTACACGAGGTGGGGCACGCCCTGGTCGCCCGCCACTACGGCATCCGCACCATCGAAATCGTGATGTTCCCGATCGGCGGGGTCTCCCGCCCCGAGCGGCAGCCCAAACCGCGCGAGGAGTTGTGGATCGCCCTGGCCGGCCCCACCGTCAACCTGCTGATCGCCGCCGTGCTGATCGGCTGGGTGGCCGCGCAGCACGGCTTTGTGGCCCTGGAGCAATTGCGCGAGCCGACCGACGCCAACCTGGCCGAGCGTATCGCGTTCGGCAACCTGGCGCTGTGGCTTTTCAACCTGCTTCCGGCTTATCCCATGGATGGCGGGCGGATTCTGCGCTCCGTGCTGGCGCTCGGCCGGCCTATGGAAGACGCCACCCGGATCGCCGCCGGCGCCGGACAGGCTTTGGCCATCCTGCTGGGCCTGGCCGGCCTGCTGTGGGGCAACTTCGTGCTCGTGTTTGTAGCCCTGTTCGTGTACCTGGGCGCGTTGCAGGAGGGCACCGCGGCCAAGGGCCGCATCTTCACCGCGGGCTATAAAGTGGAGGCCGCCATGATCACCGACTTCCGCACGCTCGGCCACGGCGACACCATTCGCGATGCCGGTAACCTGCTGCTGGCCACTTCCCAGCACGATTTCCCGGTGATGCACGGAGATAGTGTAGTCGGTTTGCTCACCCGCCAGGCTCTGGTGCGCGCCATGCTCACCCAGGGGTCCGATGCCTACGTAGCCGGCGCCATGGACCGCAATTTCAAACGCGTGGCGCCGGAAGCGCCGTTGACCGAAGCGCTCTCGCAGGTGGTGGGCCCGGGCGACTGCGCGCTGGTGATGGACGCGGAAGACCACCTCCGCGGAATGCTCACCTCGGAGCATCTTTCGGAGTTCATTCTGCTTCGCCAGGCCAGTATGGCGCAGTCCAAGGCTCACCTGGAAGCGTAGGCTGCGACACCAGCCGGATGCCCGCACACTGGGCCGTCACGTGCTATGCCTAAAAGTATGGGACGCGTTTTGCTACTCCTCGCCGCTCTCTTCGCCCTGGCCTCCTGTAACCGCCCGTACAATGTCAGCGCCGGCTCCGAACCGAGGCAAATGCCCTCGGGAAACGTATCGATTCACGGACCCGTACTTTCTTACGCCGACGTGGTGGACCATGTGGCGCCGGCGGTGGTTACGATTCATGCCTCGCGCCGCGTGCGGGCGCCGCAGCAATTCCCTTTTTTCGACGACCCTTTCTTCCGTAATTTCTTCGGCGGCGGCGTGCCGCGTTCGCGCGGCGGCCAGACCGAGGTGCAGCAGGCTCTGGGATCGGGCGTGATCGTGCGCGCCGATGGGGATATCCTGACGAACCACCACGTGATCGATGGCGCCGAGGATATCAAGGTGGATCTCAGTTCGCGGAGCACTTACTCGGCCAAGGTCGTAGGATCGGACCCCGCTTCCGACCTGGCGGTGCTCAAGATCAGCGCCGGCGGATTGCCGGTTCTGCAACTGGGCGATTCCGATAAAGTGCGCGTCGGCGACGTGTGCCTGGCGGTGGGCAACCCGCTGGGCGTGGGCGAATCGGTGACCGCCGGAATCATCAGCGCCAAGGGCCGGTCAACCGATACGGTGGGTGGCGGCAGCTTCCAGGATTTCCTACAGACCGACGCCCCCATCAACCAGGGCAATTCGGGAGGCGCCCTGGTGAATACCCGCGGGGAGTTGATCGGCATTAACTCCCAGATCCTCTCCTCCAATGGCGGCAATATCGGCATCGGCTTCGCGATTCCTTCCAACATGGCGCGCACCGTGATGAACCAGTTGATCAGCAAGGGCAAGGTGCAGCGCGGCATGTTGGGCATCGGCATCCAGCCGGTCACCAGGGAGATCGCGTCGGGGCTGGGCTTGAAACAGGTGCGCGGCGTAGTGGTGAATTCGGTGAATCCGGGCGGGCCGGCGGATCGCGCGGGCGTGAAGCTGGACGACGTGATTGTGCAGTTGAACGGCAAAGAGGTCAACGACGCGAACAACCTGCGCAACGAGATTGCCGGGTTTACGCCGGGCACCCAAGTGACTCTGGGGATCGTGCGCGACGGACGGCCGCTGGATGTGCGCGTCACGCTAGGCGAACTGACGCCCCAGACGGCCCGCGCCGACCAGGAGCAGGGCGGTGACAGCCAAGGCACGTCCAAGCTGGGCATCTCCGTCTCGGCTTTGACGCCCGACCGCGCCTCTCAGTTGGGGTTGCGGCGTGGTACGACGGGCGTGCTGATCGACCAGGTGGACCCCGATGGACCCGCCGCCCAGGCCGGCATCCAGGCGGGCGATGTGATCCAGGAAGTCAATCGCCAGCCGGTGCGAACCCCGGCGGATGTCCGCGATGCGCTGGCCAAATCGGGCGGCCGCACTCCGGTCCTGCTGATCAATCGCGGCGGCCAGACCATTTTTGTCCCGGTGCCGCTGGAGTGAGCCGGTCCCCGCTGCGCGCGCCCGTCATGGCATCCCGGAAGGCCTCGAAGAGTCTGCCGTCCAGCCCTGCGGCGCGGTCCTCGGGATGCCACTGCACCGCCAGCACGAAGGATTTCCCGGGCAATTCCAGCGCCTCGATCACGCCGTCCGGCGCTCGCGCGGCGACCTCCAGCCCGCCGGCCAGCCGATCGGCGCATTGATGGTGGCGTGAATTCACGGAATACTCTTCCACCCCCAGAATCTCCTGGAGCCGGCTGCCCGGCACGATCGCGACCGGGTGGCCGGCCTCTCCGTCCGGAAGTTGGTGCCCCTCCACGTGCTGGACCAAGGTGCCTCCCAGGGCCACGTTGAGCAATTGCAGGCCGCGGCAGATGGCCAGCACCGGAAGATCGCGCTCCAGCGCTTCCGCCACGAGGGCCGCCTCAAGCCTGTCCCGTTCGCTATCGGGCGGACCCGTCCGGGAGCCTCGGGTCACGCCGTACCGTGCGGGATCGACGTCCGATCCTCCGGCCAGCAGCAGGCCATCCAGACCGTCCAGCGTAGCCACGTTTTCGACCGGTTCCATCCGCGCCCCCTCCAATGCCGCGCGGTAGGCTCCGCGCTTGGTTTCAGGGGTGCGGATTCCAAAGGGCAATGCGACTCTGATCATGGGCTTTCGTCACCCAGTATGCACCGCGGCGGGCCTGGATGGAAACCCCGCCCGGGCCGGCCGGCCCCCGCATTCCGCCGGAGTTCGGAGACGCTTGTGTTTTCGGCCACAACACGCTATATCGTGTGCATGCGCTTCTCAATCCGGACCTTCTTGGCGGGGACCTTCTTTTTAGCGGCTGCCGCGGGCCTGGCGCAGGATGCCGCCCGCATGGACCAGGTGGTGCAATCGTATGTCGCCGGCCATCAGTTCATGGGATCGGTGCTGGTGGCTCGCGGGGACCAGGTGCTGTTGACCAAGGGCTACGGGTCGGCCAACCTGGAATGGAACATTCCCAACGCCCCGGACACCCGCTTCCGCCTGGGGTCGATCACCAAGCAGTTCACCGCGGCCTCGATCCTGCTGCTTGAAGAACGGGGCAAGCTCAGCGTGCAGGATACGGTGAAGAAATATATGCCCGACGCGCCGGCGGCCTGGGACAAGATCACCCTTTTCAACCTGCTCACCCACACGTCCGGCATCCCCGGCTTCACCGAGTTTCCGGACTACGCCAAACTGGAGCCGTTCGCCACCACCCCCGAGCAATTGGTGGCGCGCTTCCGCGATAAGCCGCTGAAGTTCGAGCCGGGCAGCCAATGGGAGTACAGTAACTCGGGTTACGTGCTGTTGAGTTACCTGCTGGAAAAGATATCCGGCACGAGTTACGAAAAATTCGTGCGCGACAATATTTTCACCCCCCTGGGCATGCGGGATTCGGGTTACGATTCCAATTCCGCCATTATTCCGCATCGCGCTTCCGGTTACACGAGCGACGGCAATGAGTTTCGGAACGCCGGCTTCATTCACATGACCGTGCCGCAGGGCGCCGGTGGTCTGTATTCCACCACCGAGGATCTTCTGAAGTGGGAGCAGGGCCTCTTCGGCGGCAAGCTGCTGAAGCCTGCCTCGCTCGAAAAGATGACCACCCCGTTCAAGAACGACTACGCCTTCGGGCTGATCGTGTCCACCTCCGGCGGGCGCAAATCGATCGCGCACAACGGCGGCATCGAGGGATTCAGCACCCACATGGCCTATTACCCCGGCGACAAGCTTACGGTGGTGGTGCTGGGCAACGTGGAGGGGGCCGCGCCGGCAGCCATCGCCGGAAAACTGGCGGCACTGGGGGCCGGGCAGAACGTCGAGCTGACCTCCGAGCGGAGAGAGATCACGGTCGATCCCAGGGTGCTGGCGCGCTACGTGGGCACTTACCGCCTGGCCCCCGGCGCCGACATGCTGATTACACTGGACGGCAATCAACTGTCGGAGAAGCTGGGGCCGCAGCCCATGTTTCCGATTTTCCCGCAATCTGAAACCATGTTCTTCCTGAAGGTGGTGGATGCGCAGATCGAATTTGAAAAGGATGCGGGCGGCGCGGTCACCGGCCTGGTGCTACACCAGAACGGCCGCGATATGCGAGCCCCGCGCGTGAGCGAGAAGGCCGAGGGGCCGCCGCCGCGCAAGGAAATCCCGTTGCCCCCGGCCACGCTGGCGCAATACGCCGGCACGTACGGGTTGCCGGGTGGCGCGGAAGTCGCCATGACGGTGGAAGACGGGCAACTGATGACCCAGATGACCGGCCAGCCCAAGTTCCCGTTGTTCGCCGAAAGCGAAACCAGCTTCTTCCTCAAAGTCGTGGACGCACAGGTGGAGTTCGTGAAGGATGCCTCGGGCAAGGTAACCGGCCTGGTGATTCACCAGGGCGGACAGGACATCGCGGCGCAGCGCAAGTAGCGCGGGCGCGATGGGCGCCGGCGGCCTGCTTCGGCGCCGCATGTTACCCTCAAATGGAAAGCCATTTGAGACCGATATGTCCTATCTATCCATCCGCGACCTCGACCTGAACGGGAAACGGGTAT
This sequence comes from Bryobacteraceae bacterium, assembly GCA_030038565.1. Classification (GTDB taxonomy): domain Bacteria; phylum Acidobacteriota; class Terriglobia; order Bryobacterales; family Bryobacteraceae; genus JOPF133. The sequence goes on from JASHSS010000252.1 coordinate 6,076, forward strand.
TCATTCGTGTGGATTTCAACGTGCCGCTCCAGAAGAACGAGCGGGGCGACATGGAAATCACCAGCGACAAGCGCATCAAGGCCTCTCTTCCTACCATCCAATATGCGCTCGAACATGGAGCCGGCGTCATCCTGGCTTCCCACCTGGGGCGCCCCAAGGGCAAGCCGAATCCGGAAATGAGCCTGAAGCCCGCGGCGGCGCGCCTGGCCGAATTGCTGAGCCGTCCGGTGAAGATGGCGCCCGATTGCGTGGGGCCGGAAGTGGAAGCGCTGCTGCCTGCGCCCGGCGAGGTGCTGCTGCTGGAGAACCTGCGCTACCACTCAGAAGAGGAGAAGAACGACCCTGAGTTCTCGAAGAAACTGGCGGCGCTGTGCGATCTCTATGTGAACGACGCCTTCGGTTCGGCGCATCGCGCGCACGCCTCCACCGAGGGGATGGTGCGGTTTGTGCCGCAGGCCGCCGCCGGCCTGTTGATGGAGCAGGAACTGAAATACCTGGGGATGGCCACCAGCCATCCGGAGCGGCCTTCGGTGGCGATCCTGGGCGGCGCCAAGGTATCCGACAAAATCGAGGTGATCGAGAATCTGGGCCGCATCGTGGACCGGTTGCTGATCGGGGGCGCCATGGCCTACACCTTCCTGCGCGCGCTCCACCAGCCCACCGGGAAATCGCTGGTGGAGGAAGACAAGGTGGAACTGGCCGGCAAACTGCTCAGCCAGTTGGGCGAGAAGTTGCTGCTGCCGGTGGATCACGTGGTGGTAACGGAAATCGCCCCGGGCGCTCCCAATGAAGTGGTGGAGACCATCCCGGAGGGACGCATCGCGGTGGATATCGGCCCGCAAACGATCGCCTCCTACGCCGCCGTGATCGCGGCCGCCAAAACAGTGATCTGGAACGGCCCCATGGGAATCTTCGAGAAGCCCCCGTTCGATAAAGGCACCGTGGCGCTGGCCCGCGCGGTGGCCGAATCCGGCGCGGTCTCGGTAGTGGGAGGAGGCGATTCGGAGAAGGCCATCAAGGCCGCCGGGGTGACCGGCAAGATCTCCCACGTATCCACGGGCGGCGGCGCCTCGCTGGAATTCCTGTCGGGGATCAAGCTGCCCGGAGTGGCGGCGCTCGAAACCAGCAAATAGCTAAGGACTCCGAATTCTCAACTCGTAGCCGGCCGGTGTGCCGCGACTTTCAGATCGGTCATCATGGCGGCGCTGTACTCCACCGCCTCCCAGAAAGCATTTTGCACACGCTGGACAGGGATGCCCCGATGGGCCGCCCCCTCGAAATCGCCGGCTTCGTAGGCCAACACCGCGTCCAATACGGCTCCGAGTTCCCCTTCGCGCCGGAGAATCGCCCGCTGGAACGGCTCCTCCAGGGGCAGCGGCCGGAGGATGTCGGCAAGCGGCGCATTCAAAACCGCATCCAGCGTGGACAACAGGCCCATCATGTACGCCAGGGGAACCTGGAGGTTGTAGCTTTGGGCGATGATTTCGCAAGCCCGCGCGCGTTGCAGGGCGAACCCCAGGTAGCCGATGGGGCAATCGTTATAGCCCGCCAGCACCAGCAGGGAAGCCCAGCGGAAGACCTGCTCGGTTCCCAGCAGCGCGACGGCATGAAAAGGCGACTGAATCCTCTCGTGACGCCCGTACATCGCGGAATTCGCCAGGCGCAGCAAACCGTAGATCATGGCGGCATCCCGCTCCACCACCGTGGCGATGGAAGCGGCCGACTGGTCCGGGTCCATGCATTCCACCAGCAGAGACAAGGCGGACAGGCGGTTGGCCGGAATGCGCCGGCCGCGAAGGATCTCAGGCTTGCGCAGATAGTAGCCCTGGAACAGGTCGCAACCCAGGGATCGGGCGTTCCGGAATTCCTCTTCGGACTCCACTTTCTCGGCCACGATCTGGACCCGGAAGCCCTTCAGCAGTTCGACTTGCGCGCCCAGTTCGGCGGCCGGAATCGATCGCAGGTCGAGCTTGACGTAATCGGCCAGGCGCAGGAACGGCACGTAGGCATCGGAACAAACAAAGTCGTCCAACGCGATGCGGTAGCCGAGGCCTTTGATGCGCGCCAGGCTGGCGATGGTTTCGACATTCACCGGAACGTCCTCCAGCACCTCGATTACGGCGCGGTCCGGCGGCAGGATCGGATCCACAGCCAGCAGACTGGCCGTGTGGTTGAGGAAGACCGGCTGCTCCGGCGAGACCTTGGCCAACCCGATTTCCAGGAACGCCTTGAGCTGCACTTCGGCGCTGGCTTGATCGCCGTTGGAAAACCAGGCCGCCGGGTCGCTGACGTTGCGCCGGTACAGCAGTTCGTAGGCCCGGATCTCACGGTCGCCGTCATAGATCGGCTGTCGGCCCAGAAAGCACTCCGGCGCCGTGACCCGGATGTGCGCCGGCGTTTCAGTCCTTTCGGTGAGTGAGGCGGGCATATCGGGTCCTCCAGCTAGCTTATCGGCGGAAAACGCGGAAGCATTAGGCCTGTGGAAGTTTGGGGGGCCCGACCGCGCCCACATCGCGCACCGTCCGCCCGCGGATCAGCCGCGCAGGATTGGCCAACGCTGTGCCGGCGATTCGCCCTGCGCTTCACCTGCCCACGCCGGCCGGCCCGGACGTCAGACGCGGGCGGCTGGTGCTTTCGCGCCCGAGCGCTTATCCCGATACATGGCGGCGTCGGCGCGGTCCAGCAGAGTCCGGAGCGAATCGCCGGCCTGCCATTCGGCCGCCCCGATGGCGGCGCTCACCGCCACCTTCCGGCTTCCGGCATCGCCCGATCCACCCCCCACCCGGATGGTGTAATCGCCGAACACCCAGCGCGCAATGCGCTGAATCTGCGTATCGATAGCCTGGCGCCCGCCATCCAGCACCACGATGAACTCGTCGCCGCCCCAGCGTCCCACCACGTCGGTCGAGCGGAACCCCGACTTCAATTCCGAGCTGAACTGCTTGAGCAGTTCATCGGCCGCCAGGTGCCCGCAGGTGTCGTTCACCTTTTTAAAATCGTTCAGATCGAGCAGCAGAACCGAAAACGGCTGCTTCAGCCCGATGCGGCACTCGATGGAAGCTTCCACCCGCCGGCGGTTGTCCAAGCCGGTCAGCGGGTCCTGCCCGGCCAGGCGCTCGGCATCGTCCAGACGCGCCTGGTACACGCTCAGGTCCTCGCGCAGACGGGCCAGCGATTTCTGGCTTTCCTCGGCCATGGTTTCGGCGCAGACCTTCAGGTCTTTGGCGCCCTTCACCAGCGAATCGCGGATCAGGACCAGGTCGTGAAGGTCCGCAATGGCTTCCAGGCGGCCCGTAAACTCATGAAACTGCCGGCTGTAGCGCTGGTCGCGCTCGCCCGTCAGCTCGGCCGTGCGGGCCAGGATGACCATCAGCTCCTTGACTTCCCCGGCCCTCTGCTTGAAGTAATCGGCGGCGCTGCTGCCCCACCGGGCGATTTCGGCTTCCGCCTTGTGGCCAGTCTCTTCCAGAACCTCGGCGGTGGATTCCGCGGACAGGGCGCCCTGCAGCCGGAGCAGGTTCTGGCGCAGTGTGCACCCCAGCGGCGGGCAGGCTTCGACCCCGCTCTGCCCCATCGCGCCGAGCGCCAGGCGATACGCATCCAGGCTCGCCCGGAATAGTTCCTCCCCGTTGCGCTCGATGAGTTTCTTGATCGAGATCATATGGCTTCTCATCGGCGGAAACGCCGGGAAACTGTAGGGCTGCTAGCCCCGCCGGGGATAGTTGGGCGAGTAGAGTTGGGAGGCCGGGCGCCGAGCCAGGCGGCCTTGGGCCACCCAAGCCGGGCCGCGCGGGGCCAGGTGCGCCGTCAGCCGGCCTCTCCACAAGCGCACTTCGGCGGCGCGCTCCGGGCGCCCGGCCAGGTCCTGGAGTTCGCGCGGGTCGGCCTCCAGGTCGAAAAACTGCTCCTCGCCGGTCTGTGCGTGGAAGATGAACTTCCGGCGGCCATCGGTGAGAGCGTTCCAATGATTCTCGGGGCTGTAGCACACGTCGTGCTCCAGGTCGATGAATTCGCGCCAGTCGCCCTCGGGATGGCGGATGAGGCCGAGCAGGCTGCGCCCCTCGACGGCCTCCGGCACGGGCGCCCCCGCGGCATCCAGGAAGGTGGGCAGAATATCGCGAATTTCCACCGGGGGCGCCAGCGTCTGCCCGCGCCGCGCGGAGAGCAGGCCTTCCGGCCACCGTACCAGCATGGGAATGCGGGCGGAGGCCTCGTAAGCGTATGACTTGCGCCAGAGGTGCTGGTCGCCCAGCATGTCGCCGTGATCGGCGGCCATCAGGATCAGGGTGCTGTCCAGCATCCCGCGCCGGTCCAGCGCTTCGAGAATGCGGCCTACCTGTTCGTCCACGTGGGAGGCCGAGCCGTAATAGCCGGCCCGCGACTGCCGCACCTGGGCGGGGCCGAAATCGCCGTGCCACGGTTCGTTGGAAGCGTCGCTGGGAGCCCGGTAGCGAGCCGCCCAGTTTCCCACCTCGGCGGGCGGCAGGGCCGCTCCGTCGTACAGGCGCAGGAAACGCTCGGGTGGATCGTAGGGACTATGCGGCCGCAAGAAAGAGACCTTCAGAAAAAACGGCTCCGGGCGCTGGTAGGAGTTCAAGAAGCGCACCGCGGTTTCGCCGGTCCAGACGGTGGGATGCAGTTGCTCCGGCAGGGCATACGGGCGCGCGCGGTAATCGTTCCACAGCAGTCCGGTGGCGAAGGGACTCTGGTCGGGCGCCTGGGAGAAGAACCAGCTTTCATAATCCGTACGGACGGGCGGCAGGGAGACGGCCCCGTTCCGGCGCGCTTCTTCGAGCTCCAGCGGCGTGGATTCGTCGAGGATGGTCTGGTGAAAGCCGTGCAACGCCCGCGCCGGTGACCAGTGCATCTTGCCGATGCCCACGGTGTGGTAGCCGGCTTGGCGCAGCAGGCGCGGCATCTCCACCGCGTAGCGTTCGGCCACCGCGCCGTAGCCCAACATGCCGTGCGACCACGGCGACTGGCCGGTGAGCAGCGCGGCCCGCGCGGGGGTGCATGTCGGGGTGGAGGAGTAGGCGTGGCGGAACAGCACACCGGCCGCGGCCAGGCGGTCCAGGTTGGGAGTGCGGATAACGGCGTTGCCCGCCGCGCCCAGGCAATCGGCGCGAAGCTGGTCGGCCATCAGAAAAAGGATATTGGGGCGCGAGGGAGCCGCAGCCCCGCGCGCCGCCGGGAGTGCCGCTGCCTGCATGAAAGTCCGGCGCGAAATACCGGCCGTCGCCGGCCCGCCGGAATGGTCTGCCGATTCCAGGGACATGGTTTCCTCCGCCTCGCGCGCCCGGCCGCAGCCGGCGGAAACCCTGCCCGCGCGGTTGCCCGCGTGCCGCCGCCTACGCCAGCGCCAGGTTCAGATTCTCGATCGCCTCATCCACCTCGGCCGGGCTCTTGTAGCCGATCGTCACGGCATCCACGCCCGCGGTGTTGAAGGCGAACTTCAGGGACGCCTGACGGTCCTCGCGGGTTGTGAAGGAGCCTTCTCCCACCAGCTTCATGCTGATGACGCCCATGCCCTGCGCGTGAACCTGCTTCACGTGCTCCACCACCTCGCTGACATTTCCCGTGCTGGCGTTGAAGTCCTCGCCATCCATGTGCGCGCCCTTATGGTTCATCCGGATCATGGCGATATCCAGCCACTGGTTGCCGGGAAACTTGCGCAGCGCGGGCAGCCCGTGTACCGACGCGCCGTGCCCTTTGACGATTTTCTTCGATTGGGCTTCCAGGATTCCGTCCTGCCACCGCACGGTGTCGGTGGGCCAGCTAGCCACGTGCTGCCAGTGCATCAGCATGATGTCGAAGTATTCGGTATTGGCCAGCTTGCGCAGTTCATCGATTTTAGCCTGCGGATCGACGCCTTCACGCGTGGTCACCTTGGACATCAGAGCGTAGGAATCGCGCGGAACTCCCTTGAGCGCGACGCCCAGCATCTTGTGCATCTCCCCGTACGTTTCCGAGGTTTCAAAGAAGCGAATGCCCCGGTCGTAGGCGTGGCGGACGAGGCGGGTGAACTGGTCCTGCCCCAACTCCCGCTGCACGCGCCCGCTGAAAGTGCCGGTGCCCAGGGCCAGCCGCGTTACCTTGACGTCGGACTTGCCGAGCGTCACCCAGTCGGTAGCCGACCCGCGCGCCGCCCGCAAGGGCAGGCTGCGGGTTCCCACGAATGCGCCCGCGGCCAGCGCGGTCCGCAAAAAATTGCGTCGAGAGGTATGAGCCATCCTGTTCCCTCCAATGGCTCAATCCTATCATGAGTGGCGGAGGGCTGGAACGCTGAAGACGTCGCCTCGGGAACTCCTGGTTGCACAACCGCGGCAGGCGGGCCTAAGCTGAATTAGCGTTGGTCGGAGGGCATGACGCGTTCCTGCCGATATGTTCTGGTTCTCGCGCTGATTGTGCCGGGCGCCCTGCCGCTGATCCCGCAGCGAAGCGGCGTCACGCCGGCCGATCCGGTATTCCGCGTCACGGCAGACCTGGTGCAGGTGGATGCCGTG
>JASHSS010000253.1 GCA_030038565.1 Bryobacteraceae bacterium
TCACGCCTACGGCCTGGCCGCGCGTTTCCGGTCGCGGGGGGTGTTGGTGGCCATGGGCGGCCCGCATGTCACGCTGCTGCCGGATGAGGCCGCCCTTCATGCGGATGTGATTTTTGTGGGGGAAGCCGAAGGCCTGTGGGAGGAGTTTCTGGCACGTTTTCCCAGCCTGCCTGCGGATGGCCGTGTCTACCGGCGGGCGGGAGCGCCGTGCTTGGAGCACAGTCCCATGGCGCGCAAGGCCTTGTATCACCGCCGCGATTACACGAGCGGCGTCCTGTTCGCCACCCGCGGATGCCCCCACCGCTGCGATTTCTGCACCGTAGCGGTAATGTACCCCCGCGGCTTGCGGAAGCGCCCGGTAGCCGAAGTGGCGGCGGAATATGCCTCCTTCCCGGGGAGGCGGATTGTCTTCTGGGACGATAATATCGCCGCGGATAAGGAATACGCCAGGCAGTTGTTTGGCGCCATCGCGCCTTATCGCAAGTGGTGGAGCAGCCAGGCCGGCGTGCAGATAGGTGAGGATGACGAGCTTCTGGAAGCCGCCGCGCGGAGCGGATGCAAGCAGTTGTTTCTGGGGTTGGAGTCGGTCTCCCAACCCAGCATGGAGGAGGTGCGCAAGGGCTTCAACCGCGTGGAACACTATGCCCGGATTATCGGCCGCATTCACGCCCACGGGATCGCGGTGCAGGCTGGAATTGTTTTTGGCTTCGACCACGACACGCCGCGGATTTTTGAAGAGACCCTGGATTTCCTGGAAGGCGCCGGGGTTCAAAATGCCACTTTCAACATCCTGACGCCCTTTCCCGGCACGCCGCTCTTCGACCGGATGGCCGCCGAAGGCCGCATTCTGACCCGCGACTGGCGCAAGTTCAACAGCCGTACGGACGTAGTCTTTCAGCCCCACCAGATGAGCCCGGCGGAACTGCTGGCGGGGTTCCGCTATGCCAATCAGCGCTTCTATTCCTTGCCCGGCGTGGCCCGGCGGCTGTGGCGCTCGCCGGTCCAGATATGGTGGACCCTGCCGTTGAACCTGGCCTACGCGATGTCGTGGGCCCAGGGCCAACCGCCGGCCTGAGGTCTCCCGCACCAAGCCCGCATGGGCTCCCATTCGTACAGTGGCGCGCCATCTGCTCCATCTGTAGGGGAGAAACCCGAACGTATGCAACTTCGATTTTCACGTCTCTGGTTGACCGCGGCGATGGTGGTTTCGGCCGCCTTCGCGGCGGATGTTACTACCGACTACAATCACCACGTAAACTTTGGTAGCTATCATACCTATTCCTGGATCGGTGTGAACGCCGGCAATTCGCTCTGGCAGGGCCGCATCATGAGGGCGGTGGATAGCGCCCTGGCCGCCAAGGGGTGGACCAGGGTCGCGTCGGGTGGCCAGGCCGCCGTATCGGCGTTCGGAAAGACCCGCGAGCAGGACACCATGGAAACTTTCTATGACGGCTTCCCCGGTGGCTGGGGATGGCGTGGTCGGGGCGGATTTGGCGGGAGCATGGGATTTTCGGAGACCCAGACGGTTCCCGAAACCATCGGCATGTTGAATGTGGACATCTTCGACGCGAATTCCAAGCAACTCCTCTGGCGCGGAACCGCTCAGAATACTCTGTCCTCGAAGCCCGAAGCCAACGACAAACGGATGGAAAAATCAGTCGACGATATGTTCAAAAAATTCCCGCCGGCGCCCAAAGGCTAATTTCATTCCCCTCATACCCGAGCCTTTGGTGAGTGGTAACAGGCGCGGCGCAGGGGCAGGCGGGCACGGGCTGGTCCGCCTGCCCGGAGGGCGGCGCACAAGGACAGGAAATTCTATTTGCCCGGAGCGCGCAGGGCGATTCCCAGTTCGCGCAACTGGCGCTCGGGAACCGTCGATGGCGCTTCGCACATCAGGTCGGTGGCGCGCGCGGTCTTGGGGAAAGGAATGACGTCGCGGATGGAGGTTTCGCCGGCCAGAAGCATCACCAGACGGTCGAGTCCCAGGGCGATCCCGCCATGCGGGGGCGCGCCGTATTCGAGCGCATCCAGCAGGAAGCCGAAGCGGCGGCGCGCTTCCTCGGGGCTGAATCCCAGCGCGGCGAAGACCTTCGACTGCACGTCGCGGCGATGGATACGGATCGATCCCGAACCCAATTCGATGCCGTTCAACACCAGGTCGTAGGATTTGGCCCGGCAGCGCGCCGGATCGGCCGTCAGTTTTTCCAGGTCCTCGTCGTGGACCGAGGTGAAGGGGTGATGCGCGGCATTCCAGCGATTCTCTTCCGGATCCCATTCGAACATGGGAAAGTCCACTACCCAGAGAAACTGAAAATTCTTCGAGTCGAGCAACTTGTGGCGGTCGGCGAATTTCTGCGCGCAGTACAGGCGTAGCTGGCCGCAGGCCTGGTAGACGGTCTCTTCGGGGCGATGGCCGGTGGGTTCGCCGGCCCAGGTCGCCAGCGCCAGCAGGTCGTTTTCGCCCGCCCCGGTGCGTTCGCGGATGCGCCCCATGATCTCCGGATAATCCCGGTCCAGGCGCTTCGCGTCGTCGTAAACGCGCAGACCGCGCTCCTGGCCGAAGGCCTTGAATTCGTCGCGCTCCTTGCGGCTGGGCGCTCCGCTGGAAGGAATATGGATGGCCACCAGCGGCAGCCCGCCCTGGGCCAGTTCGGGCGCCAGGTCGTCCACCGGGTGCATCGGCGGGATGCGGCAATCGGGCTTGTCGATGCCGTAACTGCGCATGGCTTCGGCGTAGGTGATGCGCGGGAAACGCTCCGGCGCCTGGAAACCGGCCACCTGGCAGATTCGCCGGACCATCGGCTCGACCACTTCAAACACGCGCTCCTGCTGCGGAAAAGACATTTCCAGGTCGATCTGGGTGAATTCGGGCTGGCGGTCGGCGCGCAGGTCTTCGTCCCGGAAACAGCGCACGATCTGAAAATACTTCTCGAACCCGCTGATCATCAGCAGTTGCTTGAAAATCTGCGGCGATTGGGGCAGCGCGTAGAAGTTACCCGGCTGCACGCGGCTGGGCACCAGGTAGTCGCGCGCGCCCTCGGGTGTGGACCGCGTCATGAAGGGAGTTTCGATTTCCAGGAACCCCTGCGAATACAGAAACTCGCGCACCGCGAAGGAGATTTTCGAGCGCAGCATGATGTTGCGCTGCATCTGCGGACGGCGCAGATCCACGTAGCGGTATTTCAGGCGCACGTCCTCGGCCACGTCCACCTGGTCTTCCATGGGGAAGGGCGGAGTGTGGGATTCGTTGAGAATCCAGAGGCGCGAAACCACCACCTCAATCTCGCCGGTGGCCAGGTTCGGATTGACGGCAGCCGCGCCGCGCAGCGCCACCCGTCCTTCCACGGCGATGACATACTCCGGCCGGATTTCTTCGGCCCGGCGGTGCATGGCGGCGCCCACTTCCTCATGGAAGACCACCTGGGTGAGGCCCTCGCGGTCGCGCAAATCCACGAAAATGACGCCGCCGTGATCGCGGCGCCGGTGCACCCACCCCATCAACACGACCGCCTGGCCGTCCGCCGTGGCGCGCAGTTCTCCGCAACTGTGGGTGCGGCGGAGCTCGCCCAGAAAATCCAGTGCTACCGAGGTTTCCATATGGATCCGTTTTGTTCGGGTGCGGGTCCCGCGGGGACTCGCTCGCGAGCCCGGTTCAGGTATCCGGAAGATTCCATGCTACCACGCCGGCCCGGCGGCTCCCTGATCCCCAGTACCGGTCCCGCGGCCGGTGCTTGCGCCGCTCCTCCCCGCATGGAATACTGTGGAACATGTTTCCGCAAGCCCGCATCACCGACATGCATGTCTGTCCGATGGTCACCGTCCTGGTCCCGCACGTCGGGGGTCCCATCAGCGGGCCGTGCTCGCCCGACACGCTGGTGGGCTTTCTACCGGCAGCCAGGGTCACCGACATGCTGATCTGCGTCGGCCCGCCCGATGTCATCGTCAAAGGGTCCACTACCGTGTTCATTAACTTCCTCCCCGCGGCCCGCATCCTGGATGTCGAGGCTCACGGGGGGATGATCGTGATGGGCGAATTTACGGTGCTGGTCGGCGGTTAGCGGGGCCGCTCTACTTCGCGGCCACCGCCACGCACGCCATGCGCGAGAAATAACCCTTCGAGAAAATCTGCGGGCCGCCGCCCATATCGAGTTCGATGCGGATGGTCACCGGCTGGCCGTTGGCCTGCGTCTCGGCCTGGAGATTTTTGCCGCTGCGGGGGACCCACGCCAGAACGTTGTCGCTCCCCTTCGGCGTCCAGGTTTCCGCCTCGTTGAAGAGCCGGAAGACGGCCCACAGTCCGCTGAAACTCTGGAACGTCGTCTCGCTGCCGCCGCCGGTCGCCTTGGTAGCCTTGGCTTCGTGCACCCCGTCGGGCTTCCAGACGAACTGTTTGGGCGGCGTATCGGTATGGGCATAAGCGAATGACTGGCCGTCGATTTGGACCGATCCCGACGAAATGCCATCGCTCTGCACCGGCTTCAGGGTGTAGGTGAAGTGGGGATCCGCTGAGTTGCCGGCGTACACGAAACTGGAAAACGCGGCCGCGTTGTTGAAGAACGTGACGAAGCTGGGCGTCAGACTGACACCGCCCACCGACACGGGCACGTATTGGTTCCCCTGCTTGGGCAGCAGTTTGGTCAGCTTATCGTTGTAGAACTTCCACAATTCGCCATCCGGCGGGTGGAAGATGCTGTTGATCTCGGCAACCGTGAGTTCGGTGGTAGCGCTGGTCAGGAAGGGATACTTCTTCATCACCGGCTCATAGAGCTTGCATACGCCTGCGGCGCCGGCGTTGATTTCATCGGCCTTGTGGCCTACGATCACGGCTTCCGCGTAGGTGATGGGGTCCAACAGGAGTTGTTTGGTCTTGTCCTGGACGGGACTACCGGGAGCGAAAGTATTGGCCACCAGGCTGGCCTTGATTTTGGCGGCCGAGGCGGCGTCCTTGGTCTTGTCCGAGCTGGCTTCGCTGACCACCGGTCCGGCTTGGACCACCTGGTCTATCGTGGCCTGCAGGTTCAGCAAGGCTGCAATGTAGTCCTGGTTGGAGGGGGCGATGTAACGGTCCACGTTGCTGGTAGGCACCACCGTGGTGACCGGCTGGAAGGCGCTGGCGATCTCGGGCTGCTCGGTGGGGATGTTTTGCGAACACAGCCAGAACAGTTCCAGCAGGGGAGACGCGGCGCTGGAGGTGACGGACAGTTTTTTGGCGGCATCCGCCACGCCGGCGTAACGCACCACGGCGGCGGCCTTGATGTAGTCGCGCCATTGGTTGATGTAATCGGCATAGTAGCGGTTGGCCAGTTGCAGGCCCAGCGTGGAGACATCCACGGTGTTCTTGGTGGCTTGTTCGCCGAGCACCCATGGCTCGCCGGCGAAATATTTTTGGGGGTCCTTCAGGGCCGCCTTCATGAACTCCCAGCCCGGCTTGGTGAAGGGCGCAGCCACCTCCTGGCCGTCGGTGACTTCCTCGTTCGGAAACCGCTTGTTGAAGTTGATCGGCTGGCCGGCCTTGGCGGCGTCCGCCAGCATGGCGGTGTAGACCCGCTCCAGCCCCGCGAACAGGTTCAGATAGAAGCGCGCCTTGCCGATCGCCAGGGCATCGCTGTCGCTCGTCAAGGGGCATGAGGCATTGGCCATTTTCAACTGGTCGCTGTAGAACTCGAATTGCTTTTGCGCCAGTTGCATGCGCGCCGGCTCCACGTTGCGGTTCTCGCTCCAGCGGCTCACCAGCACCGGCGCCAGGAATGCGCGCGTGGCCTTATCGTGATTGGAAGTGGTTTCCAGGTAGGCTTTGAGGCTGTCGTAGGTGTAGGCGTAAGCCGGTCCCGTAGGAGTGTTGGGGAGGGTCTTCATGAAGTCCACCAGGATGTTCTGGGTGGGCGTCAGAAGCAGCTTTCCGAAATCCGCGAAATAAAGCTGGCAAACGTCCGGGTACATCTTGTCGCCGATGTAAAGGCCCCAGCGGTAGCTCCAGGGAGCTCCCTCGCGGTTGTACTTCGTGAGGGTGTCGAGAGATTGCCGCAGGGTTTCCAGCTTCTGCAGGGAATCGAGCGAAGCCGGGCCGCCCTCGGCCGCATTCACCGAAGCGATCCCCTGGGCCGCCTGCTTCACGTCGCTGGCCAGGATCCGGTTGTGGCGGAAGGAAACCGCCAGCGCGATGCTGTACATCAGGCACAAAGCCGCCGCGGAGCTGAGCAGGATGCGGCGCGGCAGGCTGGCCCGGATGCTGGTGGCGCTGGCGCTCTTGGCCACGTGGTCGGCCAGCAGCAGATCGTTGAAGAAATGGCCCAGGAAGAGCCACTGCGGAACCTTGCGCGTGCCAATCACGCGCTGCGGGGCCCCCGCCGCCTGGGCCGCGCCCCCGTACCGGAATATGCCCGTGGCTCCCGGAGGGCCGCCCGCGCCTGCCGCGGCCGAAGGAGCCGCGGGGGCTACTTCGTTCACCACCACCGGCCGGACTCCCGAGAAATAAAAGCCCCGCAGAAACGGCCCCACGGTCAACTGGCTGGGGCGGCACAGTTCCACCAGGAAGCGCACCATCGACTGGCGGACCTTACGGAACTCGCGCGGAAACTCGTAAATGCTGGCCAGCGGCCCGGCTTCGTCGCGTCCTTCGCGCGAAAGAAAATCGGGGCGGGCATTACACATCGAATGAAACAGTTTTTCGAACGCCGCGCCCAGCCGGTTGGTCTCCTGTTCGGCATAGATGCCGTCGCGGTGCGGGACAATCGGCATGGTCACGCCGAGGATCCTGGTGGCCTCGTCGTTGTTCATCTTGGCCACGTACTCGGCGAAGAACGGCAGCCGGTCCGTGCGGGTGAACAACACGTACACCGGCAGATTGATGCCCAGCAGGCGGGAGATCTCGGCCAACTGGCCGCGCAGCTTGCGGGCGGATATCGCCAGCGGATCGGGACTGGGAATGGTCAGGGTCTCGGCATCCACGCAGACCAGCACCGCGCGGGGCGCCTGCTCGGCGGTTCCCAGCAGCGCCGCGGCTTTGGGGGGCTGGAGCCGGCCGATCAGCTTCTTCCACGCCTCGGCGTCCCCCAGCAGCTTGCCCGAAACTTCCACGAACAGGGTGCTGTGCGCAAACCAGAAATTGGCCGTGGGAGTGGGCAGAATCTTGTTCTCTTCGTACACCTGGCCGGACAGCGATTCGGGCTCCGTGTCGGAGTGGACCATGGCGGTGGTCTTGGCGCTGCCGGCTTCCCCGATCAGCAGGATCGCGGGAAGATTGCTGGGCTTGTTCTCGGGCTGCGCAGCGACCAGCCGGGCTTCCGCTTCGCCGATCAGCTCATCCAGATCGGTTACTTCCTCCTCCGCCTCGGCGCCTCCGCCTCCGCTTTCGACGCCGACAGCCTTCTTGGTCTCGGTGGATCCCTTCATCATGATCCACGTCAGGATGCCGGCGCTCAGGAGGCCTACGATCACGATCGCAAAGTCCACCACGAACGGGTCGGCGTTGCGCAGAAAGGGAATCTTGGCGATATTCGCGTGGACAAAAGCGAATACGGCCGTGAAGAGGGCGACGACGCCGCCAATGATCATCAGTTTCTTTTGGCTCATCGCTTGGCCTCCTAGATTTTGGATGCTTCAGCCGAGGCGCGAACGCCCGAGGCGCTCGAGCCGAGGCTCACCTTGAATGTCACAAACAGCAACACCATCAGGACAAAACAGGCGATCGCCGCGATCAGCAGTTTTTTGACCCATGGGTCTTCGACCGTCTTGACCACTTCGGGCTCGTTCGCGATTTCCAGGAACGGGTCGCTCGAAGCGCCGCGGATGCGGCGGATGCGGTCGCCGGTGGCGGTGGTGATGGCCTGCAGTTCCCCGCGGCCGCCGATGCTGTACTTGCCCCCGAAACCCAGCAGGAGGCAGAGATAGTGCACCTCCAGAAGGTCCGCCAGGTCGGCCGAATCGGGGCGCCCCGCCAGTTTTTCCAGGTTCTGGAAGAAAATCTCTCCAGCCATGTGAATGCCGAACAATTCCTCCTGCAGCGGCTTGCGAGGCCAGTTGGCGAAAATCGGATTCTGGGTTTTCAGCACCGATTCGTCCAGGAATCCGACCAGCGCGAGGGTGGCCATTTTGATGTCGTCGCCCGAGTAGCCCCCCTGCGTGCGGGCTTCCTGGATGCCGGCTTTAATGGCTTCCCGCATGTGAAAGCGGAAGGACTCCGCATCCGATAATTCCTGCCGGTTCGAGCGCAGTCGGACAATCGCGGTGAAGACCTCCTGAAAGATGAGCGCGAGATTGTCGGTTCGGGTCGCTTCCGAACCCGTGGTGCTAGCTGTCATAACAGACGTCCGTCCTTAATCCTAAATCCTACTTGTCCAGAAGAACCAGAAGTTCCAGTTCCGCGTTGGTCAGTTCACCCGGGACGTAGATGCCGACGCGGCGGGTTTGTACAATATGATCCCAAAAAGGGCCGTCCCTGGAAATGCCGAAATATTGCGTTTCGACCCGCGCGGGGACCGCCGGGGGCGGAACCGGCATGTGGGTGAGGGTCAGGCCGGCCATGGCGCGGCGGACCAGTTCGCCGACGAATTTGGCCGAACAGAGTTTGACCAGTTGGGGAGTGCGAATGATCAGTTCGGCCTCGCCGATCTCGGCGTGAATTCCGAAGATCCAGCGCGCCCGCCCCAGGCAGCGCGTATCGGTGATCTCACCCTCGTAAAAGTAGTTGGCTACCTTGGTGAGAGGGATCACCACGCAGTTGGTGGGAACGATGGTCTCCAGGTGCGTGCGGATGTGTTCGTCGAGCTTCTGAAAACAGTCGCTGAGATTGTTGTGATCGTACACCGGGAGGTTGCGCGGATGGGAATCCAGGGCGAAGGTGCAAAGCGCGCCGCCCAGGCG
This sequence comes from Bryobacteraceae bacterium, assembly GCA_030038565.1. GTDB lineage: Bacteria > Acidobacteriota > Terriglobia > Bryobacterales > Bryobacteraceae > JOPF133. The sequence goes on from JASHSS010000253.1 coordinate 8,863, forward strand.
CGACATTTCCAGGAAAAGCTCTTCGGGATGGCCGCGTTTCGAAATCCACAGGTGGCGCAGCGCCCCCAGGCCGGAATTCACCGAGTGCATCAGCCAGAAGTTGGCCAGATCGCGGGTGGAAAACTCGGCCACGCCGCCCGCCCCCGAGGTCGACCGGCTTAAAGTCGTGCTCTTGGCTTCCAGAATCTCGATCAGCCGCCGCAGCATGAGCATCAGCTTCTCGCTGCTGCTGATTTGCAGGCAGGGAGGCACGAATTCCGGGTCGTAGATGAAATGGCCGGTGCCGTCGCGCTGCACCCGCGCCATCGGCAGGGAGACGATCCCTTCGTTGAGTTCCGTTTCCAGCAGCAGGCGGATGTTCTTGCGCCGGAGGGAAATGGGCCGCACGTCCGTGCCGCTGGTTTCATCGTTGAAGTTGCGGAGTTCCGAAAAATACCGGCTGTCGCCGGGCTCCGCCGAGGTGGTGCAGTTGCGCGCCCCCGGCTTATGGGCGGTCATTCCCAGGAACACCGTCAGCCGGTCTTTGGTGGGCGGGAACACTTCGGCGATCGGCCGCGCGGCGGGAGTCGCATCCGAGTGCGGAATAAGGAACGGCGTGCCATCGGGGAAAATACCGGAGGCATGCACCAGGTTAACGGTGCCGTTGCGCAAGGCCTCGGCGTCCGGCGTACAGCCGATCAGACCGTAGCATTGAAACCACAACGCCGCCGCAGCGAACTGGATGGCATCTTCAAAATAGCGGGCTTGTGCCTGAAACTCGTGAGGGCCGAGGTACATGCCCTCCGACCACACCACCTGAGACAGAGATTTCATAAGGCAATCTGCTATGCCGTTTCAACTCTCCGGAGCTGAGTCGCGAATTTCGCAGTAGGGATACTGTATCATATGCTGGGGCCTTCAGGAACGGTTAGAATCGCCGTAGGCGCCCTCAGGAACTGCGAGAAAACTTTGCCGGGGACCGCCCACTCCCTGGCAGATAGGGGGAAGTATGAGCTTCGAACAAAGGTTCCAGGTGATGGGGGGCGTGCCCGAGCCAACCAGTCCAGCCGACCGGACGTTGGCGGGCCGCCAGATTTCTTCCGGACGGTCCGTTACCATACATTTGCTCGCCGGGGGCCACAATCCGGCCAATGAAGCCTTGCTGGCGCAAGTCGCCGCTCTCCCGGCCGATTATCAGGCCTGTTTCCTGGAAACCGGGGATTATTACGGCACACCCTACGTAATTACCGACGTGTTGGCGGGCAACCCTCCCCTGCGGCAGTGGCTGACGGCGCTGAAGGCCAAACTGGTGGCGGGCGAGACGTCCGGAACCGATAACACCCGGTTGCGCGCGTGGAAGATTCCCGGATGGGCGGTTGGGCAACAGCCCCACGCTCCGGAGACCCAGCCGCAGGGAGGACCGGGCGAGTTCACCCGGCTGATCCAGAGCCTGCCCAAGCCCTCCGCCGGAGCGCCGCCCGCAGCCGGCAATCCCGGCGAGTTCACCAAGGCGCTCCAGAAATCGGCCCCGCCGGCTCCTCCCTCTCCGGCAGCAGCGCCTCCGGCCGCCCCGGCTCAGGGTGCCCAGGAGCCTGGAGAATTTACCCGCCTGTTGCGCATTCCCACGCCGCCATCGGCCCAGTCCGCCCCACCGCCGCCCGCGGCTGCAAGCCAGCCGGATGAGCTGGCAGACTTATTAGGGGTGCCTGCCGCCGGACCGCCGACGCCTCCAGCTCCGGCTGCGCCACCCGCGCAGCAGCCCGGGGAATTCACGCGCCTGCTGCGCATCCCGACGCAGGCTGCCGCGCCACCCACGCCACCGAAACCCGCGCCGCC
>JASHSS010000254.1 GCA_030038565.1 Bryobacteraceae bacterium
AGACCAAGCCGGCGGCGGATGGTAAGCCGGCGGGCGAGGCGAAACCCGCTGGCGAAACCAAGCCGGCCGGCGAGGCGAAACCCGCCGGCGAAACCAAGCCGGCGGGCGCCGCGAAACCCGCTGGCCAGACCAAGCCGGCGGGCGCCGCGAAACCCGCTGGCCAGACCAAGCCGCCCACAAAGCCACCGCCCAAGCCCGCTCGCTGAGGGGGTGGTTCGGGCCGCAGTCCCAAATTTTCGCGTCTCTGCAAAACCGGAGCCGGTGAGCCGGGCAGCCCCGGTCCCGCCATGGCGGCTATTTCTCGGGTTGATCGTATCCGGCCAGGCGGCGGATCCACACGTTACGAAAGCGCACCGGGGAGCCATGGTCCTGAAGCAGGAGGGGCATGTCGCCGTGAGGCTCGTAATGACCCAGAATGCGATGCTCGGTGCTGCCATCGAGCGGCTGGCGATTGTGCACCATCACGCCATTGAAGAAGAGGGTGATGAAGGCGGGCTTGACAACTTTCGGTCCGTCAAACCGCGGCGCTTCGTAAACGATATCGTAGACGTTCCACTCGCCGGGTTTGCGGATGGGGTTGACCAGCGGAGGCCATTGTCCATAGATGGCGCCCGCCTGGCCGTCGGCATAGGTGGACTGGTGGTAGGAATCCAGCACCTGGATCTCGTAGCGGCTGGCGACGTAGACGCCGCTATTACCGCGGTCCTGGCTGGAACCCGTGATGTTCTCGGGTTCGGACCATTCGATGTGGATCTGGCTATCGCCGAAGGATTGCCGGGTGAACAGGTCGCCGGTGCGCGGGGCTACTTCAAAGTACCCGTTCAGGACCTTCCAGCGGGCAGCCACGGTTTTGCCGCGCTCGGGGCCCCGGCCTTGCTGGGCCCATTGGGACAGATCCTTGCCGTCGAACAGGACGATGGCGTCTGAAGGCGCGGCCCCGGCGGTAGCGCCGGGAGTTATCTCTTTGGGGTGCGGACGGTCGGGATCGTGGACATGCCACTTCTGACCCGGAAGAATCGGCGTATCGCGATAGCCCTGCTGGGCCACCATCAGGGTCGCGAGGCCAAAGGCCGCTAGGGCGGCCAGGCAAAGCCGGCCGCGGGCGAAGGGACGTAGCATATGGGAGTATCGTACACCGGACGCTCCCCGCCTGCCGCCCCATGCCCGGTCAGATGTAGACGATCACGTCGATTTCGACCAGCGAATTACCAGGCACGCCGCCGGTAGGCGCAACCGTCGTGCGCACGGGAGGCTCCGAGCCAAAACGGCCCCGAAACACTTCATTCATCCCGTCGTAGTCCTTGATGTCGTTCAGGTAGACGTTGCACTTCAGGCACTTTTCCATGGAAGAGCCGGCGCTCTCCAACTGCTGCTGGATCTGGTCCAGCACGTACTTGGTATGGGCCTTGATATCGCCCTCGAAGTGCGCGCCCACGCCGGAGATGAACAGCAGGTTGCCGAATGCCACGGTGCTGCTGAAGAGGGGTGGTCTGGCAGGTTTCTTGCCATCCTTGTAAATGACCCGCTTGCTGGGCTTTTCCTGCGCGGGGGCCTCCTGCGCGGCGGCCGTGGCGACAGCGGCGGCGGCCAGGCCGCGCCCAAAGAACTTGCGGCGATTCGTCGTAGACATTGGTTTCCTCCCGATTTCAGGTAATGCTCTGCGAAAAATTGCGGCCGCTCAGCCGCGCCGCCCGCTGCGGTAGTGGTGGCGCTCGGCGGTAAAGCGGGCCTGGCCGTACTCGCCTAATCCCACCGTCCCCGCGATCCGGTTTTCCGCCACCGTGCCGGCGAACTGGAATCCCACGCGCACGCCATCGGTGGGCAGCGAACTCTGGAAGCGCACGGTGTCTGCCGCCACGGCGCCGGTGAGGTCGCCGGAAGCGAATTCGCCGTGATGCGTGCCCACCAGCTTGGCCCCGTCCTGTTCCAACTCCACCGTGTGAGCGATGGAACCGTATTGAAACTCGATGTGCACGTCCCACTGGCCGGCCACATTGACGGGCTGGCCTTCGGGGGCGGCCGGCGGCGAGAACTTCGGCGGCTTCGACAGCACGCCGTACAGGCGGTCGGCCACCACTTTTTCATCGCCCGGCGACATCTGGTACGGCACGATCGCCACCGTGCTGGCCATGTTCCCGGTGCGCGAGCCGGAGGACCGCGCCAGCACGATGCGGGGCTCGGTGTCGAGCAGCACCTTGGCCACTTCTTCCCCGGTGATGCCGAGTTTCGCGGCATCCCACTGGATCAGGAGTTCGGGTGTGCGGTTGGAAAGGTCCGGTGAAGGCTGGTTGACCTTGGTCGAGACGCCCTCCACCTTCTGAACGCTCTGGGCGATATGGCCGAGCCAGGATTCCCACTGCGCCCATTCGGCCTTGTGGTCGCGTTTCACCCACATCTCCACGGCCGCCAGCATGCCCATGATTTCCTCTTTGCCGGCCTTGAGAGAGCGGCCGAAGGCGTGGTGCGGCGCGCTGTTGATCCAGGCGGCCTGCAGCCAGTCTTTGTCGCCCAGGAGGATGCCCGCGGCCTGCGGTCCGCGAATGCACTTGCCGCCGCTGTAGGCCACGGCGTTGGCGCCGCGCGCCAAATGCACGTTGGGCTTGAGCGTCAGAACCTCGGCCGCCGCGTCCACCAGCACGGGCACCTTTTTGCGCCGCGCGACCTCGGCCACCACCTTCGTCCCGAGCGGGCCGGTGTCCTGCAAGCCCGCCATAATATAGACCATCGCCGTACGCTCGTTAAAGGCCGGTTCCAGCGCCGCGGGGTCGGACACGATGATGAGTTTCGTGCCCAGCATCCGGGCGGCGTGGTCGTAGACGTTGTGCGAATACGCCGGCACGACCACTTCGTTTTTCAGCCCGGCCACGTTGGGCAGCCTCTGCATGCGCTCGGGATTGCCGCCGGCGATGGCGGCGGAGGTGCAGTGCGTGATGGCGGCGGCGCACCCGGCGGTGACGATGCCCCATTCGGCGCCACTCAATTCGGCCAGGCGCTTGCCGACGCCTTCCATCAGCTCATCCATATCGACGAAGCTGCGGGAGGCCTGATCCATGGCCTGTTTCACTTCCGGCAAAGTGGTGGAGCCGGTGATGATGGTGAACGTGCCGCGCGCGTTGATCACGGGGCGGACGCCTATAGAGCGGTACATCTGGCTGCCGATCTCCAGTGGAGCGGCCACCGCGCGGCGGATGCCGCCGCCGAATGCCTGCGCCAGCGCCAGCAGACCGCCTTGCCGGAACAGATCACGCCTTTGGAACCGGAATGACATTGTGCCTCCTCCTTCGTAACACTTCGATTGTAATCAAGGACGGGATGAAACGGGGCGTCCGGGTGGGACGCCCCTACTGGGAGTGGACGAACTAGAAGTAAAACTTAGCGACTACCTGCATATTGCGCGGGGATTCTGAACTGCGAATCTGGCCGAACAGCGTGGAGGTGATGGTCTGCGATGAAGGGCTCAGGAAAATGGGCGTATTGAACAGGTTGAAGGCTTCGCCGCGCAGCTCGAAGTATCTCCGCTCGGTGATGTGGAACTGCTTGCTGAGCGAAAGATCGAAGCGGCTCATGCCGGGACCGCGGGCGGTGCCCACGCCGATATCGCCGTAGGTTCCCTTGGGTGGCGCGTAATAGGGGGTGATGTCCAGCCATTCGTTGCCCGGTCCCACCTGGTGGGGATCGTGCGGCGTGCCGTCAACATCCACGCGGTAGCTGCGCTGGCCGGTGCCGGAGGTGTCCTGGTTGTATTTGATGGTGAGCGGGAAGCCGGTGTGGGCGGTGTAAACGCCGCCGAGCTGCCAACCGCCTATGATCGAGTCAACCGGTCTGCTCCAATTCGCCCCGAACTTGCGGTTGCGGCCGAAGGGAAGCTGATAGGTGAAGGATGGGACGAACATGAACTTCGCATCGAAGTAAGTCGGCCCCATTTCACATGACTGGCAGTAGAGATACTGCCAATACGCGGATTGGCTGCCCGCCTGGCCGCCCTGGCCATAATAGCCGATGGAATCGGACATGCCGTGCGAGTAGGTGAAAGCGACCTGGTATTCCAGCCCCAAGGCAAAGCGCCTGCGCAGAGTCGCCTGGAGCGCGTTGTACCCCTGCCTGGCAATCGAGGCCGTGCCGGAAATCTGCGAGATCTCGCTGCGCAGCGTGGGATTGCCGGAAAGATACGGGCCCTCGCTCACTACTCCATTGGTGACGATGTTTTGCAGATAGGGCATGGCCACCATGAGGTGGGTTCCGTGTTGGCCGACATAGCCGACTGTAAGGACATTGTTGAACGGAACCTCGAGGTCCGTCGATAAGTTCCACTGCTGGACCTCGGCGGGCCGGACATTCGGATCCCACAGACGGATGGTAGCGCCGGAGTAGGGGTTCTTCGGATTCAAGCCGAACAAGCCCTGGTCGAGCGTGCTCCCCGGCAGCGTATACTGCCCCGCAATGTTGTAGCGCGTCTCGAACTCCTGCTCGAAGGGCGGATTCAGCGGGGTACGCAGATTGGTTCCGGTTCCTTCCAGGTAAGAGGAAATGGTGTAAGCGCCGCGGAGGACCAGTTTCTTCCTCAGCATATCGGGGGTGTAAGCAAAGCCGATGCGCGGCTGGAAATCCTTCTTGTAGGAGTTGTAAAGGCCCGGAGTGCTGCTTTCAACCAGCGGCGCCGGTCCCGGAGGCGTGGCCAGGCCGGAGGGCAGCGGCGCGGCCAATTCCAACTGGCCGCTGATTTGGCCGAAATTGGCCTGGCGGTTGTCCACCTCAACCCATGGCGAGTGATATTCCCAGCGCAGGCCGAGGTTCAGAGTCAGGCTGTTGGTGGCGCGCCAGTCATCCTGGAAATAGGCGCCCCAGACGTTGGAGCGCTGGCCCCAGGTGCCCGATTGCAGGCCGCGGCCGTAGTCGTCGGTCAGGCCAAGCATGAAATCGGCCTCGCCGATCTGCGTTCCGGACGGGGAGAGCGCGTTTTGAGCCGTAAACTGGCCGTCGAAGTTGATAAACCCGGAACGGCCGTTATTGCCGGAATAGAAAACGTCAATCCTCTCGCGAAGCAACTGGGCGCCCATTTTCATCATGTGGCGGCCGCGGATGAGGGTCAGGTTGTCCGCATAATGGAAGGTGGTGTTGGCGAAATCCTGCTGGGTCCCGATGTTGGCGCTGCCCAGCCCCGTGATCCAGTTGAAGGACCCGCCGTTGCCGAGGCCCTGTCCCAGCGCCAGCAGTCCGGTGCCCGCGTTGCTGATCCCGACCTGTTGCGCCAGGTTCCCTAAGCCTTCATCCTGCCCACCGTTATTGAGCGTCACAAAGTTGACACCCACGCGTACCTCGTTGACCATCCTGGGGCTGATGGTGCGGGTCCAGTTGAAGACGGCATTCTCGAAGGGCGAAGTGTTGAAGCTGCCATAGAAAATCGGCATGGTGTTGAGGCTGGGGGCATCCTGGCGGGCCTTGGAGATGCGCACCGAGAGGTAGTCCTTATCATTCGGCCGCCAGTCCGTCTTGATGTCGCCCTGGTCGCTGTATAGGTGACTGAACGACTGGTAGTAGTAGTTGGAGGTGGTGAACCGGCTATATTGCGGTTGGGGATAAAAGCTGCTGCTCACCAGTTTCGCCGCCGCCGGATCCAGGAGACTTTGGGGAATCTGGTTATTCGGGAAGGGAGCGCGCAGGCCGGTGGTCGTGTCCAGCGAAAAGGGATTGTAAAGCTGGATAACCTTGCCGCCGGTTTGGGTGGCATCGAGCAGCGCGGAAAAGTCGCCGGTTCGCCAAGCGGTCGGCATCAACGTGGCGGCCGAGACCGAGGGCGGGGTGTCGCTCCGCAGGCTCTGCTCGTCGAGGAAGAAGAACAGCCTGTCCTTGACGATGCGGCCGCCGAGCGTGCCGCCGAACTGGTTCCAGCGCTGCGCCGGACGGGCTACTGCATTCCAATTGTTGGACCAGTTGTTGGCGTTCAGCTTGTCGTTGCGGAAGTATTCGAACGCATCGCCGTGCAACTGGTTGGTCCCGGACTTGATGATCACGTCGATGACGCCGCCCTGGAAGTTGCCGAATTCGGCGGAGGCGTTGTTGGTGATCAGCTTGAACTCCTCGATGGCATCCGGGTTGGGCTGATACGAAACCAGGTCGTCGGAGGTGAAGTTGTTATCCACGCCATCCAGCAGGAAGTTGTTCGCTTCCTCGCGGTTGCCGTTGACATAGGGACGGCCGCCTCCCGCGGCGCGCTGTCCGCTGTTGAAGCTGGAAGGATCGGGGTTAGTGACACCCGCGGTCAGTAGAGAAAGGGCGACAGGGTTGCGGCTGATGAGCGGCGTGTGGTCGATCTGGCTGGTGTCGATGGTCGACCCCACCTGCGTGGTATCGGTCTGCAGCAGCGGCGCCGCGCCGGTCACCTCAACGCTTTCGGTGATGGCGCCGACCTGTAAAGTCACATCGACACGGCCGCGCTGGTTGACCTCCAGAACAAACTCCGGGTTGATATAGGTCTTGAAGCCGGTGGCTTCAACCTTCAGTTCATACCTGCCGTTGGGAATGCGCGGAAAGGCATAAATCCCATCGACGTTAGTGGTGGTGGGCCACTCCGTCTGGCGATCCAAATCCTTGGCAGTGACCTTGGCGCCGACAATGGAGCTCCCCGATGGATCTGTGACGCGCCCGGTAATCCCGGCGCTGACTTCCTGGGCATACGACGACGCGACACCCAGGCAAAGCAAGCCTGCAACTGCGAAGTAGGTTTTCCCGAACATAGTGACCCCTTTCACCCAAGGGCCCGAGACTTAGACCCGTTACCAGGAAGCCGTAACCGTAGCTTCGGCTCCCAAAATCCCAAAATCCTGATCTAGCACAGTATAAACGAATTTGCGCTCGGAATCACCCGGAATTTTCAATTTGTTCACGTTTTCAACGCGTCCGCACCCGTAGGGCCGGATTTTCCCGCCGGGATGGGCGGCGCCCCAGCCGCCCATCGCGCCTCCTCCGCGGCGCAGCCGGCCGGCCCGGGTCGCGGCATCCCAGCGCGGATCTCCCGTCCGGGTGTTGTTTTCGGGCAGGGGTCTGCCAATCCGGGTGCTGATATGATTCAGGTATTAAACTACTTTTACGCCGCGGATGGTCGGCTCGCGGCCCAGCCGTAGGGAGCCCGCCATGCGCGCCGTATAGGTCCCTGAAGCTGAAATGCCCTGCTCCGGCCGCAGCACGGGATATCCGGCCCAGCGCCCACAGCCCGATTATCCCCGGGTTGACTTCGCCGGCATCGTCGTGTTGAAGGAGCAGGACGGAAATTAGGAGCCGGTGAGGATCTCGGTCAGACTGGGCTACGGACTTGCCGGCGGCGCCGGGGCGAAGCCATCGGGATAGACGCTGTGGTCGCCGCGCGAAACGGGGCGTCCCGGTGGGACGGCCCCGTTACCCGGCGGAAATACGGTCATCCAGCCTCAGAACAGGTACTTCAAAGCGAGCTGGATATTTCGCGAGCCCTGCGAGCCTTGCAGCAACCCGAGCGTAGTACCGATGCTGCGGGAGGGGGCGTTCAGGATGGGGGTGTTGGTCAGATTGATGAATTCGGCGCGAATCTCCAGACGCTGGTGTTCGGTGACCGTGAAATGCTTTGCCAGGTTGAAGTCGAGCGTCCGCAAGCCTGGTCCGCGGAGTGTGCCGACTCCGCAATTGCCGAAGGTGCCGGTCGCAGGCTGGGCATACGAGGCGGGGTTGAACCATTGGTAACCGCCCTGCGGTGCGTCCTGCTCTCCGTACACATCCGCGGGTGCGATGCAGTTCGCCCGGGCGCCGCGCGAGCCGGTGCCGGAAACATCGGTCGCGTCGATGACGATCGGGAACCCGGTGTGCAGGCTCAGAATGCCGTCGGCCGCCCATCCGCCCACCACGGCATCGAGCGCTTTGCTCATCCCTTTGCCGAACTTCTGGTCACGGCCAATCGGCAGGGTATAGACGGCGTTGCCTACGAAGTTTTGCGCGGCGTCGTATTCGCAAAGGCCCCATTCCGCCTTGGCGTTATAGATGTTCTCGTAGTAAGCCGAGGCATCGTCGGTCTGGCCGCCCTGGCCGTAGTAGCCGATCGAATTGGTCATGCACTTCGACCAGGTGTAGTTAGCCGCGAACTGGATGCCGGAGCTGAAGCGCTTCTGCAGGGTGACCTGCAGGGCATCGTAATCCTGACTGCCGATCGACGCGGTGCCCGAAATCTGTCCGATGTCGGCCAGCAGCGCCGGATTTCCCGCCAGATACTCAGTTGGCGAAACCGTGCCGTTGGAGTTGAGTACCTTCTGGAAATAGGGCATCGGGACCATCAGATGGGTGCTGCGCTGGCCCACGTATGCAGCTTGCAAGGTCATGGAGGGCAGGAGTTGCCGCTGGATGGCGAAGTTCCACTGATTAGCCACAGCCGGACGGACATTGGGATCCCAGACGCGGAGCGTTACGCTGTGGAACTGATCGCCGGCATTGCTCAGGAACGGCAGAAATCCCTGATCGAGCGTCGAGCCGGGAAGGTCGGGATAGTTGCCCGAGGCGGAGTACTGATCGTCATGCTCCACCGCGAAGGGCGGGTTGATGGTCAGGCGCAGATTGGTGCCGGTGCCCTCCAGGTAGTTGGATAGCGTGTATCCGCCACGGATAACCGTCTTACCGTGGCCCGGGGTCCACGCGAAACCGACGCGCGGCTGAAAATTCGTAATCCCGTTGTACTGGTTATACAGGGCGTTGCAATTGTTATAGGGACAAGCCTGTCCGGCGGTGTACTCCTGGCCGGTTACTAGGTTGAAGTTCGCCATGCGGTCGTGCACCTCGCCCCAGGGCGTATGCAGTTCCCAGCGCAGACCCAGATTGAGTGTCAGGGTGGGAGTCACGCGCCAGTCGTCCTGGTAAAACGCCGCCAGCGAGTTGGCCCGTTGGCCCCAGGTGCCGCCATTCACGCCGCCTTGGATTTCGTCGGGAAGGCCCAGTAGAAAGTCCGCTTCTGCGATGCCGCCGTTGGTGCTGCTGGCGCCGGTTGCCGGTACCCTGGTGGTGTAGTAACCGTTGAACAGGATGGTGCCGGCGACGCCGTTATTCCCGGAGTAGAACACGTCCATCCGGTAGCGGTATCCCTGGAAGCCGAAGTGCATCGTGTGATTGCCCTTGGTGTAGATAAGCGTATCTTCGTAGTGGATTACCGCGGTGGCGAACAATTGATACACATCGCTGGTTCCAAAACTCGACACGTTCCCCCCGGACAGGCTCATGGAGGGCAGGAACGTGGTGGGCACGCCCTGGATTCCCACGCTTTGCGCGAAATTCGTGAGCGTGTTGGAGGCGGCTCCGTTGTTCAGGAAAACGTAGTTCACCCCAAAGCGCGCTTCGTTCACCAGGGAAGGGCTCACCGTTCGAGTCCAGTCCGCCACGCCGGTATGGGTGGGGTAGTCGGCGAAGCTGTTGTAAAGGATCGCATCCGTTCGGAAGGTCGGGTTGGTATAGGCGCTCTCGGAGTAGCGCACGTAGAAGCGGTCCTTTTCATCCATGTTGTAATCGACTTTGATATCCCCTTGATCGCCGTTGATATAAGTATTGACCCCGTAGGTGAGATTGTTCAGAAGATTGCCGTTGACCGGCGCGGGGTAATACTGGGACGTAACGATCTTCTGAGCCGCCGGGCTGAACAGCGAAGCCGGGATCTGGTTGTTCGGAAAAGGAGCCCGGACGCCGTTCGAAAGCGAGAAGGGATTGTACAGTTGCACCGGCTTAGCTTGCGAGAGCAGCTGGGAGAAATCGCCGGTGCGTTCCGCCGCCGTGAAAACGCTCGTGGTGCTGACGCTGGTGGGCGTATCGTCGCGCGATCCCTGGTAATCGACGAAGAAGAAGAGCTTGTCTTTCTTGATCGGCCCGCCCGCCGTGGCGCCGAAGTTGTTCCACCGGACGGCGGCTTTCGGCAAACCCTCGAAATCGCTGGTCCAGGAGTTGGCGTTCAAGACGTTGTTACGGAAAAACTCATAGGCGCTTCCGTGCAATTGATTGGTGCCTGATTTGGTGGTGGTGCTGATGATGCCGCCCATGTAGTTGCCGAACTCGGCGGGGGCGGTGAGGGTGATCTCGTTGAACTCCTGGATCGCATCCACCGCCGGCGCGTATCCCACCAGGTTGTCGGAGATCTGGTTATTGTCCAGACCATCCAGCATGAAGTTGTTGGACTGCTCGCGGTTCCCGTTGACGTTCGGCCGCGAACTGGAGTCGGTAGTCAAACCGCTCTTAAAGCCGGCCGGGTTGGGATGGATGCTCCCCGGAGCGAGCAACGTCAACTGGACGTAGTTCCGAGTGGCCAGCGGGAGATCCACGTTGGTGGCTGAGTCGATCACCTGGCCAAGCTCCGTAGACTGGGTCTGCAACAGCGGGGCGGCGGTGGTCACTTCCACGGTTTGCTGCACGTTTCCGACCTGGAGCGCCACATCCAGGCGGGCCACCTGGTTCAACTGCAGCAAAATGTTGGAGACCACAGCAGCCTGGAACCCCGATTGTTCAATGCGCAGGTTGTACGTACCCACCGGCAGGCGCGGCAGGTCGTAGATACCGTCAACATTGGTGGTGGTCGGCCATTCCGTTCCGCGATCCTGATCGGTGGCGACGACCTTGGCATTCACCACTACCGCTCCGCTCGGGTCCGTAACCTTACCCGTGATAGCCGCGGTCACCTGTTGGCTCCAGCTTGATACTGGCGCCAGAAACAACGCAGCGCACACCAATAGCAGCGCATGTCGAGCAACGATTCGCACAAATCCCTCCTTGTGTCACTCCCCGATCAACCAGGTCCGCCCCTTTTGGGATGGGTGACCCGCCTGGTAACCCTGCCCTGACTACCTGGGCACACGGCGACGCTACCCTCAGGCAGAGCAATCCTGCTATCGCGAACTTAGTTTCCCAGACATACAAGCCCTCTTCCACCTGAGGGTCCGAGACTTAGACCCTTACCTCATGACCGAAGTATACCTTCGGCTCCCAGAATACTAATCGAAGATAGTATATCCGAGTTTGATTCCGGAATCACCCGGAATTTTCAATTGGTGTAAATTTTCAACGCGCCGCAGCGGACCCCTTCAAACGGCGGGCTTTGCCATCCGGCACGCTGTCCGCGGATGAGCCCACCTGTGGGCGCCGAGCTCCGGCGGCTGGACGGGCCGCGCCCACCGGACATGCGGCTGCGCTACCTCCGCGGGGTCGCCCCACGGCCCGGCGTCACGGCATCCCAGCGCGGGTCTCCCGTCCGGGTATAGTTTTTGGGCAGGGTCTGCCAATCCGGGCGGCTGATGCCGTTCAGATCGTAAACTACTTTTCCGCCGCGAAGGGTCAGCTC
>JASHSS010000255.1 GCA_030038565.1 Bryobacteraceae bacterium
GTGGAATTCGCTGCCCGCGCCTACCGCCGGCCGCTTGCCAAGGCCGAAAGCGACGACCTGCTGGCCTACTATCACGAACTGCGCGAAAAGGAAGGCCTGAGCCACGAGGACGCCATGCGCGACTCGCTGGTCAGCGTGCTGATGTCGCCGGATTTCTGCTATCGCATTGACCTTCTGGACACCGCCGCCGAGCGCCGCGCTCCCAAGCCCGGCACGCCCGCCGTGGCGCCGCTCTCCGGTTACGCTCTGGCCAGCCGGCTGAGTTATTTCCTGTGGTCCAGCATGCCGGACCAGGAATTAATGGCGCATGCCGCGGCCGGCGATCTCGAGCGCCCCGCCGTATTACTGGCCGAGGCCCACCGCATGTTGCAGGACGACAAGGTCCGCGGGCTGGCCACCGAATTCGGCGGCGACTGGCTGGATTTCCGCCACTTCGAACAGATCAACTCGGTGGATCGGCAGCGTTTCCCCAGCTTCACCAGCGATCTGAAGGAAGCCATGTTCCAGGAGCCCATCCGTCTGATTGAAGACGTGGTGCGCAACGACCGCTCGGTTCTGGACTTGATCTACGGCAATTACACCTTCGTCAATCCGGTGCTCGCCCGCCACTACGGCATGCCCGATGTTCCCGGGGGACTCGATCACTGGGTTCGGGTGGACGATGCGGACCGCTATCATCGCGGCGGTCTGCTGCCCATGGCCGTTTTCCTCACTGAGAACTCGCCGGGCTTGCGCACCAGCCCGGTGAAACGCGGGCACTGGCTGGTACAGAAGGTGCTCGGCGAGGTGATTCCGCCGCCGCCGCCGGTGGTTCCGGAATTGCCTGCCGATGAAGCCAAATCCGAATTGCCCTTGCGCGACATGCTGGCGCAACACCGCCAGAACCCCGTGTGCGCTTCCTGCCACCAGCGCTTCGATTCCTTCGGCCTGGTGTTTGAGGGCTACGGGCCGGTGGGCGAAGCGCGCACCAAGGACCTCGCGGGGCGGCCCATCGACGCCAGCGCCGATTTCCCCGGCGGCATCCAGGACACCGGGTTCGAAGGCGTCAAAGCCTACATCCGCGAGCACCGCCAGAGCGATTTCCTGGATAATATCAGCCGCAAGCTGCTGGCTTACGCGTTGAACCGCACGCTGCAGCTTTCCGATGAACCCACCGTCCAGCGCATGGATGCGCGCCTGGCCGCCAATGGCTATCGCTTCGATACGCTCATCGACGCCATCGTGACGAGTCCCCAATTCCGTAACCGCCGCGCCGCCGATGAGCGCGCCAAGACCCTGACCGCAAGCAACGAAAGGTGACCTTAATGACCCAGCCTGCCGATATCGCTCCCCGCCGCATTACCCGCCGCACGGTTCTTCGCGGCGCAGGCGTGACCATGGCTCTGCCGTTTCTCCAGTCGCTTCCCGCCTTCGCCGATACCGCCGCGCCCCCGGCCTTCCCCAAGCGCTTCGCCGTGCTCTTCATGGGCAACGGCATCAACGAGGAACAATGGAGCGCCGAAGGCTCGGGCGACGCCATGAAGCTGAGCAAGACCCTGTCGGTGCTGGAGCCGCTCAAGCACAAGATCAACGTGATCGACGGCCTGCGCAACGAGGCCGCCATGGGGCAGGGCATTCATCCCGCCCAGACCGGCAGCCTGCTTTCGGGGGCCCACATCCAGAAGGGCGCCATCATCCATTCGGGCGTCTCGCTGGACCAGATGATCGCCAACACGGTGGGCCAGGACACCCCGCAATCCAGTATTGTGCTGGCCTGCGAAGAGCCCATGACGGGCTACCACGAGACCAACTTTTCGCTGGCCTACAGCTCGCATATCTCGTGGCAGACGCCGGATTCGCCCGTCCCCGTGGAGGTTTACCCCTCGCTGGCCTTCGACAGCCTCTTCGAAAATCGCGGCAGCCTGCGCAATATGAGCATTCTGGACCGCGTGAAGGAGCGCACCGAGGCGCTCAGCCGGCAGATCAGTTCCAGCGACAAAACCAAGCTCGACGAGTATCTCACCAGCGTGCGCGAAGTGGAGAAGCGCGTGGACAGCATGCGCAAGACCAAGGACCAGGCCGACGATGCGGCCAGGCAGCACAACCGTCCGGCCTTCACCATGCAGCGTCCGGCCAACGGCCTGCCGGAGGATTTGCGGGATCACACGCGCCTGATGTGCGACCTGATCGCGCTGGCCTTCCAGACCGATAAGACGCGCGTCGCCTCGCTGCTGCTGGCCCGCGATTTGTCGGCGCTGTATTATCCCTTCCTGGATGTTCGCGAGGGCCACCATTCCGCGTCGCACAACAACAATTCCGATGGCTACGAGCGCATCTCCCGCTTCCATCTCAGCCAGCTTGCCTATCTCGCCGCCAAGCTGGACAGCATGCCCGAAGGAGACGGCACGGTGCTGGATCACTCCTGCCTGATGTTCCTCTCCAACATGTGGATTGGCCGCAAGCACGACAACAGCCGCCTGCCCGTGGTGCTCGCCGGCGGCCTTGGCGGCACGCTCCCCACCGGACGCTCGTTGAATTATCTGGATGCGGGAGCCGAGAACCGCAAGATGTGCAGCTTGTATCTTTCGATCATGGATCGCTTCGGAATCAAGCTGGAGAAGTTCGGCGACGCCGAAACGCGCCTGCAGAAGCTGTAGGAGGGGCAGCGCCCGTGGCGCAATCCTTTAGCCTCCGGGTATTGTATTCTCCGTGCTTCCTCCGCGCCCTCCGCGGCTCCGTGTGAATGCGGCCCGCAAGGCGCGCCTCACCCTCCGCAGATCTCGGCCACCGGCGCCACCATCGCTCCCCCGGCGACCATTTCCGCGATGGCTTTATGGCCGTCGGCCGCTTTCAGGCACTCCACGGCATCGGAAACTACAATCACCGGGCACCCCGTCTCCAGCAGCCCGCGCACGGCGTAGTAGACGCAGATCTCCGTCACCACCCCATACACCACGTAGCGCTCCCCGCGCAGCGCATCCAGCACGCGGCTCAGGTTGTGCGAGCGGAACGCGTCCACGGTCTGCTTTTCCACCACGATCTGCTGCGCGCCGTGGATGTCCCCCAATTCGCCTTCGCGATTGGGAATCACTAACCGCCGCGGCAGCAGGGTGCTCTCGGGTTTGCGCTGTCCCCACGCGCCGGCCACGCAGTGATGCGGCCACATGTGAAATTCCGGGTCGTCTTCGGTGTGGGCGTCGGTGGTCGAGAGCACCGGCATCCCCTGGGCTGCCGCGAATCGGTTCAGCCGGGCGATGGCCGGCACAATCCGCTCCGCTCCCGGTACGTAGAGCGCGCCCGCGGGGTACAGGAAATCGAGCTGCGTATCGATATCGATGAAGATCGTTTTCATCCCGCCAGGTTGTGGCGGGTGCGTTCGATCAGCTCGCGCAGTTCACGGCTCAAAATCACCGGCCACCCCTCCCCCACTTCCAATTGTCGCAAAGCCGGCGGAAGCTGGGCCAGCGATCGCGCCGCGCGCGCCCGCGCCTCGTCCAGCGAAGGCAGCGGCTCCACCAGCCGGCCTCCCAGCAGCACCGGCCGCAGCAGCGCTTCGCCGCGCCCGCATTCCCCCGAGCGCGCAATCACGTCGCGCGCCACATCCCGGAACACCTGCTTGGCGCCCGGCACCGAGAGCTTGTCCGGGCTGAGTTTGGCGGTGAAGCGCTGGATGCCGTGAATGTCCAGTTCCACCAGCTTATAGGCCGCGCTCAGGCTGGGCGAATCGGCCGAGGTGGATAGCTGCGTGCCCACGCCGAAAGCGTCGATGGGCGCTCCCTCGGCCACCAGATTCCGGATCTTGTACTCATCCAGGTCGCCCGAGGCCATGATTTTCGCGTCCGTGAGGCCGCCCTCATCCAGGATCTGACGCACCTGCCGCGAAAGCGCCGGGAGGTCGCCGCTATCGAGCCGCACCCCCCACAAAGGCCGCCCCAATTCCACCACGCGCCGCGCCGCCTGCAGCGGCTCGTAGGTATCGATCACGTGCGTGGCGTGCTCGCCCATTACTTGCTGCAGATGCCGAAAGGCCGATTGCTCGGAGCAGAACGACATCACCCACGAGTGCGCTGCCGTTCCCGCCACCGGAATCCCGTAACGCGCCCCCGCCAAAGCATTGCTGGTGCTCGCGCACCCGCCGATGTAAGCCGCCCGCGCGCCCAGCACGCCCGCCTCCGGCGTGTGCGCGCGGCGCGTGCCGAATTCCACCACCGGACGCCCGCCGGCCGCCTCCACCATGCGCGCCGCCTTGCTCGAGATCAGACTCTGAAAGGAAACCGCCGCCAGCAGCCAGGTTTCCGGTATCTGCGCTTCAATAATCGGCGCGCGCACGAACAGCATCGGCTCGCCCGCGAACAGCGGCGTTCCCTCGGGAACCGCAAATAAATCGCCCGTGAAGCGGAATTGCGCCAGGTACTCGAAAAAGGCCGGAGAAACCCGCTCGAATTGCGCGAGAGTGCGAAGGTAATCGATGTCTTCCGGGGTAAAACGCAGGTTCAGGAGATAATCCACTACCTGCGGAAGTCCGGCCGCCAGCACGAAATTGCGCCCCGGCGGCAGGTGCCGGATGGTGAATTCGAAGGTGGCTTTGTGGGCGCTCCGGCCGGTCTCAAAGTACCCAGCCGCCATGGTGAGTTCGTAGAGATCGGTGAGCAGGGCATTCATGGGAGCGAACAGCGTAACCGGGCCCCGGCCGCCACACCCTGGCCGCGGCGCGGAAGCGTTCTTATTTCTTCTTTGCCGGCGCGGGCGGCGCGGCTTCCTTCACATCCGACGCGGCCTTCTGCAGGTCGGTCACCGCCGTCCCGTCCAATTCATAGATGCTCGGCTCGTTCTCGCGTTGCGCGAAATATTTGTCGCCCTGCTTGCGGATGGTCACTTTCTCCACGCGCTTGTTGTCGTTGGAAGTCACCGTGGCCGTGAAAACCTGGTCTCCGCCGCCCGCATCCACGAACTTCGAAGCGCTCAGGTCCCGCAGCTTGTCGATCAGGTTTTGCACGGAGGTGTTGTCCATGGTCTTCGGACCGGCCATCCACTTATCCCCGCTCTTGGTATAAACCGCTCCGTTGACGTCCACTTTATTGGGGTCGCTGAAGCCGAAATCGAAAAGCTTCTTATTCCGGAAATCGTCCAGGCTCTTGTCCAGGGCGTCGGCCACGTCGGAGTTCACTTTGTAGATCCCTTCCACCGCGCTGCTCTTGGCGTAGACGTTCTTGTCCTTGTCCCTGTGGACTTCCAGGGTCTGGTTTCCGCTGGCGTCGGTCACCGTCGCGATGGCCACCTTGGGGGCCGCGGCATACTCCTTGGCCGGGTCGCCCGTGGCGGTCAGGTCCATCTTGGCATCCTTGAGCTTGTCCACCAGCGAGCTTACCGCCGAGCTGTCGGCGCGCAGCGGACGCGGCTTCACAATCTGCCATTCGCTCTGCCCGCTCTTGCCGAATTCGATGGTCTGCCCCTTGGCCTCCAGTTCCACGCGCGTCAGCTTATCGGAGTCGAAGGTCAGCAGGCGCTTGTCGCGCAGGTCGTTGGGCGATTTGTCCACGCCGCTCTTCACGTAGGTGCCGATGGTCACCACCCGCGGATCGCCGGCCAGCCTGGCGTAGGCGCCCGAACCGGTGGGCGTATCGTCGCCAATCTGCAACTCGTCGGTCTTGCCGTCCTTGCGCTTGACCTGCACGTCGATCGAAGGGTGCGCCAGGCCGTAGGGCGCCAGGTCCGTCGCCTTGGGTTCGATCACCGCGTCCGCGGTCACGTTGGAAAGGGTCGAGACCAGCGAAACCGCCGTGTCCTGATCGGCCGGCAGCGCCTTCGGGGCGGTAAGCTGCCATTTCCCGTCCTGGCGCTTCAGATCCTCCGGTTCGGCCCCGGCCTTCTGAATGTGAATCTCCTGAAACTGGTCGTCGGGAATGGTGAGCAGCTTGATGCTGGTGTCGGTGGACGATTTGGCGGCGGACGCCTGCTTCTTATTCGACCACCACACCGCGCCGCCCAGAAGCACCAACACCGCGACGGCGACCAGCAACCCCGTCGGCTTCATAACTTATCTCCGTTTCCACCAGGTGGCCATGCCGAAGCCGACCACCGCCAGCGGGAAGATTACCACGCTCAACCAGAACACCATGCTCAGCTTCTGCGCGCTGATATTCAGCGGCCGGTCTTCCGGCTCCTTGGGGCGGATGGAAATCAGGTCCTCGTCGGCCGTGAGCCAGTTCATCATGTTCAGGAACAGGTCGCGGTTGCCGTTGAAGCGGATAAAGCTGTTGCCGCACCACAGCGAGCTGCCCACCACCACGAACCGCCCGGGCGTGGTGCCGTTGTAAGTCCCCGCCGCCGCCAGGGTAAGTGGTCCCTTCTTATCTCTCTTGGGGTCCAGTTGCACCTGGCCGGAACTCAGATTCGTCGTGGCATAGCTGTTGTCGCCGGTGGCGAAGAGCTTCTCCACGGTGGTTTTATCGCCGTTCTTCACGTCCAGCGTGCGGGCGATCGGGAACGCCGTCGCCACGTCCTTCATCTGGTTGACGATGGGATGCGATTCGTAAGCCGTCACCAGCGGCACTTCCGGACCCAGCCCGAAAATCTGGCCGATGCCGCTGGTATCGAGCGCCAGGTCCTTATTCAGCGTCACTCCCCAGTTCGCCAGCAGGGCGTCCAGCGAAGTGTTTTCGTCCGTCGATCCGCCGCGCAGTTGCAGCGCCGGGTCCATCAGGAACAGGGCCTTGCCGCCGCCTTCCACGAAGTTCTTGATGGCGTCGGTTTCCGGCTGGATGTAATCGTGCTGCGGCCCCGCTACAATCAGCACCGTGCAATCGGAGGGCACTTCCACCTTGGGCGCGGCCGGAGGGGTGGGGGGCGCTCCCGCGGCGGGCGGCGCGGCGGCGGGTGCTTCGGCGGCCTTCAGCAGCGAGATCGTGCGCGTCTTGTAGTTGTTCTTTTCGAGCGCGTCCTTCAAGGCCGAGTAGCCGGTGTTTTCGGTGTCGTCGAGCGCGTGTTCGCCGCTGCCCGAGACGAAGCAGGCGTTGCGCTCGCCCGATTTCAGCGAGCGGATGATCGCACCGGTCAGCTCCTCTTCGCTCAGGCTCTTGGCCTCTTCCTTCTTGGTCCCGCTGTCCACCAGCAGGCTCACGTCGCGGCGGAAACCGTCCGCCTTGGCCTGCTGCGGGTGCTTCACGGGATCGACGTATTCCACCTTGACCTTGGGCGACAGGTTGGAGTAGCGGTCCAGCAGGTCGCGGTCGCTGTAGAAGCGCGAGGTCTCCGCGAAATCGTAAATTTTCAGGTCGTGCTTGAGGTTGTGGACCACCTTGAGGGTCTGATCCGAAAGCGTGAATTGTTTGTTGGCGGTGGAATCGTACGACTTATCGTAGCGGTTCGCCAGGAAGTTCACGGCCGCCAGGACGGCGATGATCACGATGATATAAGTACCGACGTAAGCCGAGTACTTGGCTTGTCTTGAAGTCACCCATTTGGCCGCCATGTTATGCCCTCCACCGCAGCGATTCGAACGCCCTGTGCGTCAAAAACAGGCAGAAGAAAATCATGGAAAGGTAGAATACCGCGTCTTTGGAATCGATCACCCCCTTGCTGAAGTTCTCGAAGTGGGTGACGATCGACAGATAATTCACCACCGATCCGGTGGCCGAGCTGTCGAATGCCGTGAACCAGCTCAGCAGCCACAGCAGGAGGCAGACAAAGAAAGTGACGCCCCCCGCCACAATCTGGTTGCGCGTGGTGGTGGAGATGAAAGTTCCGATGGCCAGCAGGCAGCCGCCTTGCAGGATCAGCCCCAGGTAAGCCACCAGCACCGGCTTCAGGTCCGGCTTGCCCCATGCAAACAGCATGGCGATGTTGATCATCGACATGGCCAGCACGCAAAGATACAACAGCATGGCGCCCAGCCACTTGCCCAGAATGATGTCGATATCGCGCACCGGCGAAGTCATCAGCAGCTCGATGGTGCCCGTGCGCTTCTCCTCGGCGAACGTCCGCATGGTAATCATCGGAATCAGGAACAGCGCCACCGTCGAGGCGAAGCCCAGCAGCGGTTTGATGATCGCATCGTTGACGTTCTGGGGCTGCATCTGGCCCTGCATCTGGGCCATGAAGCTGAATCGCACCATGTCGCGCGTGGCGGTGTAAAAGCCGAATCCGAAAATCAACCCGAAAAACGCCATCAGCAGATAGGCGATCGGGGAAGCGAAGTAACTGTTCAGCTCTTTCCTGCAAATCAGAAGCACATTCTTCATTGCTTCACTCCTTCTTCCACCTTAACTTCCTCTTTTTGCTTGGTCTCTTCCTTTTGCTCGGCCGCGGTGAGCTGCAGGAAGATGTCTTCCAGGCTCAACCCCACGGCGCGCAGCTCGCTCAGATTCCAGCCCGACTGCACCACCGAGCGGGCCAGGTCGGCGCGCACCGAGCGGCCCTGCAGGCTTTCCACTTCGAAGTTGATGCGCCCGTTTTTGGAATCCTTCATCACCACCCGGCTGACCCCCGAAACCTGCTCCAGCCGCTGCTGCACCTCCACCGGGCTGGGATGGCCGTCGGCCGGCTCCACTTCCACCGCCACCGCTTCGGAGCCGCGCAGCCGGTTGGTCAGGTTGGTCACCGAATCGATGGCCACCAGCTTTCCCTGGCTGATGATGATGACCCGCTCGCAGGAGTGCTCCACCTCCGAAAGAATGTGGGTGCTCAGGATGATGGTGTGCTCCCCGGCCAGCGATTTGAGCATCTCGCGGATCTCGATAATCTGCTTCGGATCGAGGCCTGAAGTGGGCTCGTCCAGAATCAGCACATCGGGATTGTGGATGATCGCCTGCGCCAGCCCCACGCGCTGCCGGTAGCCCTTGGAGAGCTTGCCGATGAGCTTCTTGCGCACGTCGCCGATGGCGCACCGTCCCGTCACCTCGTCCACCCGCCGACGGATCTCCCCCGAGGGAATGCCCTTCAGCTTGCCCACGAAATGCAGGTACTCATCCACCTCCATTTCGGGATACAGGGGAGGGGTCTCGGGCAGGTAGCCGATGCGTTTCTTCACCTCCATGGGGTTTTCCAGCACATCGAAACCGGCCACGTTGGCCGTGCCCGAGCTGGGCGGCAGAAAGCAGGTGAGGACCCGCATGGTGGTGGTCTTCCCGGCGCCATTCGGCCCCAGAAAACCTACGATTTGTCCCTTCTCGACTTCGAAGGAAATATTGTCCACGGCGACAGTACGGGCGTATCGCTTGGTCAGACCTTCCACTTTGATCATATTTTTATGTCCCAGATCAAACAGACGTGATTGCTAGCCATTTGGGCGCAACGGTTCGCGCGGGGTGTGCGCGCCGAAACGGAGTACCGGTTGAAATTTCATCATACGGACGGCGGGCAAGTGTTGTCAAATCAGCGAAGCGGAGCGCCGGCATCAGGGATCTACCGGGGCACTCCCCGGCCCTCGGCCGCCGCCCGGATTTTGCGCCCCTCCGCACCTCTCAGCTCCTCATCCTCATGAGCATGTATAGTCCCGCCAGGCCAAACACCAGGTCCGGCGACCAGGCCGCTATCGGCGGTAAAAGCTGGTTTAGGTCGCCGATCTTTTCGAATAACGTGCCGATCCCGCGGTAGGCGATGGCGATCGCCAGACTTACTCCAATCCCGGTCATGCGGCCGCGGTTGCCTACCCGGAAGCCGAAGGGCGCGGCGATCATCGCCATGATCAGAGCGAACAGCGGGGCGGCGAATTTTAAGTGGTATTGCACCTGTAGCCGCACCGTGTCATATCCGCGCTGCTCCAGGCCGCGGATGTAATCGCTCAGTTGCAGGAAGTTCATCTGCTTGTCCTGCACGGCTTCGGTGAGGAAGTAATCGGGCGGCTCGGTCAACTCCCGGAAGGTGGTGGCTTCGAAGGGCGCCCACGGCAGGCGTCCGGCGCCTTTAAAATCGCTGCTCCAGCCGTTTTCGAAGATCCATGTCCGCATCCCCTTGCTCCAGCGCGCGCGCTTGGCCTGGATCTGCCGCGTCAGCCGGAAGGTGGAGGGCTCCAGCTCGAACACGCTGACGTCGTCCATGACGTTTTCCTGGGTATCGAAATACTTGTAGTAATAAATCCGTCCCTCGTATCCGCGAATCCACTTACAGCCCGGGCATAAGTAGGTCTGGGTGGTGCGGCCCTTGATCAGGTCGTACAGTTTCTGCTGCCGTAAGTTGGCTGCCGGCACATAGTAATAGTTGAAGGCGAACAGGCCGCCCGCCAGCAGCAAGGCGCCGATCAGGATGGGCGCAGCCAGGCGGTGCAGGCTCACCCCGCAGGCGCGGAAGGCCGTCACCTCGTTCTGTTTGCTGAGCACCCCGAAATTCACCAGCACCGCCACCAGCACGCTCAGCGGCAGCATCTCGTAAATCTCCTCCGGCGCCAGGAAGAACAGGTACTTGAACATGGTCATCAGCGAGATGTTGCGCTGGAACATGTCGCCCATCAGCTCGAAGAAGTGATACACCAGGATCATCGAAACGAAGCTCGCCAGCACTACGCACAGGAAGAAAACGAAATTGGAGAGCACGTAGGTGTCGATGATCTGCGGCAGCAGCGGCAGCCGGAACCCGTAAAAGCGCGGGCGCTCTACGGCGGGCTTAGCCGCCCGGCTGCGGAACCGCGCGGTCAGCCGGTCGAACCAGCCTGCCACGGTCCCCACCAGGTCGCGGTCGCCGGGACTCTCCATGCGGTAAAGGAACACCAGTCCGGCCAGGAAGAACGCCACGTCCGGCAGCCACACCGCCATGGGAATCGGCATGGGCGGAAAGTTCATGCCCAGCAGGTGGAAAGGCGAGCGCTTCTTGGCCAGGTTGAGCAGCGAAATGGAGGTCAGGTAGTAGCCGAAGAAGGCTAGAAACACCGCATTTACGTAGCCCGCCCCCTTGCCGCCCTTGCGCGTGGCGATGCCCAGCGGAATTCCCACCATGGCCAGCATGATGCAGGCCAGCGGCAGGGCGAAGCGCGAGTGCAGCTCCACCTGCACGTCGATCCAGTCGGGTCCCTGGTAATTCATCAGCGCGCGGGTATTCATGGCCCGCGAGACCAGCTTGTTCTGTTCGGGCGGCTTGGCGTCCAGCGCCTGGTCGGAGATCAGCATTTCGCTGTCGTGCGCCTTGCCGTCCTTGCCCATCTCGTGCGTGGCGCGGTGGTGCATGGAAAGCTGCACCCGGTTGTGATCGGGGTCCGGCATCGCCACGGCCCATTCCGCAACCGTCACCAGGGGACCATCCGCCTTGGCGCCCAGCCCCTGCCGGCGTTCCTCCGGCGGAGTCACGTCCGCCAGGAAAACGTTGTTCCAGCGCGTGGGCGTGCCGGTGCGGACGTCCCCCACGTACAGGATCATGTTGGGGAAGTCTTCCACGAACGAGCGTGGCTTGATTTCGCTGGTCACCTGCCGCCGCGCCAGGTCGTAGGTGATATTGGTGGCCTCCCTCAGGCAGTAGGGCGACATGCGCAGCGACGCCGCGCCCGCCAGCAGCGCCCCCATCCCGGCGAACAACAGCACCGGCAGAATCACCTTACGGCTGGAAACGCCGGCCGCCCGCATGGCCACGATCTCGCCATCCGACGACATCCGCCCCAGCCCGATGAGGATGCCCACCAGCACGCCGAAGGGAATCGTCTGCGGCAATACCGGCGGCAGCGAATAGGCCAGCAGCGTGAGCACCGTCTTGGCCGAGGGATTGCCGGCGCCCAGCAGCACCTCGAACAGCTTGTCCACCTTCTGCAGGAAGATGACGAAGGTTGCCAGAAACGTGCCCAGCAGGGAGCTGGTCAGAATTTCCCGGAAAATGTATCGGCCAAGAAGGCGCACGGCCGTCTACCGAATCAACTCCGGCGCCGGCACCACCGGCAGCTTGGGCTGCTCTTCTTCCATGGGATGCAATTCCAGGTCGTCAATCAGGATGGACGGCGCCACCACGCAGGCTTCGGTGAAGTAAGAGCTGGCGCCGATCAACGCGAAAGGCGCCCCATTGTCCGTGAAATCGAATACCGTGCTGTCGTTGCCGGCCGCCAGAATGTCCTTGAGCGAGCGGGCGTTGAAGCCGCGGAATCGCAGGCCGCGCACCAGTTCTTCGT
Source organism: Bryobacteraceae bacterium (assembly GCA_030038565.1). Lineage (GTDB taxonomy): Bacteria > Acidobacteriota > Terriglobia > Bryobacterales > Bryobacteraceae > JOPF133. Next base: position 12,062 of record JASHSS010000255.1, read on the forward strand.
GGCCGTCGGGGTAAACTTTATAAGCCAGGATGGGAATGCTCACCGGCCGTCCCCCTCCCTGGCTTCCCTGGAGCAGCCGGCGCAGTTCCTCGTTGGTGGACGCCGAGGAAGGGAAGTCCATCTTGCGCACCAGGATGCCGTACGGCTTGTTGCGCGTCTGGATCAGGTCGATGAGCTGCTTTTTCAGATCGGCCGGCGCGACGCCCTCCGAAGAGCTCACGAACAGGTTGCTGATGGCCGCGGTGGAAGCGCCGAAGTTGCCGGGCATGCGCGCCCGTCCGTTGGAGCCTTCGAATCCCTTCACCGGCTGGCGCGTGAGCAGGTAACCCTTCAGCACGCCCTTCTGGACCAATTGAAGCGGCTTGGCAGGCACTCCCTCGCGGTCCACGCCGTAGCTGCCGAACAGCGGCCGGCCGCGCCATTCGGTTTGGGTCGGATCGTCCACCACGCTGAAGGAATCCGGCAGCACGCGCGCGCCCAGGCGCCCGTCGAGTTCGCTGGGTTCCACATTGCCGCCGCGTCCGCCGCCGCCCGCGGGACGCCGCGTCAGCGACAGGTTGTGCCCCAGCACCTCGGCGAACACCTGCGCTCCGGCCAGGCCTTCAAACAGCACCGGCCCGTTGTAATCGTCGCCCATGGGCGCCTTGGCCAGCGCCACTACGTTCTGGGCCAGTTCCGTCACGCCGCGCCGCATCTCGGCATCCGGCGGCATGCGCATCGGGTCGAGCGCGTGGAAGCTCACCGAATCGCGCAGCGTGGTCCCATCGGCGGCCTGCGCGATGGCGCGGGCCCGCAGGTAGACCACGTTTTCCGGCTCGCGCACCTCGGTGCCTTCCGAGTTCACCACCACGTAGCCGCCCGCGCTGGCCTCCAGCTCGACGGAGGAATTCTTCAAGGCGGGATAATCCGCGAACACCGCCGAAAGCGACCGCACCTTGTCGGCCCAGGCGTTCTCATCCAGCTCCAGCGCGTGGAAGGGATGCACCGAGTGGACCGGCTCGGCGTGCGCGAAATCGTTCAGGTCGCCGTTCTGCGACAGGTTGCGGAGCGCCGCCCGCTTGCGCGAGATGGCCTCTACCGCCGACTTATAGGCCGAATCGGTCTCCAGCCAGAGATAGCGCCGCAGCACCGGGTAGGAGTTTTCCAGGGGGAAGCGCTCCAGGTCGTAGCGCGAGCCGCCGAAGCCCCCGAAACCGCCGCCGGCGAAATTGGTATTGTCGAACTTGTAATCCCCCACCCGCACGTGCACCTCGGGCTGGCGAAAGCGCTCGCGGCGTTTCGATACCAGGCCGCCCAGGCTGGCCGAAACGCTGTAGCTGTCGGCCTCGTCCATCACGTACTCGATGAAATAGGGCGCTTCCAGGTTGGCCACGGTGATCTTGCGGTCGCGCTCCAGCTCGTCGTGCATGGCGCGGATCACCGGGTCGGGAGCCGGTGTCTGCGCGCTCAGCGCCACCAGGGAAGCCAGGCACGCGGCGGCCAACAGCGGGAGCCAGACCCTGAGGGCGGGACTCTTATTCACCACGTCGGCCTCCCGCCTTGGTTTTCTCCGTGCTTTCTCCGTGCTCTCCGTGTCTCTGTGGTGAAAGCGCCCGCTGCGCGCAACCGGTTTCCGGAGACGCCCTCATTGCGCGCCTCCCTTGCCTTCCATGCCGGTCGGCTCGGGTAGCAGCGGTGGCCGGTCGTTGGACTTGGCCTTCTTCTCGATTTCGATCTCCGATACCAGGATCGACGGGGACACCGCCGAGACCGGCACGTTGCCCGATTCGGCCCCGCAGTAGCCGTTGAAAACCTCGGGCTTGTCGCCGGTGGCCAGGATCTTGGCGAAACTGGCCAGCGGCGTTCCCACGATATCGGTTCCGCGCACAAGCTCATCCGGACGCCCGTCGGGATAGATCCGGTACACGATCACCGGCAGCACTTTGAAGGCCTGCAAACCGGCTCGCGCGGTGGTGGTGAAGCCGCCCGTTATGTCGCGGAAATACAGCCCGTAGGGCTTGTTCTGCCGCTTCACTTCCTCGATCAGCATCTGCCGCAGGCGCGCCTCCGGCACGGCGTTCGACGATTCCACGATCAGGTTGGACTGCCGCGAAACCACCTCGTAGCCCGGCTGGCGGCGGCCGTGGCCGTTGGAATGATCGATGCCTTTGATGGGCGAGCGCGACATCAGGAACGTCTTCAGCACGCCTTTATCCACCGCCAGCACCGGCCGCGCCTTCACGCCCTCGTCGTCGTAATCGTACCAGCCGTTCAGGTCGATCCCGCCGATCTTGCGCCGGGTGGGGTCGAACACCACCGACAGGAAATCCGGCAGCACCTTGGCGCCTACGCTCTTGGTGAAGGTCTGGCCTTCGGTCTCGTCCTTCTGCCGGTGTCCTTCCACCCGGTGGCCGAAAATCTCGTGAAAAAAGACCCCCGCCGCGCGTCCGGAGAAAATCGCCGGACCGACAAACGGCTCGGCTTCGGGCGCCTTCAGCAGGTTGGAAACGTCGTTGGCCACGCGGTCGATAGCGGCCTGCAACACCTTATCGTCCGGTAATCCGGAGGCCTCCACAGCTTCGAAAGTCTCGAACGAACTCAGGTCGCTCCCGTCGGCTGCACGGGCGGATGCCGAAATCACTACCCTGGCGAAGCCCCGTCCGTACTCCAGGCGGGTGCCCTCGGTGTTGACGAAGTAGCGCGTGTCGGTCTGGCCGGAAACCACCACGTGCGAGGTGAGAATGCTCGGATAGTTGCCGAAGCGCGCCGAGAGCTTGCGGACGCGCGCCTCCCAATCCTCCTTGTCGAACTTCAGCTTGGCGGGGGCCTCGATGGAAACCTGCGGCGGCTCGCTCGAGAAGTCGTCCGAGGTGTCCTCCTCCGCCACCTTCACCTGGGTATTGGTCTTGATGCGGATGAGCCGCTCGGCGGCGGCCCGATAGGCGCTGTCGGTCTCCAGCCAGAGGCGCCGCTTGATGGAGTTGACGCTGTCCTCGAAAGTCAGGCTGGAAGAGGTGGATTGTCCCATACCGCCGCCTCCGCCGCCGCCGGCCAGCCGCACGCGATGGTAATTATCGAGCTTCGGCGAGCCGACCCGGACCGAGACATCCAGCTCGCGGTTCTTGGTGCCGTCGGTCGCCTCCACGGTGCCCAGCGTCCCGGACACGGTCTGGTATTGCTGTTCGGTGACCTCGTAGCTCAGGAAATAGGGCGGGGGATCGGCCTTTTCCTTGAGCACCGTGAAGTTGCGGTTGAGCTCCTGGGACATGGCATCCAGCAGCACGGAGGGTTGCGCCATGGCTGCGGAAGCCGCGGCCAGGAGCACACCGAGGGCAGGGAAGAGGCTTCGCGGTAGGCGAAGCGTCAGCCCCGCCAGCCAGGGAGCAGCCGCTTGCCGGCACAGGTGGGGCAGGCTTTCAGCCTGCCGGGGCCTCGTTCCGCAGCCCGTTAAGGCCGTGCCAGAGCCGGCGTTACCGGCGCCACCAACGGCGGCCTCGCTGGAGGGAGATGCATTGGGCGCGGCGATTTCCCGGCGGGACGGGTTTCTGAAGGGGATCAAGATTCTAGAATACCATTCCATATTATGCCCCCAGGGCTTGGATCGCCTTCAGAATCACCGGGTCGCGCTGGGCCTCGACCTCGTCGCCCCTCTCCACCCCGAACGCCTGATTGAAGATCTCGGTCTTCAGGCGGTTCGAAATGTAGTCCCGCTCCGACAGCCAGTCCGACAGGCTGGGTTGAATCGAGCGGTCCGAGCAGAAGATCTGGAAGGCGTTGAGGACCGCCGCGGTGATGTCGAAGTCCGGCGTGATTTTGTGGTCGCGCAGGTATTCGGTGGCGAAGTTGGTAAACGAGCCGCTGGCCTCCAGGGCCGCTTCGAGCGGGTTCATGGCCGGCGGCCCCACCACGATATCCGGATGGATGCCGCCGCCGCCCGCCACCGGCCGTCCTTTGCTGGTGTGGAAGTCGGTCTGTTGATTGGGATGCGCGGTGGCCGCTCCCAACTCGAACGTTCCGCCTTCCCCCGGGTGCTGCACGGAGAGGGGCTTTTGGATGGACCGCCCGCTGGGCGTGTAATAGAGCGCCGTGGTGAGCGCCAGTCCGGCGCCGGCCGTCAGCGGGTAGACGCTTTGCACCAGCCCTTTGCCGTAGCTGGTCTCCCCCAGGATCACGGCACGGTCCAGATCCTGCATGGCGCCGGAAACGATCTCGGCGGCGCTGGCGGTCTTGGCGTTAATCAAAATCGCCAGCTTGAACTTGTACGGTTTGGCGAGCGGCGGCACGGTCTCGACCTTCTCCGGCACGTGCCGCCCGCGCACGGTGACGATCTTGGCGCCCGGATCGAGAAACAGGGAGGCCGTATCCAGGGCCGCGTCCACCACCCCGCCGGGATTGTTGCGCAGATCGAGCACCAGGCCCGCCAGATGTTCGCCCCCCAGCTTCTCAATCGCCTGGCGAATGTCGCTGCCGGTCCTTTGATCGAAACTGCTCACGCGGATGTAGCCGATTCCGGCGGCCACGAAAAACGTCCGCTCCACGCTCGGAGACTGCATGTCTTCGGGAATCAGGGTAAGGTGCATTAATCGCGCGGCGCCGGGTCGCCGCACATCCAGTTGCGCCGCGCGCTGCCGCGATTGCGACAGCAATTCGGTGAGCTGATCCAGATCCAGCCGGCTGATGAGGTAGCCGTTGATGCCCACGATCTCGTCGCCCGGCACCAGGCCCGCTTTCGCCGAGGGCGTTCCCGGCAGCGTCTGCAAAACAATCACCCTGCCCGGCAGCAGCGACACCACGCTGCCAAAACCCTTCTGCGTGGACTGCTCCATTTTGCGGAGCTGCTCGAATTGATCGGGGTCGAAGAAGATGGAATGCGGATCGAGCGTCCGCAGCAGCGCCGGGATAGCGCCCTGATAAAACACCGGCTCCATGCTGACCGGATCGGCGGCGTTTTGTTCCGCGGCGGAGTAGGCGTCCAGCACGCTTTTCATCTGGGAGGCGAGATCGTCGGCGGCCAGCAGGCCGGAAGCGGTGAGGGAGCAGAGGAGCAGCGCGGCGGCGGTTTTTAGACCGGGGCAAGACATCAATGGGGTCCGATTTCCTGGATAAGCATTTGGACGCGGGAATGCCGGGAGGGTTTCACCATCGTTACTCCGGCCAGATGGCGTCGATATCTACTTTCACCTGCGGGAAATGTTTCGGCCTGAGGATGCCTTCCGCCAGAAGCCCCACGCGGACAAATCGGCCCTCTTCCAGGTACAACACTTCCACAGTCTTGGCCTCCGGCGAAAACAGCCAGGCCTCGGGGACGCCCAGCGAAGCATAATCGGCCAGCTTCTCTGCGATTTTGGAGCGGGTGTTGGCCGGGGAAAGCACTTCGACCACGAGCTGCGGAGCGGAATGGATGTAGCCATCCTTTTCGACCACCGTACTCCTCTCGAAGACGGCCAGATCCGGCACTCTCGACGTGAGCGGCGCGCGCCGGATGATAAGACCGATTTGCGAGATTTTGACCGCGACCGCGTTCCGATCAACCTGTGAAATAATCTCCCAGTGCACTCTGTCGATGATCTCGCTGTGAATCCACCTGGGCGCAGGCATAATACGGATCTCTCCGTTCACCACTTCTTCAATGGCGTCTTCCACCTCGGGCATGCGCAGCCACTCTTCGTAGGTGACCGTCCTGACGTTCGGAACCGTCGCCATAACCTCTCACTCTGGCCAGATGGCCGCGATATCCACTTTCACGTCCGCGAAATGTTTCGGCGTAAGCGTGCCTTCCCCCTTCAGCACCTGCGCACAAACCAGCCTGCCCTCTTCCAGGTAAAACACCTCCACGGTTTTGGCCGGCGGCGAGAAGATCCAGGCTTCCGGAACCCCGATCTCCGCATCATCGGCTAACTTCTCGTCGATTCTCTTCCGCGTGTTGGCCGGCGAAAGCACCTCCACCACCAGTTGGGGCGCGGAATGGATGTAGCCATCCTTCTCGACAATTGTGCTGTTTTCGAAAACCGCCAGATCCGGCACCCTCGATGTGAGCGGCGCGCGGCGGATAATCAGACCGAACTGCTCGACAAATAACGTCACCGCGCGTTCGTCAACCTGAGGCTCAATCTGGCGGCGCAGGTTCCGCACGATACGGGTATGTACTATTTTGGGTGGCGGCATAATGCGGATCTCTCCGTTCACCACTTCTTCGGTGGCGTCTTCGACTTCCGGCATGCGCAGCCACTCTTCGTAGGTGACCGTCTTGAGATTCGGAACCGTCGCCATAATGTTTCACTCCGGCCAGATGGCCGCGATATCCACTTTCACGTCCGCGAAATGTTTCGGCGTAAGCGTGCCTTCCCCATTCAGCACCTGCGCACAAACCAGCCTGCCCTCCTCCAGGTAAAACACCTCCACGGTTTTGGCCGGCGGCGAGAAGATCCAGGCTTCCGGAACCCCGATCTCCGCATAATCGGCTAACTTCTCCTCGATTCTCTTCCGCGTGTTGACCGGCGAAAGCACTTCCACCACCAGTTGGGGCGCGGAATGGATGTAGCCATCCTTCTCGACAATCGTGCTGTTTTCGAAAACCGCCAGATCCGGCACCCTCGACGTGAGCGGCGCGCGGCGGATAATCAGACCGAACTGCGTCGTCACCACCGTCACCCGCTGCCAGTCCACCTGCGATCCGATCTGCCGGTGCAGGTTTGTGATGATCTGCGCGTGGTTCCACTTGGCCGGCGGCATAATGCGGATCTCTCCGTTCACCACTTCTTCGGTGGCGTCTTCGACTTCCGGCATGCGCAGCCACTCTTCGTAGGTGACCGTCTTGAGATTCGGAACCGTCGCCATGGCATTCCCATTTTATCGCGCGAAACGGGTGGCCTTTTTACGCTCCTGGCGGCTGAGGGCCAGTTCGATCAAGCGGTCGATGAGGG
>JASHSS010000256.1 GCA_030038565.1 Bryobacteraceae bacterium
GACGCCGATTTCGGCGGTGCGCTGCTCCACCAGGGTGGCCACCACGCCGTACAGTCCTACGCCGGCCAGCACCATGGCGAGGGCGGCGAAAGCGCCGATGAGCAGGAGGGAGAAGCGCGTGCCGGCCTGGTCCTGCTCCACCAGCGCGTCCATGGTTTGCACTTTGGACATGACGAATTGCGGGTCGGTACGGACGATGGCGGCGCGCACGGCTCCGGCCAGGCGGGCGGGATCTCCCGTGGTGCGGAGGGCCCAATAGCGGGAAACGCCGATGCCCCAAAAGGCATCCGGGAAGTAGATGGTCTCGCGGCCCGGCGCGGCCAGCGAGGACATGCGCTGGCTGCCGACCACGCCGATCACCTCCACCCAGGGGCTGTCCGGCCAGGGAATCGCGATGCGCTTGCCGATGGCGGATTGATTGGGGAAAGCGCGCGCGGCCAGGAGTTGATCGATCACAGCCACCCGGCGGCCGGGCGTGTTATCAGCATCGGTGAAGGTACGGCCGGCCAGAAGCGGCGTGCCGAGGGTTTCGAAGTAGCCGGGCAGCACGCCTTGAAAATCGGCGCCTTCCGCGCTGGCGAGCGGCCGTGAGGCGGGCCGCGCCGATTGATTCGGCGGACGGCTGCCGGCGGTTTCCAGGGGGAAGCCCACGGATGCGGAGACGCTTTCGACGCCCGGCAGGTCGCGCAGGCGGCTCTGGACCTGGCGCAGCAATTCCAACCGGCCCTCCTGGCTTTCCAGGCGGGGCCAATCGCGAGTGAGGTAGAAGGTCAACAGGCCATGCGGCCGATAGCCGGGATCGACGCGGCGCAGTTCCAGGAAGCTGCGGAACATCAGGCCGCAGCCGGTGAGCAGGACGAATGAGAGCGCCACCTCGGCCGCCACCACGCCGCTGCGCAATCGAACCGGCCCGGCGGGGATTCCGCGGCCGGCGCCGCGCAGCACCTGGATGACATCGCAGCGGGCGGCGCGCAAGGCCGGGACGAGTCCGAACAACAGCACGGACACCAGGCCGCTCGCGGTGGCGAAGAGCATCACGCGCCAATCGATGGCGGCGGTCTCCAGGCGCGGCACGTTGGCCGGTGCAATCGCCAGCAATCCGCGGATGCCCGCCCAGGCAATGCCGATGCCGAGCACGATGCCCGCGCCCGCCAGCAGCAGGGCTTCGGCCAGAACCTGGCGCACCAGGCGCGGGCGGGGAGCGCCCAGTGCCGCGCGCACCGCCAGTTCGCGCTGGCGCAGCCTGGCCCGCACCAGCAGCAGATTGGCCACGTTGGCGCAGGCAATCAGGAGCAGGAAAATCACCGCCCCGACGAGCGCCACGAGCGCCGGGCGGACATCCGCCACGAGGTAATCCTGCATGGGCTGCAACTCGATTCTCTGGCTCGGATCTTCCCTGGCCAGCAGCGGCGCGGCGAGGGCTTCCACCTGCTGCTGCGCCTCGCGCAAGCGGATGCCCGGCTTCAGGCGCGCGACCGCCCCGGCGATGAGCAGATTGCGGGGCAGAACGGAATAAGCCACGTTGTTCGCCACCCAATAATCGGGTGAGGCATCGGTTCGCGAGCCGGGCGGGAAATACAGCCGGAAGTCCGGCTCCAGCACGCCCACGATCCGCGGGCCGCGCTGTCCCACCCCGCGCATCTCCTGGCCGAGGATCGCGGTGCTCCCACCGTAGCGGCGCTGCCAATACCGGTAGCTGAGAATGGCGGTTGACCCGGGCGGAATGAGCACACCTGGATCGAGCCGCTGCGGTGTGCCATCCCCGGTGGTGAAGTCGCGGCCTTGTACGATGCGGGCGCCCATCAGCCGGAAAAAGTTGGTGGTGACCAGGGCGCGGCTGAGTTGCTCGGCGCTGCCGTCTTCGCGGGTGACAAAAGCGCGGAAGGTGGCCACGCCGGCCATGTCCTCGAAGACGGGGCGCGTGGCGGCGCGCAGATCCAGAAAGGTGTCGTTGGAGTAGAGAAAGTCCCTGAAGTTGAGGCGCGGTGCAGAGTGGAATACCAGCACCAGGCGGCCGGGCTGCCGGTACGGCAGAGGACGCAGCAACACCGCATCCGCGGCGCTGAAGATGGCCGTCGAGGCGCCGATGCCGAGCGCGATGGTAAGGGCGGCGGTGGCGGCGAAAACCGAGCTTCGGCGCAGGGTGCGGGCGGCGTAGGCGAGGTCCTTCCAGAGGTCCTCGATCCGGTTGAGCTTGCGCATATCGCGGCATTCCTCCTTGGCGCGCTCCACGTCGCGGAACGCAAGCCGGGCCTGGCGGCGGGCTTCTGCAGCGTCCATGCCGCGGGCCATGTGCTCCCTGGTCTGGCGCTCCAGGTGAAAACGGATTTCGTCGTCCAGATCCTGCTCCACCTGGGCGCGGCGGACGAGCGACCGCAGCCGCAAGGGAATGGTGTAGAGCCAGCGATCGAGCGGCACCTTCAGGCCTCCTCCAGCTTCATGACGCTCGAGATGGCGCTGGAAAGCCGCTCCCAATCGGCCGCCTGCCGGGCCAGTTCGCGCCGGCCCGGGCGGGTGAGGGAGTAGAACTTGGCGCGGCGGCCGAGTTCGCTGGTCTTCCACTCGGCCCGGATCCAGCCTTCCTGTTCCAGCTTGTGAAGCGCCGGATAGAGCGAGCCATCGCTCACTTGCAGGACGTCTCCCGAAACCCGCCTGAGGCGCTGGCCGATGGCCCATCCGTGAAGGGGTTCGAGGGCCAGGATTTTGAGGAGCAGGAAATCCAGGGTGCCCTGAACCAGGTCGGACGGCTTGCTCATGGTGGAATGCTCTCGGTTACCGAGAACATGATATGCCGGACGGACGGCGGCGTCAAGAGGAAATCGGTCGTCGCAGCCGCCGGCGATCGGGGCGGGCCGGCGAGGAAGCCCGGAAAATCGGCCGGGCCCGGGTAGCCGGTGACGAAACTTCTCGAAGTTTCGTTCCAATCGATCCAACCAGTTGCGGACATTCCTGTCCGCAACCGCGAAACCCGTGTGCTAGCGTGAAACTGAAGATGGAACTGTTCCTGGTGGGAGCAGTCCTCGCGGAATTGCCTGCCGGAGCCCAACCTAGGGGGCCAAAATAAATCCGGAGCACAGGCATACAACGCTTCCTATATGACCCGCCGAGGGGCGTTACCACCTGCCCTTAGAGGCACGTTCCCTGCGGGGAGCGCTCCCCGTTGAGGGGAGTACGGAACCGGTTCCCAATGTCCGGGCGCGA
>JASHSS010000257.1 GCA_030038565.1 Bryobacteraceae bacterium
AGGGAATACTGCGTCTTAAGCGCCGAAGTGACGCCGGAGATCACCGCCGTATCGAAGCCGAAGAGCAGCCCGCCGAGCGCGGCCACTATGGAACTTCGCAGCAGAAATGCGTTCATTTTCATGCGGAATCCTGTGGAAGCAATCCGCATGATAGCACCGCGCGTGTGCGCCGCTCCGGACAGGCGGCGCGGGCGGCCTTTCGGGTCAGGCGTTTCCCGGCTTGGCCGCCAGCGCCCAGGCGGGAGTTTTGCCGGCCAGGCGATGCGCGACCAGGTCGAAGACAATCGGATTGAACGCCATGCCGATGTGGGTTGCGGAGACTTCGAAATCGCACCCGGCATCTCCGGTCTGGCAGACGCGCCAGTCCACGATGCCGTCGGATTTGGTATAGATCGCGGTCTGGGACACGGATTTGGGCAACTTGACCGCCAGCGATTCCAGGAAATTGCAGGTGCAGGCGGCCGTGTAACACGCCGGCAGCACCACCCCCTTCTCGTGACGCTGTAGAATCTGCCCGCGCACCAATTGGGCGGCGCGCAGCACCGCGCTGTGCAAGGAGACTCCCCGGAAAGGCGAACCCATCGAGATGACCGACGCCACCCGCGCGGGCATCTGGGATGCCGCCGCGCGCGCGATCACGCCGCCCAGGCTGTGGCCCACCAGGTGGACCTTCCGTCCGGTCTCCTTGTAGGCCTTCTGGATGGTTGCGTTCAGCTTGTACTGGATCAGCAAATTGGGACAATCGGCATTCAGACCTATACCCGAAAAGTACGCTTTATATCCGAGGCGGTTGATCCAGGACCGGAACTCGGTCAGGTACAAGTCGTTCATCAGGAAGCCGGGGATGACCACCACCCCCGATCCGTCTCCCGGCGGTACGCCCAAGCCCCAGTACACCGGCGAAACGCGCAAATAGAGCATTTCCACACCGATCAGCAATTCGTTCCAGATCGGCAGCGGCACGGTTTCCAAGGATTTGCGGACCTGGGGCGGTTCGCACACCTCAGGCGCCCTGCTGGCGCCCCGGCGACGGGCTGGCATCGATTCAAGTGTACCTCCGGCCCGGCGTTCCTGGACCGCATTTCTGTATCGCCCTGGGGCGGATTCCGGCCCACTGCTGGGCGCCGGGCAGATTGCGCCCGGTCGGGAAACTGAACCGGACGCGGCGCGCGAAGCCGTAGGCCGCCATCACGCCGCCGAGAGCCATTCGCGCAGCATCTCGTCGGGCTGGCCCTTGAGATCCACCGGCTGGGTGCGGGCTTCGCGGTTGTTTTCGATCCACACGGCCAGCACGCCTTTGGGGGTGGGACGGAGTTCCAGGCGCCGCTCGCGGGCCTCCAGGCGCAGGGTGGCGCCGAGCCAGGCGAAGTGGACTTTCACGCGCAGCGCGTGTCCCATACGCGCGGCCTGGCGCAGCAACTCGGCGGTGTAAGGGCCCTTCTTCAGTTCCTCGGCGTAGGGCGCCACCGCCTGTGCGCTGGCCCGCTGCGATTCGCGGGAGCGTTGCTGCCGCATGGCCTCGTCCTGGCCCTCTTCGTGCGATTCCAGGCTCTTGAGATTATTCTCGAGGTTGTCCAGAAAACTCATATTGCTTTCAGTTTGCCCTAAAATGCGCATGTTCCGCGATAGCCCCATTGGCACAAAGAGGCAAATATTACGAGCCAGGATGATAGGGGGAAAACCGGTGCAGGTGGGCGGCGCGATCCAACCCGCGCGAAGCCTTGGCGGGGTACCATGAAATCGAATGCCGGACGCCTCAGCCAACCGCCTGACCGCTCTTCGCAATGGATTGCTGCGCCTGCACAAATGCCTGCTGGAAACCGAGCGCGCGGCCTACGAGCGCGACATCGAGCGCATCACCTCGAGCGGCCAGTACCTCAACCTGGTGCTCACCGATCCCTGGTTTGCGTGGCTGCGGGATCTGTCGCAGTTCATCGTGGTGATCGACGAAGCGCTGGCGGACGAGCACCTTCTGACGCCGGCGGATGCCGCCCGGCTGGTGGCGCGGGCCCGCGAGATGGTCTCCCCGGACGAAGCCGGAAATGGCTTCCGGCGCCGTTACTTCGAAGCCATGCAGCGCGACCCTGGGGTGGTGCTGGCGCACCGCGACATGATGCGGGTCTTCGCGGAACTGTAGCGCGGCATGATGGTGGCGGCCTTGAGCCTGGGCATCTGGCTGTACCTGTTGTTCGGACGCGGATGGTTCTGGCGCATGCGCGAACGGGCGGTTGGGGCGTCCGCCGGTGGGTCCGCAAGGCCGGCGGGCGGTTGGCCCGCGGTGGTCGCGGTGGTTCCGGCGCGCAACGAGGCGGCAGTGGTGGGGCACGCCCTTCGCTCGCTGGCCGCCCAGGAGTATGACGGGCCTTTTCATATCGTCCTGGTGGATGACGCATCCACCGACGGCACCGCCGAAGCGGCGCGCGCCGCGGTGGACCACCCGGATCGGCTGACGGTGGTGCGGGCGGCGCCGCTCGCGCCGGGATGGAGCGGCAAACTGTGGGCCGTGGCGGAAGGCGTGCGCCACGCCCAGCGCTTCCATCCCGAGTATCTGCTGTTGACCGACGCCGATATCGTGCATCCACCAGATAACTTGCGGCAACTGGCCGCGCGGGCGTCCACCGGTTTCGAGGTGGTCTCCTATATGGCCACGCTGCGCTGCCGCACGCCGGCGGAGCGCCTCCTGATCCCGGCCTTTGTGTTCTTCTTTTTCATGCTGTATCCGCCGGCCTGGATCGCCGATCCGCGGCGCCGGACGGCGGGAGCCGCGGGAGGCTGCCTGTTGCTTCGCGCGGAAGCGCTGGAGCGCATCGGGGGGATCGCGGCCATCGCCGGGGAATGGATCGACGATTGCGCCCTGGCGCGCGCCGTGAAGCGCTCCGGCGGGCGCGTGTGGCTGGGGCTAAGCGAGGGCACCCGAAGCATTCGCGCCTACACCACCTTTTGGGAGATGGGGCGCATGATTTCGCGGACTGCCTTCACCCAACTGCGGTATTCCGCGTGGCTGCTGGCCGGGACGGCGATTGGGTTAGTGGTGACCTACCTGGCTCCGCCGGCGTTAACCCTGGCCGGCGCGCAACCCGCCGCGGCCCTGGCAGCCGCGGCATGGCTGGCGATGTCGGTAGCTTATTACCCGGTGGTGCGGTTCTACCGGCAGCCGGTCTTCTGGGCGCCGCTGCTGCCCCTGGCGGCGGCCTTCTATCTGGGCGCGACGCTGCACTCGGCGGTGGCTTACTGGCGCGGTAAAGGCGGGCAGTGGAAGGGCCGGCGGATCGCCTGATCCCCTATGACGAGCGGCCTAAAAGCTACCCGGCATCAATGGCGCGTTGGATTTCACGCGCCTCTGTGAACCCGCCCAGTGGACTTGCCGCGCGGCGGGCGCGAGCAGCGCAACCTCCCGTACTGCCGTAATAGCCCCGTAGGGCTATCCACCTACTTCGAGCGCGGCGGGCGTCTTCGTCCGAACAGTTTTTTCTTGACAACCGCGGGTGTTTGGCGACACAATCTCGTTATCGTTAAAGTCCCGCGGTATGGCGCTCAAGGCGACGGCCTGAAACAGACGACGAGGTGCATCGATGAAGCTGCCCTGTAACGCAGTTCGAGGGCTACTCCTGGCCCTGTTGATTCCCGGCGCAATGTTGCTTGCGCAGACCCCCACGGCTTCCGTGACCGGTACAGTGGTAGACCCTACCGGCGCGACCGTGCCGGATGCCAAGGTCTCGGTGATTAATCAGGAGACCAACGTCGCAAGCGAGAAAGAGACCAGCGGCACGGGAACCTTCACCATCATTAATCTTCTCCCGGGCAACTACACCCTCACGGTGGAGAAGACCGGCTTCAAAAAGGTCGCGCTCCCGGTATTCAAGTTGGACGTCAATCAGACCCTGACCGAAAACATCACCATGCAGTTGGGGTCTTCGACGGAGACCGTGGAGGTGAACGCCAGCTCCGTGGAAGTCATGATCCAGCGCTCGTCGAGCGAGTTGGGCACCACCATCGACGAAGAGGAGATGCACGAACTGCCCTTGAACGGGCGCAACTTCACGGAGTTGCTCATCACCCAGCCGGGCGTTAATCCGATCAACACCGCGCAGGGGGGCAACGGGATCGGAAGCGCGGATGGAGGCAACATCGGCATTCCCAATGCGGTGGTCTACCGGCCTTCGGTGAACGGGGCGGGCAACCGCTCGAACGCTTTTTACATGGACGGGATCATCAACACCGACGATCGCGGGGGCGGCTGGTCCATCCAGCCGATCGCCGACACCATCCAGGAATTCAAGGTGCAGTCGCACAATAACGATGCGCAGTACGGCAACGTACTGGGTTCGGTGGTGAATATCGTCACCAAAAGCGGCACCAACCACTTCCATGGCTCGGCGTGGGATTTTGCGCGCAACCAGATCTTCGACGCGCGCAACCCCTTCACGGGCTTCTGTACGGCGGCGCAGTGTCCCTCGTTAGCCAACCAGTTGAACGGCCAGGTGGCCGCGGGCACCCAGACCACCGCGGGAGCGGCGGCCATCCTTTCGGGTACGCCGGTCTCCCCGCTGGGCTACACGGAGCAGATGTATGGCGGCACGTTTTCCGGACCGATCATTAAGAACAAGACCTTTTTCTATTTTGGTTATGAGGGCTGGCAGTTTGCCCAGCCGCAGAACTCCTATACCATCGATCCCTCGACCTGCGAGCTGGCCGGCGATTTCAGCGGCACGAACTGTCCGGAGCTGGTCGGAGCGGTGAATTCCACCAAGACCGGCATCACCCCGAGCCAGATCTTCAACCCGTTCGCCGAGAGCGGAGCCAACTCAGCCGTGCCGTTCTATTGCGACAGCTCCGGGAATCCCATGCCGCTATTGAATCCCGGCGCCGCGTTCGGCACGCCCGGATACGGGTTGCAAGGCTCCGGCGGCACGGCTTGTAATAAGATCCCCACCGGCCTGATCGATACTAAGCTGGCCCAGGTGATCTCGGCCTACACGGCGGCGGAGTACAAGAACTGCCAGTTCACGCCGAACTACGTGTTCGCCGTGGATAACTGCCTGGACGCGCGGAACAAGACCGACGTGTCCAACAATTTCGATATCCGCATCGATCACCACTTCAGCGACAAGAACACGGTATTCGGACGCGCCTACATGTTGTGGGACACCGACACGGGAATTGTCGCCGGGACCACCTCGTTGGCTCCCAGCCCTTACCACGTTTGGAACATCGGCGGCGCGTGGGACCACATTTTCACCCCCAACCTGATTTTGGAAGTCCGCGGCGGGATCAATTCCCGGCCGGTGGTGGTGAACCAGACCAACCCGGCGGGTTCCACCCCCGAATCCAGCGCCGGTTTCTCCAATCTCAGCAGCACGGCGGGCTTTTATCTCAGTCCCTCGTCGTATCCCAGCCCAATGGGCAACGTGGGACCGGAGCACCGCGCCAACCCGGAGCACAATTTCAACGCCAGTATGACCTGGACGCATGGGAAACACACCATGCGCTGGGGCGGGGAATATCTGTACGAGAACCGCCTGGAAACCAACCAATACGAGCAGTTCAGCTCCAGCACAGCCCAGACTTGCCCCACCAACAGCTCCGGCCTTTTCACCTGCGGTAGCAACCAGGGCAACGCGCTGGCTTCCATGCTGCTGGATCTGCCCTCGGCGCTCACCGTGAACGTTCCCCAGTACGAGGAAGTGCACGTGGCCATGGAGCCGATCGGCTTTTTCGTGCAGGACGAATGGCACGTGAAACCGAACCTCACCATCAACGTCGGCCTGCGCTACGACTACGTTCCCCCGATCTACCTGCTCGTGAGCAACGGCGAGACCTGGAACGCCCTGAACCTGCCTGGCAGGGACTTCATCATTGGGTCTCAGGAGACCGCGGCCTACTCGACGGGATGCGGCTCGCCGCCGGTTCCGCCGTGCGTACCGGGCGGGCTAAGCAGCTCTAATCCGGCATTCAATGTGACCGTCGGTGGGGTCACCTACAACACCCTCAACAATATTGTGTTCTCGCCGGGTTCGCAGCCGGCTATGAAAGGCGTCGACGATAATATCGGCCCACGCCTTGGCATTGCCTATGAGTTCATGCCGAAGACGGTGGTACGGGCCGGCTATGGAGTTTACTACGATACCATCAGCTACCGCAGCCAGAATGCCGAGAATACGCTGCAAGGGTCCATTTGGCCGTGGACGCGCGGCGTTTCCGATACCCTGAATAACGCTCCCATGGGGACCGCGGCGACCCCCACCATCGCGCCCATCTGCACCAGTCTGACCACCTGCGGGCCGTACGGCGGCTACGGAACCTCGCAGCTTACCGGCCTGGTGGGCAGCAATCCCATCGTGGTGGCGCCCACTCCCTGGGGTTCCACCTTCGGCGGTTATACTGACGACCCCAACTACAGCGATCCGCGCTCGCAGCAATGGAACATTCAGATCGAACGGCAGTTGTCGGGCTCGATCATGGTGATGGTGGGCTATGTCGGGAGCCACACGCAACGCCTGGAATGGTGTTGCAAGGCCAATTACCCGCAGGGCGGACCCTTCTGCGAGAACAATGCGGCGCAGGGGTTCACCTGTCCGACCACGCCGCTGACGAGCAACCAGATCAACCAGACGGAATATCTGCCCTTCGCGGCACAGGGATGGAATTATTCGCAATCCACCGGCTTTTCGACCTTCAACGCGTTTGAGGCGCAATTCCAGAAGCGCTTTTCCAACGGGCTGGAGACCCTGGTTGCCTATACCTTCGAAAAGTGCCTGGGCGATTCCAACGGCGATTACAACGCCGAGAACGGCTCCGAAGGCGCGCCCTACGAATACTTCTTCAACGGCCACCTGTCGAAGGGAGTCTGCACTTTCCAGATACCCAACGTATTCACCTGGACCACCGTCTACCAGTTGCCGTTCGGAAAAGGGATGCACTGGTTGAAGAGCGGGATTGTCTCGCGGGTATTGGGCAACTGGGAGACCAACTACAATTTCATCGCGCGAAACGGGCAGGTATTCAACCCCAGTTGGGGCGGCGCCAGCAATATCTGCGCTTCGCAAACGGCCACCGGCTGCGTGCCCGCTCTGATTGCGGGCGTGGCGCCCACCAGCACCGACCCGGCCAATCTATCGAACGCGGCTGGATCGATTACCGGCTACAGCCGCCCGGACGTGCTGCCCGGCTGCAACCCCAAACTTTCCCATCCCACGGAATTTGAATGGTTCAACCCGGCCTGCTTCGTGAGTCCCGCCTCCCTGGCAGTGGGACCGGGCTATGGCTTCGGGGATTCGCCCATCGGTTTCCTCACCTCCATGCGGTGGATCAACGTGGATGTGTCGCTGGTGAAGAATATTCCCATCACCGAATCCAAGTCCCTGCAATTCCGGGCCGAGGCCTTCAACGTGGGCAACCATATGATCCTGGGAGTGCCCGGTACCTCCATTGCGCCCTCGTATTCGAGCGCCGCCGGCGCCGTCAGCTATGGTACGGCCGGGGTGGTCACCGGCATCGCGAACTCCCCACGTGAGCTGCAACTGGCGATGAAGTTCTTGTTCTGAGAAGGGGGCGGGCTGACGGCAAGCCGGCGCCCGCGCCTCGCGTCCCGCGCCTTACTCCAGCGCGCCCGGGTTGGCCAGCGTGGAAAGATCGCCCGGCTCCTCGCCCAGGTATTTCCGGCGCAGCAGCCTGCGGACAATCTTCCCGCTCTGCGTTTTGGGCAGTTCGCGCGTCACGATCACCTCGCGCGGCCGGAACATCGCTCCCATCACCTCGGCCACCGTGGCGCACACCGCCGCGGGATCGAGCGCCGCGCCCGGCCGCGCCACCGCATAGCCCACCAGCGCCTCGCCCTTGATCTCGTCCGGCACTCCGATCACCGCCGCTTCCGCCACTCCCGGATGCCGCAGCATGGCCTCCTCCACTTCCGCCGGCCCCACCTTGCGCCCCGCCACGTTCATGGATTCGTCGGCGCGCCCGTGCAGGAACCAGTGCCCGTCCTCATCCACGCTGGCCCAGTCGCCGTGATACCACATGCCCGGGAAGCGCGACCAATAAGTCTCCAGGTAGCGCTCCGGGTCGCCCCAGATGCCCCGCGTCATGGAGGGCGCCGGGCGCGTGCACACCAGGTAGCCGGTCCGGCCGCGCACCGGATGGCCGCGCTCATCCACCACCTCGGTGGCCATCCCCGGCGCAGGGCCGCCCAGCGAGCACGGCTTCAACGGCTGAATCGGCAGCGGCATCAGGAAACAACCCACAATTTCGGTGCCGCCCGAGATGTTCAGGATGGGGCAGCGCCGCCGCCCCACGCGCTCGAAAAACCACATCCAGGACGCTTCGTCCCACGGCTCCCCGGTCGATCCCAGCAGGCGCAGCGAATCCATCGCCGGCAGTTCGCCCGCCGCCCGGCGCAACATCCGGATGGCCGTCGGCGATACCCCGAACGTGGTGATTCCGTGCCGTTCGATGGTCTCCCAGAGCCGCCTCGCCGAGGGATAGTCGGGCGCGCCGTCGTACAGAAAGATGGTCCCGCCGAACAGGTGGTTGCCCAGGATGCTCCACGGCCCCATCATCCAGCCGATGTCGAAGAGCCAGAAGAAGCGGTCGCTTTCGCGGTGGTCGAAGGCCAGCCAGATTTCCTTGCCCATCTGCGCCAGCGATCCCGCGTGCGTGTGCACCGTGCCCTTGGGTTTTCCGGTGGTGCCGGAAGTGTACAGCAGGAAGGCGCGCGCTTCCGAATCGAGCTCCGCGGTGGGGGCCTCTTCCGGCTGGTCCGCGAACAGCGGCCCGTTTCCCACCACGATGGTGTGCTCCACGGTGGCCAGCGGCACGCTGTGGATCCTGGCCGCCAGCGGCAGAGCCTTCCCGCGCCGCTCCAGCCGTTCCGCGGTGAACAACACCCGCGCGCCGGAATCGTTCAGCCGCGCGGCCATCGCGCCGGCCCCGAAGCCGGCGAAGACTGGCACCACCGTGAGCCCCAGTTTGAAGCAGCCGTACAGGATCTCGAGGATTTCCGGAACCATGGGCATCGCCAGGGCCACCCGGTCGCCCGCTTCCAGCCCGAGGGCGGCCAGGCCGTTGGCCACCCGGTTGGCCGCCCGGCGCAGTGCCGCGAAGGTCACTTCGCGGGTCGCCCCGCTCTCCGATTCCCAAATGCAGGCCACTCGCGCGGCGCGCGCATCCGGCGCTGCCCAGCGGTCCAGGCAATTGTGCGCGATGTTGATGCGCCCACCCACGAACCACTGGGCCCACTCCGGGCCGTTGGTCAGATCGAGCACCTGGCGGTACGGGTGGAACCATTCGACGCGCATTTCGCGCAGCGTCTCGTCCCAGAAGCTTTCGGGATCCTGGCGCGAGAACCGCAGAAACTCCTCGCGGTCCGAAAACCCCAGGCGCCGCATGAAGCGCCAGACGTTGGTCTGTTCGATGAACTCCGCCCCCGGTTCCCAGATCGTGGCGCGTGCCTCCTGTCTGTGTCCTGTTGTAGCACAGCCGGCCCGGGCGCTCGCTCCGCTCTCCTGAAACTCTGGTTCCTCGGCGGGTACTAGGTCCCCGATCGCATGATTCGCTTCCCTGAAGACGCGCCCGTCACACCATGACGCGTGAGGCATTGGTGGGACAGGCCTTCAGCCTGTCCAGGGCAGGCCGAAGGCCTGCCCCACCAAGCGGAGGAACTAAATCACGCGGTCGAAGGCCTAGTTCGGCTAATCCAATAAGCTTCCTATTCCGCTCACCTGTGAGTGTGCAGGCATTAGAGGGGAATTCAGAATGTCCAATATTACCCAGGTCAAGTTTGTCAAACAGCCACTCACTTTCCCAGGTTCGCCCGTCAGCGTTCCGGCGGACCTGCAAACCGCGGCCATGAACACCTGGACCGCCATCGAAAATGGCGGCCCCGTCAACGCCCAGGGCCAAACCATCTTCCAGCTTGTCCAAAGCGCCATCCAGGCGCAGGTGCAAAAAACCCAGCAGGCCTCGTCGGTGCTCAACAGCCTGACTTTCGGACCGCAAAATCAAATCGGCTATTTCGGCAAGTTTACGCCGCCGCCCGCCAACGCCGGCGAAACCGGGGGCGCCGGAACCATCGAGATCGCGCTGGCCGTCGAGGGCAACAATCTCGCCTTCACCGTAAATGCCAAGAGCAATCCTACTTTCGAAGTCAGTTTCGATTTAACCATCACCATCACACTGACGCTTCCCGTAAGCCTGGGGCCGAACTGGGCTGTGGGAATCAACGTGTCCGCCAGGGTCGAGGCCTTAAACGTCACCACCCACAATGTAGGCGTCTACCTCTGCGATCAGAACGCCGTAACCCAGGTGCTGGATGCCATTAACGGTCAGATCGTTCCGGTGCCGGGCTTGCACCCCGCCGTGCTGACGGCCTTCGACTCACTCGTGGAAGGGGTGGCGGCGGGCGGCTGGACGCAGCTTGTGGAACAGGACGATGGAGCCGGAACTCTGGTGCTGACCGCTCTTGGCCCCGATTTGACCGTCAACGGTCGCGCCGGCGATTCGATCGTCCTGGCCGGCACCGCCGCCGGTCTGGAAATCACCGCGCAGGGACAGTCGGGGACATTCGTCGGCCCGATCAAGAGCATTACCGTCAACCCGGCGGGCGGCGCGAACAGCATCAAGATCGAAGGAGCGCCCTCGGGAGCCACCATCTCCGTCGAAAACACGCAACACGGAACCAACACGGTGACCGTCGGCAGCGATCTTTCCAAGCTGGCCGGGACCACCATCGACGTCTCGGACACGTCGGGATCGACCGCGCTCATCGTGGACGATTCGGCCGATACCACGGCTCGGGTGGCGGCCATCACCAAGACTGCGGTCGCCTTTACCGGGCTGACCACGGTGAGCTACTCCGGCAACATCACTTCCCTCAAAGTGCTCGGCGGCGGCAACTCGGACCAGCTCTTCATTGCCTCCACAGGCCCCGCCACTACCGTGGATCCCGGCCCGGGCGTGAATTCGGTATACGTTGGTTTGTCCGGAACCAAGGCCGCTCTGGCCGGGGAGGGCCAGGGATCGGTCCAACCGCTCACCGGGCCGCTGGATGTGCCAAACAGCCAGGGAGAGACCAACCTGGTGATCGATGCCAGCGGCGATAACTACGCCGGGTATCAAGTCTCCGCGGACGAGGTCGCGTTCACCCAGGGGCCGGCCATCCAGTTCCAGGCGGGTTTTCAGGATTTCATCGGGCAACATATCCCGCCCGTCTCGCTGACGAGGGGCGTGATCTCACTGACGGTCTATGGCCGCAACTCCGCCGGAAACAATGTCCAGGTGGAAGGCGTCGGCCCGGAAACCAAGGTCACGCTTTGGGGAACGGGGAGCGACGTAATCGGAGGCCCTGCCGCGGCATCGGTGACTCACGATGTCTATCTGACTCTCAAACCAATCGGTCCGCTGGCTCAGGAAGTGGCTGCCGGCCATTGAGATCTCCGAAGAGATAGTCCTGCCCGATTCGCGCCCGGCGGTCCGCCTTCCATGCCGCCGGGCTTTCTCTTCTTCCATCGCCGGAATCGCCGCGGTGGTAACCACGCCGCACGGAAGCTGGTCTATGCTTAGGAAAGCCGTGCTTCAGGAAAACAGACGATTCCGCCGGATGGCTCCCCTGGCGTGGGCCGTGGTGTTGGCCGCCGTGCCCGGTTCCGACTATGCGCCCGCCGCCCCCGTGGCCGCCGCGCCCGTCACGCCCATGACGGTGTGCGAGGTCCTCCGCGATCTGCCTGCCGAGACGGGCAAAACCGTGGCTGTGCTGGGCCGCTACTCCTATCGCGTGAACGGCGGCAACTGGGTCTCCGAGGACACCTGCGGAACGCCCGCACCCGGCCAGCCGCCGGGCCCCACGGCGGAGTTTTGGATGACGGTGGATCGCAACGCTCCCCGCCTGCCCGACGACTACGAGTTGGATGCGCCCGCGCTGCACCGCAAACTGGCCGAGATGCAGCGCCACACCACCCTCGCCAAATTCCGCTTCGGAACACCGGATTACGACCGCTGGGCCGTGGTTTGGGGCCGCATCGAACCGCGCAAGAGCGACGAGACTCCCAAGGCGGCTGCCAACCTGTTCTACCGCGGCGAGGGAACGATCTACTACATCACCCAGTAGCCGCGCCCGCGCTGGCTCGCGGCCGCTTATGCGCGCGCATCCGCGCTTTTGACCGCCAGCCGTTCCCCGGCCCGCCACTGCCGCATTTGCCCGTGGCCGCGCTTTGTGTTCGGGCGACCGCCCTCCGGCCGGCGGTGCGCTTTGTTCCGGTGGCCGCACTCCGGCCGGTGACGGTGCTTTCTGTTCTCGTGGCCGCTCTCCAACCGCCGCTTTTGTCTGCCCGGTCGCCCTCCGGCCCGCCAGACCCCTCTGTCCGCAGGGCGTCATTGGCGCGCCGCGCCGGTGTTCGGCCCACGCCGCCTGCAAGAATTTTCTTGACTCACCCACACCTGTTCTCTACTATGTAGAAATCATGCCCAAGGGCGAGTCACTGGGGGAGTTCGAGCACCTGGTCCTGCTGGCGGTGCTGCGCCTGGGAGTGGATGCTTACGGTATGCGAGTGAGGCGCGAGATCGCCGAGAGAACCGGCCGCGACGTCACCATCGGCGCGGTCTACGCCACGCTGGAACGGCTCGAAGCCAAGGGCCTGGTGAAGTCTCAAATCGGCGACTCGACGGCCGAGCGGGGCGGCCGCGCCAAGCGCTCTTTCCACCTCACCGGCGCCGGTGTAGAAGCGGTCAACCGGGCTCAGGAGAGCCTGCTCAGCATGTTAGAGGGTATCGCCTTCCCCGTACCGGGAGGCGGACAATGAAAGCAGCCCGGAAACCAGCGTTGCAACCGCCGCGCGCCGCCGAGTGGCTCTTGCTGGCCCTGGCCGGAGATCCGGATGCCGAATTCGTGGCGGGCGATCTGGCCGAGAATTTCGGCTGCCTGTTCGCCCGGCGAGGAGGCCGAGCGGCGTGCCGCTGGTACGTGTGGCAGGTGGTTCGCTCGGCGCCGGCTCTGCTGTCTCTGCGGATGCGCTCGGGCGAATTGACGGGCGCCGTCTTGCGCGCGACGCTGGGCGTGCTGCTGCCGCTGGTGGCGCTCGACCGGCTGTGGCGCTTCGTCTACTCGCAGATTCCGCTGAAAGACGGAGTGGAGCGCGATCCCGCCATGCTGCTGGCCAATATTCTTTTTGTGCTGCTGTGCTCGTGGGCGGTGGGTCGGCAGGAGCCGCGGACGCCCCGGCGCGCGGGTCCGGATGTGGTGGCGGCCCTGGTGGCGGCCGCGCTGGCCGTGCGGGTTGCGGTGGGAGCGGCGCCAGCGGCGTACATCGTGTGCCTGCTGCTTTCCGCGGCGGCGAATTCGTTCTGGTCTCCGCGAAGGAGGAAATTACGATGAAGTGGGTACTGCGAATTGTCGCGATTCTCGTGGCGCTTCCGCTAATGGGCGCGGTGGTGCTGCTGGCGATGGGACAAAGAAGCGGCGCGGGGCGCTCGCACGCATCCATCGAAATTCAGGCCCCGCCGGAGCACATCTGGCCGTGGCTCGAGGACTCCGCACGCCTCAAGCAATGGGTAAGCTGGCTGGTGGAGGTGCGCGACGGCCCGCACGCCGCGCCGGGAGCCGGTGCCCAGCGGGTGTTTGTGATGCGCGACGACAACAACGGCGGAGCGCTCATGGAAATCCCCTTCACTATCAGCGACTACGCGCCTCCAGCCCACGTGACGTTCCACGCCGAGGTGGCTGGTTCCTTCAAGGGTGACGAGGTATACCGCCTGACCGCGCTGGGCAACGGGCGGACGCGTCTCGATCAGGTCGGCCAATATCAATATCAGATGTGGATAGCGCGCCTGATGGAGCCTCTGATCACCCCGCAGGCCGAAAAGAAAATGCGCGCCGATCTGACGCGGCTCAAACAGGCGGTCGAACAAAGCGAAACCGCCCCCCGGTGATCGAACGCGCGCCCGTCAAACCTTCACGATCACTTCCCGCAGGCGCTCGCGGGTGAGGAAGAACTTCACCGAATCGAACTGCCCGAAGAGTTTTTCCAGGCTGCGATTGTTGTACAGTTGCGCGGGCCGGCGCACGCCCTTCCGGGTCACCTCCAGAGCGTTGACCTGGTGGATGCGGAAGGAGTAGAACGGCGCCGCCTCCAGCTTGTCGTCGGAGTGAAACACCGCCAGCATGTAGCTGCGGGGCCGCACTACTCTGCGCAGACGCTCGATTACCGCATTGAGCAGCGTGGGTTCCAGGTATTCCAGAATGTCCCACAGCAGCACGCCGTCGAACTCCTCATCGGGATAGTCCAGCGCCTGGCGGAGGAAGAAATCGATGCGCCCGGGATTGGATTGATCCACGGTGTCCTGTGTGCCGAACACGTCGGCCAGGATTCGCAGGAAATCCTCGGTGCACAGGCGATGGCCCAGGTTGGTGATGAAGCTCACATTCTGTTGCGTAGCTCCGCCCAGATCGAGGATATGCAGCCCCGATTGACCGCGGATGTTACTGAAGAATTCCTCCAGCCCCCGGCTGGGCCGCGTGGTGACGTCCTCGTCCGCCTCGCTTCGCGCGGGATTCGACTTTCGTGCAAACCCGTTGGTCGCAGGCGGTTCGTCTCCGGTCCGCGACCCGCGCAGGATGTTCTTGAGGGGCCCCGGCAGAAACATCAAAGCACCGCTAGCGTTTGTTTTCCGATGCGCCCGCCGGTACCGCCGCTGCCGGAGTGTGCGCCGCCGCGGGAGGCGCCGCCTGCGCCTGCGGCTTACTCTGGGACCTGGCCGGTTCCGGCTTCACGATATCGATGCTGCCCTTAAAATAAGCGCCATCCTCGATGATGATGCGGGCCGTTTTGATGTCGCCGGTCAACCGGGCATCCTTGCGGATCTCGATTCTCTCCGCGGCTTCCACGTTGCCCTGAATGGTCCCCAGGGCCACCACTTCGCGCGCCTTGATGGCCGCGTGTACGGTGCCGTTGGGGCCGATGGTGAGCTTGTGCTCGAGCGCCTCGACAGTGCCCTCCAGGTCGCCATCCACGTACAGGTCTTCTTTACTGTGAATCTGGCCGACAATGCGAACGGCCTTTCCGATGGTGGCCTGGCCTGGGACCGAGCGAGGCTCGGGTTCAAATCTTCCTACGGGCATACTGGACACGGGCGAAGTCTCCTTCCTGATTTCTGGGGGAACCGGGGCAAACGTGGAGGGATTACTGGGCGCCGCTGGCGCTGGGCTTGGCGGGGTATAAGGTTTCGCCGATTCTTCCTCCCGGCGTTTATTCCACATTAGGCCCTCCTTGGATAAATATCGATTGGTTCATAATACCGCTCCTTTAGTCTAAAGGCAGGGTGCCGAAAAGGCAAACCCGGTTTTTCGTCGCAGCCGCTAATCCGGCGCGTGGGGC
>JASHSS010000258.1 GCA_030038565.1 Bryobacteraceae bacterium
CGCCGGGACCGGTTCGGTGCTGTATCATCGACGGGTGGGACCGATCCTTCGCATCTCGATTCCGGATGACGCACCACCGGTGTTGCGCACGAGCAAGGCGTGGCCCGATCTGGCGGCGCGGGCGGAGATCGACTATTGGGATACGCTGCCGGGATCTGAAGAAACCCTCATCGAACGGATCGGCGCGGCTGAGGCGGTGCTGAATATCCGCTCTTCGTGCCGGTTCACGGAGCGTGTGTTCGCGGCGCGGCCGGCCTTGCGGCTGCTTTCGCTGTGGGGCACCGGGACCGACCATGTGGATCTGGCCGCCGCGGCGCGGCATTTCGTTACCGTGACCAACACGCCCGGGGTGGCCGCCGTCTCCATCGCCGAGCACACTCTGGCCCTGATGCTGGCGGTGGCGCGCCACATTCCGCGGGTGGATGCGGCCACGCGGCGCGGGGCGTGGGCCAAGGGGCAATCCATGGAATTGCGCGGGAAGACCTGCGGGGTGATCGGGCTGGGGGCGATCGGGCGCGAGTTTGCCCGCCTGGCGGGCGCGGTGGGGATGCGGGTGATCGGCTGGACGATTCATCCGCGGCCGATTCCCGGCGTGGAGATGGTGGAACTGGATGAACTCTACGGCGCGAGCGATGTGCTCAGCCTGCACCTGCGGCTTTCGCCGCGCACCGAGGGCTTCCTGGGGGCGCGCGAGTTTGGGTTGCTGAAGCCGGGGGCCATCCTGCTGAATACGGCGCGCGGCGGACTGGTGGACGAATCCGCGCTGGTGGAGGCGCTGGCGGGTGGCCGCCTGGCCGGCGCGGGGCTGGATGTTTTTGCGCGCGAACCGCTGGCGGCGGGCCATGCGCTCACGGCGCTGGAGAACGTGGTGCTGACGCCGCACTGCGCCGGGATCACTCCGGAGGCGCTGGAGGCCGGGCTGCGCATGGCGGTGGAGAACATCTGGAGGTTCGCGGAGGGACGGCCGGAACACGTGGTGTGCAGGTAAGGCGAGTACACGATTTTCGGGCTGGATTTCGACGCGGATTTCGGGTACGCCAACCAGGAGGCCCTGCGGCCCTACCTGGCCGCGGGCAGCCCGGTCCGGGTGAAGCAGAGGCCGCGGCGGATTCACTTCCACTGGCGTTCCCAGCCGCGCCACCACTCGGTGTTTTCAAGGTTCAAGGCATCCCACATGCGATCGATGGCGCGCGGGTCTTTGGCCAGCGCGGCGGTGCGGGTGACTTGGGGAGGCAGGGGCACCAGGGCGGCAAAGCGATCGAACACGGCGGCGCGCTCGGCAGGCGGGACACGGGTGAGAAGGTGCCAGAGGGTGAGGCCGTCGCGCGGGCCGGCATTCGAAAGCACCGGGGCGAGCGGCCCGCTCCCGGCTTCGAAAGCGGCGAGGGCCTCGCGGAAGCGAGCCGCGGCGTCCTCGAAATACGGGATGCCGGGGCCGCCGCGGCGTCGCGTGACGCACTCCGCGCCGGCCGGAATGAAGGCTTCGTAATCGCCCGCCTGGAAGGCCACCCAGCCCATCGAGACGCGCAGCAAGCCGTCGCCCATGGAATTCACCGTGAGGGTGTATTCGCAGCCCAGATCGACGGCGCGCGCCGAGGGGGTATCGACCACGAACTCGCGCGGGCGGGCCCAAATGAAGGCGTGCAGGCTGCCGCGCTGCAATTCGAGGGCGCGGCTGGAGGCGGCGCGCAAGGCGGAATCCGGGCCGAGATCGAGGCGGCCGACGGCGCCGGCTTCGAGGGTGAGGTCGGCGGAAGGTCCGGTGCGGAGGACCTGGCCCGCGCCGAGCTCCATGGAGGCGGACGCGGACCGGCGGCCGAGGCGCGCCGCGCCTTCGATGCGGGAGATGCGCCAGGCGGTGGGGGGTGCGGGGGTAAGGCTCATCTGCCAGGCCGATACGGCGATCAGCACGGAGGCGGCCGCGGCCATCCACCAGGGGCTGCGGCGGGCGGCCACGGGGATGGCGGGGCGGTTCCAGGGCGGCTCGGATGGCGGCTGGTAACGAAGCGGCGCGAGAGTTTTTTCCAGGCGCGCGATGTCCGGATCGGGCGGTCCGGAACGGTCCCACAGGTAATCGTCCTTCATTTGATTTCGATGCCTCCCAACAACTCCCGCAGCATCTTCATTCCGCGGCACAGATTGACGCGCACCGATTCGGGGGTGAGGCCGGTGCGGAGGGCGATCTCCGGTCCGGTCATGCCTTCGACGAGGCGCAGGATCAGGGTTTCGCGATAGGCTTCGGGCAGACGCCGCACGGCATCCAGCACCAGGAAAGCGTCCTCCACGGCGTCTTTGGCGGCGGGCTGGCGGCCGGTGAGGGCTTCATCCAGCGGCACCCGTTCGCGCGAGCCGCGGAAGTAATCCATGGCGCGGTTGCGGGCGATGGCCGCCAGCCAGCCGGGAAAGGCCGCCGCGGTGCGCAGTCCGGCAAGCTGGCGCATGGCGGAGATGAAAACATCCTGGACCATATCTTCGGCCTCATCCGGCGGCACGCGGCCCAACAGGATGCCGTGGACCATGCGGGCGTAGCGCAGATACAATTCGCCGAAGGCCGCGCGGTCGCCAGCGGCCGCGGCGCGCACCAATCCGGGGTCTTCGGCGGAATGGCTGGACACCAGCATCATCATAGCGAGGCTCGCGGGCGCGCCCTTACGTGGGGAAGACGGCGGGGCGGGGGGAAGCGTTAACGGGGCGCGTCCGGGCTGAGAAGCTCAGGGCGTGACCGCCCGCGGCACAAAGCGGCTCCGGCGCGGCGCTGCGGCCCGGCGCTCGGGCCCGACATTCTGCACCGGGCGTGCCAGTTCGAGGCGGGTGGGCCGCTATGGCAGCCCGCCCGACGGGTAACGGACTCAGCGGCAGTCCCGTGAGATACTGAGATTGCAGCGCCGAGCAGGACTAAAGCGATGACCACCAAGGAGCGCATCGATCGCGCCGAGCAACGCCTCGACAAACACGACCGCGAGATCGCCGCTATCAAGACGCTGCTGAAGCAGGGAATGAGGCTGCTGGTAGAGGTGCAGCAAAGCCAGAAGGAGATTCAGCAAACGGTGAAAGAACTGGCAGAGGCGCAGAAGAACACCGACGCCAGTCTCCAGGCATTCATCGACAGCCTCAAGCGCGGGGGCAACGGCCACAGCAAGACAGACCTGAATCCTTAAATAACGATTGCCGAACCACTGAATGGGGTCAGGCGTCGCCGCAACGAAGTTGGCTCTCGAAGAAGCTGAGGGCATTATCGCTCTGGCGAACGGTCCGGGTGCGCGCCAGAGCGCCGTAGGCGGGGGCCAGTTCGAGGCGGATGGAATGTTGCACGATTACCAGGCCGGGAGGGGTTTCGGCGAGCGTTTCCAGGGCGGCGGTGTATTCGCGCTCGAGATCGTAGGGCGGGTCGAGGAACACGATCGCGGCGCGGTGGCGCGGCAGCGTCAGAAGCACCGGACCGGGCACCACGGTGGAGCGGCGCTCCAAGCCGAGCGAGGCCAGATTTTCGCGGATGGCCTCCAGCGCGGCGCGGTTGCGCTCCAGGAAGAAAGCATGCGCGGCGCCGCGGCTGAGGGCCTCGATTCCCACCGCGCCGGTGCCGGCATAGGCATCCAGAAAAGTGGCTCCGGCGATGCGCGGGGCCAGAATGTCGAAGAGGGTTTCGCGCAGCCGGCCGGAGGTTGGACGGGTGGCGGCGCCGGGGATGCTTTTGAGGCGGCGCGAACGGAACTCACCGGCGATCACGCGCATCGCGCCGCGCATC
Source organism: Bryobacteraceae bacterium (assembly GCA_030038565.1). Classification (GTDB taxonomy): domain Bacteria; phylum Acidobacteriota; class Terriglobia; order Bryobacterales; family Bryobacteraceae; genus JOPF133. Next base: position 3,746 of record JASHSS010000258.1, read on the forward strand.
AGCCCACCGTCACCAGGCCGTAGCGGCGATTCCAATGGTCGCGGATGTAGGCCACCGCGCGCCGCAGGGCTTCGGGCGAGGGCGGGCGGGCAATGAAATCCACGGCCTCGCGGCGGGCCACTTCCAGGATGTCGGGATCGCGCAGAATGTTGGCCACGCGCAGGGAGGGCAGGCCCGATTGCCTGGTGCCGAAGAACTCGCCCGGGCCGCGCAGTTTCAAATCCATCTCAGCGATGTAGAAGCCGTCGGTGGATTCCACCAGGGTGCGGATGCGCTCACGGGCGGCGTCGTTCATCTTTTCGGTGACCAGGAGGCAATAGCTCTGCTCGCCGCCGCGGCCCACGCGACCGCGAAGCTGGTGCAACTGGGAAAGCCCGAAGCGCTCGGCCTGCTCGATCAGCATGACGGTGGCGTTGGGCACGTCCACGCCGACTTCGATCACCGTGGTGGAGACCAGGATCTTCAGCGCGCCCTCCTTGAAGCGCTGCATGACGGACTCCTTTTCGGGGGCGGCCAGTTTTCCGTGCATCAGACCGACGGGGATTTCGGGGAAGACTTCGCGCGAGAGGTGCTGGTGCATCTTCTGGGCGGCCTTCATGGCCTGGGTTTCGGACTCTTCTATCACCGGGTAGACCACGTAAGCCTGACGGCCCTGATCGATCTGGGTCTTCATGAAGCTGTAGGCTTGCTCGACGCGGTCGTCGGTGTAATGTTTGGTGAGGATAGGCTTGCGGCCGGGCGGAAGCTGGTCGATGACGGAGACATCCAGGTCGCCATAGAGAGTCATGGCCAGGGTGCGGGGGATGGGGGTAGCGGTCATCACCAGGACGTCCGGGTGGGCGCCCTTTTCGACCATGCCGAGGCGCTGCAGAACGCCGAAGCGATGTTGCTCGTCGATGATGGCCAGGCCGAGGCGTTTGAATTCGACATCCTTCTGGAGTAGCGCGTGGGTGCCCACCACCACCTGCACGAGGCCTTCGGCGACCAGTTTTTTCAGCTGCGATTTTTCGCGGGCGCTGAAGGAGCCAGTGAGCAGCAGGGTGACATAACCGATTTTGGAGAGGATCTGTTTGAAGTAGAAGGCGTGCTGGGCGGCGAGAATTTCGGTGGGCGCCAGCACGGCCACCTGGTAGCCGTTCTCCACGGCGATGACGGCGGCTTCGGCGGCCACGATGGTCTTGCCGCTGCCGACATCGCCCTGCAGCAGGCGGTTCATGGGGCGCGGCTGGTTCATATCTTCGGCGATTTCCTTGAGCACGCGCTTCTGCGCCTCGGTGGGCTTGAACGGCAGCATGGCCTTGATTTGCTCGCGGACGCGGGCGCTCAGATCAAAGGCGATGCCGGGCAGCGTGCGCGCCTTGCCGCGTTTGAGGGCCACGCCGCACTCCAGCCAGAAGAACTCTTCGAAGATCAGGCGGAACTGGGCGGGCGAGCGGAAGGCGTTCAGCAGGCGGAGGTCGCTTTCGGGCGGCGGGAAATGGGTCTGGCGGATGGCGGTGGAGCGGTCGGGCAGCTTCAGGCGGGCCACGAGTTGCGGGGGAAGCTGATCCTCTTCGGGCGGAAGCTCGGCGAGGATCCGGTGGGTGAGCACGCGGAACATGCGGGTGGTGAGCTTGCCGGCGGCTTCATAGATGGGGACCACGCGGCCGGTGTGGAGGGAGGCGGGGGCGTCGCCATCGTCGTCGCCAGGCGCGCCGGAAAGGATTTCGTATTCCGGGTGCAGCATGGTGAGTTCGCCGGCGTAGGTATCGAACTCCACCTTTCCGTAGAGCGCCACCTTGAGACCCTCGATGAGGACGTTGGCCAGGTAGCCGCCATGAAACCACTTGCCGGTGAGGATGGCGCGGGAAGAGTCGGTGAAGCGGGCCTCGAACAGGCCCAGATCGCGGCGCTTGAGGCCCGAGAGCCGGGCCGAGCGCACTTCGGCGACGACAGTGGCCATCTCGCCCGGAGCAAGGTGGGAGATGGGCTTCAGGTTGCTGCGGTCTTCGTAGCGGAAGGGGACGTAGGCGAGCAGGTCTTCGACGGTCTCCAGTCCTTTGGCCTGAAGCATGGCCGCCCGCGAGGGGCCGATTCCTTTGATAAAGCTGAGGGGAGTGGTGAGATCCATGCCGGAGGAGGCTGCGGTCCCGTCTTCAGTTTACAATGGGCGGGCCGGCGGGGAGCCGGAGATCTGCCGGGCGCGCCTGATCGGCGCAGGGATGCGGATGGGCTAAGGCCCGTGCTGACCCGTGACAGCCGTGGCGGCAATCGCGAGGATGGCATACACGAGCAGGAGCAGGAGCGCGACCGCGACCATGTATCTACAATGGGCGAAAAAATGCGGCGGTAGAAGCTCTCTTTGGTAAACAGCACATGCAGACGGGTGGGTAGCCCCTGATGCTGCGGGAAGACGCGCGGGACCGGCTATCGCATGAATGACTTCGGCCCGCAGGTCTCCTTCCCCGGCCGGGGGAGCGCGGGAGGGAGCGCC
>JASHSS010000259.1 GCA_030038565.1 Bryobacteraceae bacterium
ATCGACAACTACACTTACGACAAGCAAAAGGCGCCGCAGTCCCTGTCGGACCTGGTAGACGCAGGCTATCTGCGCCAGGTCCCGGTGGATCCGATGACCGGCTCCAACCAAACCTGGAAGACGATCCTCGAAGAAGCCAGCCAGAGCGTCAGCCAATCCGAGCCGGGGATTTTCGATGTTCGCAGCGGCTCCGACAAAACCGGCCTCGACGGAACTCCGTATTCGGACTGGTAGGATCGGTGGATACCGCGTTGGGCCAAACGGGCCCCCCCGCGCGACACACCGGGCGCGCTGCGCGCCCATCCAAGTGCGTGGCCATACAGGCCGGCGGGTGAGCTGGCGCGGAGGAAATCAGGCTGGAACCAGCCCCGGCAAGCGGATGATCTTCTTCTGAATGGCGTACTGCACCAGTTGCGCCTTGTTGTGAATATCCAGCTTGCGCATCAGGTTGAACTTGTGAGCCTCCACAGTCTTCACGCTGAGGGAGAAGCCGGCGGCGATCTCCTTCACCGAACGGCCCTCGGCCAGCATTTTGAGAATCTCTCGCTCGCGCTTGGTCAAGGTGCCGAAACGAGGCTGGCGGCCGGCGCCGGCCCCCTGGGCGCGAAAATCGTCCACCAGGCGCGTGAGCAGGCGCGGGCTGAGATAGCTTCCTCCGCGATGGACTTCGCGAATGGCGCTGACCAGTTGTTCGGCTGGACTATCCTTCAGCACGTAACCGCTGGCGCCCATGTCCACGGACTCGGCCAGGTAATCCTCGTCGTCGTACATGGACAGGAACACCACGCGGGTATCGGGGTGGTCTTTGCGAATCTGGCGCGTGGCTTCAAAGCTGCTCAATCCCTGCATGCCTATGTCCATGAGGACCAGGTCGGGACGGATGTCGTGAGCCAGCGTTACCGCATCGGCGGCGTTGACTGCCTCACCCGCCACTTCGATGTCGGATTCCGCCGCGAGCAGAGTTCGGATGCCCTGGCGGAACAGAGTGTGATCGTCGGTTAGTAGTACGCGAATTTTTGCCATTGCTCCCCACGTTTGCGGCCCTCCAGTCTTCGGCCGCGGGATGCGTCCCTGGTTCCAAAGCCATTCCCTTACGGTCGTGGCCCGAATCGGGGCTGGGTGTGCTCCGATCGGAGCCGACCGGCAAGCTCAGAACGATTCGGGCGCCTTCTCCGGGCGCGCTGCGCACGGTGAGAGTTCCGCCCAGCGTGGCGGCGCGCTCTCGCATTCCCGATAGACCGAATGACATCGTCTTGCTCCAAACCCTTGCCGCACAAAAGCCGGCGCCGTTATCCGAAACGCTCAGCCTGATCCTCTGATCGGCAGATTGGAGCGAAAGGTTTACAGCCGAGGCCCGAGAATGTTTGGCAATATTTTGCAGGCACTCCTGCGCCACCCGGTAAATCACCTGTTCGACCGGCCGCGGCAGGGGGGCGGCCAGCTTCGAGATCCTCAGACGCACGCGGGCCGGGTGCATCTTCTGAAAGCGGCCGGCCAACTGGCGCAGCGCGGATTCCAGGCCCAGCCGCTCGAGCACTTCGGGGCTCAGCGCGGCCACGATGCGGCGCAGTTCCTCAACGGTTTTTTCGGCGATGCCGCGGGCCTCCCGCAGTGGTCCGGCCAGCGAGGCGGGGGCCTCGCGTTCCATCATTTCCAATTGCAGGCGCAGGAGCAGCAGGGCCTGCCCGGCCTCATCGTGGAGTTCGCGGCCGATGCGGTGGCGTTCCTCCTCCTCGGCGTGCCGCCCGGCAGCCTCCAGGCGGCGAACCTCTTCTTCCAGGCGGGCCTTCTCGATGGCTTTGGCGCAACGGGCTCCCACGGCATCCAGAAGGGCCCGTTCGCGGGGCAGCCAGGGATAGGCCGAGGCGAAACCCAGTTGCACCAGGACGCCCGGCCGCGAGGGGTAGGACCAGTAAGAGGCGTGATGGCCGCGCATGGATTCGTCCACGATGAGCCGTTCGGCAGGCTGGCCCCGGCGGATGTACCGGGGCCGCATCAGCTTGGGATCGGCCGGGGCATCCAGCAGCAGGCGTCCGGCGCCGGCATGAAACGTCCGGGTAAGGATGCGCACAAAGCGGCCCAGCAAGTCCTCCAGGCCCTGGGCCTCGGCTTCGGCCCACGACAGGCCGAAAAAGGCCTGGGATTCCGCCTCCCGCACCTGGTAAAAAGCGTCATTGAGGGCCAGCATCGTGGCCAGCTGAAGCTGTTCGCGAGCCGGCCCGAAGCGCTCGCCCAGCAGGGGTTGGAGCAAGGTCTCCAATTCCCGCAGCATTTCGGCCGCTTCTCCGGGCGGGACGTTGAGCTTGGCGAGGCGGCGGCCCTGATACTCCACCTGCTGCAGGAAGCGCCGCACCGAACGGAGGCGTGCAAAGGCCGCAGTGGTAATGGCCAGAAAGGCCTTGATCTGCGCGGCGTCGTAGGGGCGCCGGCGCAGCAGCGCGAGGGAGGCGCGTTCCAGGCCGCGGAGGTGCGGCGCCAGGGCGCGCGCCAGGCGGCCCAGATGACGGCGCGCCGCGGGAGTGAGCAGAGTTCGATTCATGGGACCCGGAGATCCAAAACAGCTCCCAAACTAAAAGTGGTGCTATTGGGCGCCGTGTTCTCTCAAGATTCGCGCGGCATCGGCCGAGCCGCCGTCCAGGGCGGCCGCGAGCGGCGTTCGCCCGGCGTGATTACGAGCGTTCACATCGGCGCCCCGGGCGATCAACAACTCTACGACCCCGGTTCGTCCCCAGGCAGCCGCCTGGTAGAGCGGAGTGGCGCCACCGGCACTATCGCGCGCTTCGCGATCGGCGCCGTGATCCAGCAACAGGGCGGCCACCGCGCGATGGCCGCTGAGCGCCGCCACCAGGAGCGGCGTCATGCCGTCGTCATCGCGCGCATCCACTTCGGCCTTATGGTCGAGCAGGGTTGCCGCCACGGTCTGGCTGTCTTTGAGGGCCGCCTGATGCAGCGGCGTGGAACCGGTGCGGTCCCGCGCATTTACATCCGCGCCCTTGCTGACTAATAGATCGGCAACAGGCTTGGAATTCTTTAGGGCGGCCTCGTGCAATAATGTCGAACCGCGCCGGCTGCGGTGGTTGGGATCGGCGCCCTTGTCAAGCAGCAGGGCCATGGTCTCCAGATGTTCGCGGGCGGCGGCGGTTTCCAGGGGTGTAGCGCCGGTTTGCGGGTTTTCGGCGTTCACCGGAGCGCCGTGCGCTACGAGCGTCGCGGCCACCGCGGTGAACCCGAAGCGGGCGGCGTCATCCAGGGCGTCGGCGCCGGTCTTGTCGCGCAGCGCCAGGTTCGCGCCGTGCGCCAGGAGCAACTCCACCAGGCGGGCGTAGCCGTGGCCCACGGCCAGCGAGAGCGGCGTATCGCCGGCGCGATCGGCGGCATTCACCTGCGCGCCCGAGGAGACCAGCAGCGCGGCCATGGCGGGATTATTCTTGATCACGGCGTACGCCAGGGGGGTCGAGCCGCCCTCGGAGTGGGCGGCATTGACATCGGCGCCATGTTCGATCAGCAGGCGGGCGATTTCGAGGTTGCCGTTCCAGGCAGCATCGTGGAGCGCGGTGGCGCCCAGCGAATCGCGCTGGTTGACCTTGGCTCCGCGCGCCAGTTCCTGGCGGACGCGCGCGGGGTCGCCGGATTGAACCGCGGTGTGCAGGTCCTGGGCGGCCAGGCACGCGGCTAAGGCAAGCAACGCGGCGGTTCTGGCGGCGGCGTGTAGGGCAGTCCCGCCCACAACCCGTCGGACGGTCACGGCAGGTTGGTCAATAAGGCCCCGGCAGGCTGAAAGCCTGGCTGAAAGCCTGCCCCACCGGCGCCCGCGGGTTGTCGATCCCTGGTTGGTGGGGCAAGCGATTCGCCTGCCGGCAGGGCTAACCCACGTATTGCACCTCTTCCTCCAGTTCCAGGCCGAAGCGGGCGCGCACGAGGGCCTTGAGATCCGCAATCAGGGCGCACAGATCGGCAGCCGTGCCGCCGCCGGAGTTGTAGATCAGGTTGGCGTGATAATCGGCCACACGGATGGCCCCGCGGTGCATGCCTTTGGCGCCCACCTGTTCCAGGAACCAGGCGGCCGGCACCTTGCCTTCGCGCACGGCATCCTCGGGCACCTGGGCGGCCACGGCCGGCGGAAGCTGGTCCCACAGCAGGTTTTTGAAAATACTGCCGGCGCACTTCATGGTGACCGGGAACTTCCGGTTGCGGACGGACAGGATATCGGCGGAAGCCTGGCGCAGCCGGGCCGGGTCACCGGGGTTGAGATGCAGCTCGGTGGAAAAAACGATCCAGTCTTTGTGGCGCTTGAAGACGCTCTCCCGGTATTGAAACCGGCACTCGTGGTTGGAGAAGACGCGCACCGCCGCGCCATCGTAGAAACGCACGCTGACCACCCGCTCGGAAATCGAGTGGCCGTAGGCGCCGGCGTTGCCGTAAATGGCCGCCCCCACCGAACCCGGAATACCTGCCAGGGTTTCCAGCCCTGCAAACCCGCGATCGTTGGCGAAATCCACCAGCTGCTGCAACTCCGCGCCGGC
>JASHSS010000260.1 GCA_030038565.1 Bryobacteraceae bacterium
ACCAAGCGGAAGAACTAAATCACGCGGTCGAAGACCTAGACTAGTCTGGCGTCGTGAAGATCCGGGTCACCGCACCGGTGGTCCGGGCGATAGCTGCCAGGCGAGAGCGGGCGCGGGCACAGGCGCGCCGCTGGGTGGAATTCAATCTTCGCGCGGGCCGCCGGCGGCAGCCTGGCTGTCGATCATGGCCGCGAAGCCGGCGGGCGAGATCAGATTCAGCCATTCGCGCCGGTGGCGTTCGAAATCCGCCCAGCCGAAATCCGCGGGAATCGCCGGCGGCGGGGCACTCTCCTGGTCGCCCGGCCGAATCACGGCGCATCCCCAATCCGTATCCACGGTGTGGACCGCGATATGGGGGTACATGGCGCGGAACCGGACCAGCGCGCGCCACACCGTGCCGTTCCACTCGGTTCCGGGAACAAAGGCGGCGGCCGGACGCTGGTGCCATTCCGTGGGCGGAGAGCAGTCGTGCACAACGATGGCGCCGCCGGGCGACAGGTGACCGAGGGCGTTCCGGATATCGCGCAGAGCCTGCTCCTCCTCGTGGAGAGCGTCGATAAAGATGAGATCGTATTGCGCTTCGGCGGCAAGCTCGCTGAAAAACCGATCCGAGGTCACCTGGTGGGTGGCAGGCACGTTGGGATCGACGGACTCCTTGATGGGGGCGCGCACGCGATCGAAGTTCTGCGCGGGGTCGAGCAGGCCGATTTCCAGATAACTGCGGAGCCGCCGGCGGGCAATCAGCGCGTTGAGAATGTCCGTGCGGGTGAGCATGGACTCTCCGGCGGAGGCGCCCGTGGGCCAGCCGAAGGCGCGGCGATACTCATCGGCATCGCCGTAAACGGGATCGGACTGGCTGTACCGGGCGGAGGCGCGCATACCGGTCAGGTTTCGGCCGTGACGAATATCGACTACGGGCTTCGAGGAAAAGACGACCGGAATCTGGTTGCCCTGCGGTTCGGCGAAGACCAATTTGCCGGCGGACAACTCCGCGAGCTTGCCACCAATCATGGATTGAAGACGCGGCCGGCATCCGGCGATATTGCTGAGGAAGTTGATGGAGCGGTCGGCGGGAAAGAAGCCGGCGGGAGACAGATGGATGACATGGCGGTTGGCGACGATGCCATGTTCGCACGCCGGCCCCGCCATCTCGCAAAAATAATCCTCGGGGTAGAGGACGTCATGCTCGCACAGGAACACAAGCTCGTGGGAGGCCCGGTCCAGGCCGGCCAGAATCTGTCGAAAGAGAGTCCGGTGAGAGGCCTCACGCTCGGGCCATTCGAGGCGAACGTGATGGGGTCCCAAAGAGGGAAGCGGCCTCCAGGTCACGGTGATCAGTTCGCCAGGGCCGGCAACCTGAGCGGCGAGGCGGCGCAGGCAGTATTCCACGATAGTGCTGCCGGCGAGATCGTTGGAGTAGAAAAGCGCGGTGAAGGGGGTGTTCATGGCTCCAACTCACTCGAGGCTGCGCAAGTAATCCTCCAGGGACTGCGCCCGCTCTACCGAACCAAGGCTGTAGAGAGGTTGGGCGGACACCGATTTCCAGACGCTGAGGATTGCGCCGCGCTCCAACTCGAGCAGGGCGGCGGAGATCTCGGCGATGCCATACTCTCTGGACTGAGGCAGCCACCATTGTTCGATTCCTTCGATGGTGTCCCGTGCGTCCCGGTGCGCGAGGAGGTAGCGCAGGATATCCTTTTCGGCGGTGCTTACCGGGTCTTTCAAGATTGTGCCGAAGGACTGACAGTGCAAGCCGGATGCCAGTGAGGAACCGCTGATACGACATCGGAAGGAGGAACAGATGCGGCTCAATTGCCGCAGGGGCAGGGACGGGGCGTGGCTAGTCGGCCGGCAATCCCTGGCCCGGGATGCCGTGGCGCCGGAGCAGGCGTTGAAAGGTGCGGCGGTCTTTGCCGGCGGCCTTGGCCGCTCGCGTGATGTTGCCGTTCTGGCTCGACAGCAGGCCGGCCAGATACTCCCGCTCAAACTCGTAGACGGCGTCTTCGATTGGAAGCGAGGATGGGGTAAAGGCGGCGGCCGCCGGGGCGCCGGACGCGGGTAAATCGAAGGAAGAGGCGTCCAGCACCGGCGCGTCCGACAGGACCACGGCGCGCTGGATGGTGGATTCCAGTTCGCGGATATTCCCCGGCCAGGCGTACTCCATCAGCCGGCGGACGGCTTCCGCGGAAAGCTTGGGAGCCGGCTTCCGGCAATCCTTGGAATAACGCGCCAGGAAATGCCTGGCCAGCAGCGGAATATCGCTGCGGCGCTCCACCAGAGAGGGCAGCCGCAACGCCAGAACGTTGAGCCGGTAATACAGATCGGCGCGGAAGTCGCGGGCCGCAAGTCGCTCCGCCAGCGGCGTGTTGGCCGCGGCAATGATGCGGACGTCGGCTTTGACCGCGCGCTGGGACCCGAGAGGCCGGTATTCGCGATCCTGCAGCACGCGCAGTAGCTTGGCCTGGCTGGACAGGCTGAGAGAATCGACTTCGTCGAGGAAGAGGGATCCGCCGTGTGCCGCGCCGAACAAGCCGGCGCCCGCCGCGGAGGCGTCCGTGTAGGCGCCCTTGGCATGGCCGAACAATTCGTTTTCAAACAGCGTATCGGGCAGGGCGCCGCAGTTGACCGGGACGAACGGGTGCGCGCTCCGGGCGCTGGCGTAATGGATGGCGCGCGCAAAAAGCTCCTTGCCGGTTCCGGTTTCGCCGGTGACCAGGACATTGGCGTCCGACGCGCCCAACCGGGGAACCTTGCGGATGGCTTCGCGGAGCGCGGTGCTTTCGCCGATCACGACATCCAGGCGGTACCTGGTGCGGATTTCGCGAATGGCGTTCTCGTCGGAGAGGTCGGCCTTCTCCGGCTGGGCGCCCGAGAGGCGGGCAAGCCGCATCCTCAGTTCGCCCGGCTGGAAGGGGTGGATGACAAAATCGTCAATGTCCTCGGGAAGCGGTTCGGCGATCGACGCGGGCGATACGATGAGCACCGGAACAGCGGGGTAACGGCTGCGCATTTCGCGAATCGAGGAACAAGCCGACCCGCGCTCGGCGGCATCCACCACGGCCAGGTTGGGAACATGCGCTGAGGACGCGATGCTTTCGCGGCGCACAGCCATGACGCTCAGATCCGGGCATTCCCCCCGGATGCAGGTGGCCAAACCCTCGCTTTCCTCAATCACCCAGATGCGCATACCTGCACGCATACCCGCCCCTCATCCAAGAATGAACGCGGCGCGCCTGTTTTTCAAGGCAAATTTTCGAGCGCCGCAAACATATTTTTCGGCTGTA
>JASHSS010000261.1 GCA_030038565.1 Bryobacteraceae bacterium
ACCGGCTCCCCCGGCGCTCGCGTGGGTAATTGGCGCTCGGTCGAGCGGCGCGCACGCGCCCGACATCGTCCACCGCGCCGCCTACGACGGGGTTCCCTCCGCCAAAGCCCGCGTGGGTCACCGCCGCCCGGTCCGGCGTGGGCGACATTGGTCATCCGGGTGACACGCGCGTTACTTCGCCGAGGGCGGTTCAGGGATCACCGATTGGCGGGATACCTTCCCTTCGCGGGCTTCGGCCAGCGACACGTGATTGGCGGACAACAGTTCGCCGGTGGTCTGCTCCAGCGCGACGCGCGCCGTAATGTAGGCCACCCGCGCGGCCACTTCCGAGGATTGCGCCGCCACCAGGTCCCGCTGCTGCTGATTCACGTTGTACGCGATGGACGTGCCTAATTCGAAACGTCTTCGCTCGCCCTTATACAGGTCTTCCTGAAGGATCCGGGCTCGCACCGTGGCCTCGTAGCGGGCGCGCGCCTGGCGCAAGGCAATCACGTAATTGGCGACGTCCACCTGAACCTGGTTGACGTCTTTGCGGTCGCTCAATTGCGTTTGCCGCAGGGTTAGCTGGTCGATGGCATAATCGCCTAGCGCCTGCCGGTTCCTCAGGGGCGTGAAATAAGCCGCTCCCAGGCTTTCCGACGGGTAGTCGCGGCGAAACACCTGGCCCAGGGCCGTCCCGATTCCGCCCACCAGCGTGCCGGGCGGCGTCACCTCCGCGGGGCCGACCCCCACCGCCTTTCCCGCTCCCGCGAGTCCCGTCTGGCTGATGCTGGCAAAGACCACTCCCGTAGGGAGCACCGCGCTCTTGGTTCCTAGGTTGTTGAGCGCGCTGGCGGCCTCGTTCTCCCTTTCGGATGCCAGGTCCGTACGGTTGGCGAGCGCACGCCGGACCAGTTCTTCCACCGGAGGGAGGTCGTCGCTCTCGGGGATCCGGATCGGGTCCACGGGCAGGATACGGGCGTTGCGCAGTACCGGATCCGCCGTGCCTGTGCGGCTCAGCAGGTTCTTCAACTGGATCTCCTGCTGCTGGAGAGTAGTCTCGGAGTCCATCCGCGCCTGCTCAGTGCTGACCGCCTGGCTTTCCGCGGCAATGGTCTCGGAAGGCGCCGAGGTTCCCACGCTCACCCGCTCCTTCACGTCGGCAAGAAATGCAGCCGCGGTTTCCGCCGCGCTCCGCTTGGCGCTCAGATCCTCGTAGGAGGCGGCCAGCGAATAGTAGAGGTTCAATACCTGCGCAATCACGCCGCTCACGGTGGTCTGGAAACTCAGGTCCGAGGTGTCGCGGTTCATGCGCGCCACTTTGATGGTGCGTCCGTTGACTGCCAGGCCGAAGCCTTGCAGCAGGTTGTGTTGCAACGAGAGGGAGAGCGAGGGGGCCGAGGACGGGTTCAGCAGATCGGTGGGAGAGTTCTCATTCAGATAGTGGTCGCTGTAGTTGAGCGTGAAACTGCCGCCCGTGAGCAGCCCTTGCTGAAGGCTGAGCGAGGATACCCGCGAGCCGGATACCAGCACCGGCGTGATGCTCTGTTGCGAATCCGGCTCGACCGTGGTGGTGTGGCTGAAGGTGCTGGACTCCTGCACGAGGGGGTCGAGGGTTTGGGTGACCGTCCCGACCTGCGAGACGCTGGCGTTGGTGGATTGGGTGCGGCCGGAACTCGAGCCCGGGATACTCACTCCCGCGGCCTGCTGGCTTCCCAATACGCCCTGGCCGGATGCTACCGTGCCGGCTTGCGAGGCATTGCTCGGCACGCCGGGCAACAGGCCGCCGGCCTCGGCGCGGGTCAAGTTCCAATCCATCAGGGGGTAATTGTACCGGACGATCTCGATATCGATGTTGTTTTCAAGCGCCAGCGCCACCGCATCCTGAGCGCTCAGATATAGCGTTCCTCCGCGGACGAGGCCGGCCAGGCGCGGACTATTGGCGAGGCGCACAGGCGCAACTTCGGCCGGGAAATAGGGACGGAACAGCGAAGGGAGGGACGCCGGCGCCGGGGCTATCGCCTGTTGCGCCCACCCCAGCGAAGCCGGCGAGACCACCGCAAGCCAAACCGCCAAGGATATGCGCAGGGCGTTCATCGGCCATCCTCCTTGGGCAGTTGCGCCGGCAATACGGACGGCTGGGAAACCTGCCCCTCTAAAGCTTCCGAGACCGAAACGTGGTTGACTTCGAGCGTGGCGCCCAGCGCCTGGTCCAGCGCAATACGGGCGTGCGTGTAATTCGCCATGCTCTCCACCTCGGAGCTTTCCGCGGAAGCCAGGTCGCGCTGGTCGGTCACCACCTGGAAAGCCAGCAGGGCGCCCAATTCGTACCTGCGCCGGTCGCCGGCGAGAGTCTGCTCCTGAAGGATCCGCGCCTGGACGGCTGCCTCATAGCGCGCCCGCGCCTGCTGGAGTCCCACCAGGGCGTTCTGCACGTCCACCCGGATCTGGTTCACATTCTTGCGCAGGTTCAGCTCGTTCTGGCGGATTTCGAGAAGACTGGTGGCATAGTCCGCCTGCGCGGCCCGGTTGCGCAGAGGTATGTTCAGACTGATGCCGGCCGAATAGTTCGGGTAGTCCCGGCCGCCAATCTGCGAGAGCAGGTTGCCATATCCGCCGACCAGCCGGCCAATGCCGATTTGCGTCAGTCCCAGCGGGGTAACGTCTCCCGATAGGCCGTTGTTGGTCAGTTCGCCAAAGGCCTGCAAGGTGGGCTTCAGCGAACTTTTGATCCCCACCAGGTTCATCTGGTTGCTTTCCAGGTTCAGGCGCGCCTGCTGAAGCTCCACACGATTCTCCAGCGCCTGGCCGATCCAGTCGTCGAGGGGCCGGACCTGCTCTTTTTCGGGGATTACGAAATTGTCCAGGGGGACGATATGGATGTTGGTCAAACCGGCCTCCGCAATGCCATTGCGGGTCAGGTAGTTCTTCAGGATGGTCTCCTGCTGCAGGAGATTGGTCTGAGCGGTGACCAGGTCCTGCTGGCTGGTGTACAACTGCGACTCGGCGCGAGTCACTTCGATGGGCGCCAGCGTGCCGATTTCCACTTGTTTCCGGTTGCCCTCCAGGAGTTGCTGGGCGGTGCTGACTTCCCGCGTGCGCGCGTTCACGTCCGCATGGAAGCTGACCAGGTCCCAGTAGAGGTTGAGCGCGGCGGACACCGTTTGAATCAACTGCTGCTGGAACTGCAGCATGCTCACCTTGACGTTATTCCTCTGCACCCGGATATTGCGCCCGATCACCGCCCGCCCGAAGTTCTGCAGAAGATTCTGGGTTACCTGCAAATCCAGGTAGCCTTGAGTGTATGGATTGAGGTTGAATAACTGGCTGTTCAGTCCGATCTCAGTGCTGGCGTAGGTCAGTTGGGCGGTGAGGCCGAAATCGAAATTCTGTACCAGCTGGCCTTCCACCGTTTTCGTCGTGGAGACCAGGGCGGTGGTTCCGGTAAGCAAGGTGTTGCTTTGGACCGCGGTGGTATGGGCGAAGTTGGTGTAAACCAGGATGGTCGGATCCAGGGATGGGATGCCGGGACCCAGTTGCGTGACGATGCCGCCGCCGGAACTGACGCCGCTGCCGGTGGTGAGCGCCGCGCCCGAGGCATTCACCGTGACTCCTTGCAGGCTCACGCTCTGCGGACCAGCGGCCACCCCCTGGCCGACACTCCGGAGAGCGCCGCCACCCTGGGCGCGCAGCAGGACCTGCTCCGCCAGCAAGGGACCATACCGCTGAATTTCCACATCGATGTTGTTTTCGATGGCTAAGGCCACGACATCACGGGCCGTCAGATAAAGATTGCCCGCCCGGATCAAGGCTGCAAAGCGGCCGGAATTTTCCAGGCGCAAGGCAGGGACGGCGCCGGTGCGGTACGGATTGACCAGGAATCCCAGTTTTCCGTTAGGCTGCCGGATGTTCAGGGCCCGCTGCGCCGGAGCGCCGGCGCACAGGGCCAGCACGGCCCATAATGCCTTCAGAGTCATAGGAGATCGTCTCACGAAAGAACCACCTTCCTCGGATGTGAGCGGCACCGGCGAGCCGGCCCGCGGCCGGCCGCGCGAATGGCGCCCCTCAAGAAGAGTGTAGTAGGATGTGCGGAGTTCCGGCGGATTGTAAACCGAACTCGTCTGGTGGACTGTTGCGCCACGCCTACGTGGATTACGTTGTCATCGGACGAGATGTTCCAGCCCAATGGAACGGTGCGCTGATCTCCGGCAGAGCACCGTAGAAGTCGGCTCTATCAGCAAAATGCCGGTTAGTGGGCTTAGGAATTGTACCGGCGTCGCCGGATGGTTTGCCCTGCCTTGACTCCAAAAATCGTCAATACCCCGATCATCAATGTGGATATAGTAGCGGGCTCGGGGGCTTGGGTCACGGCGAAAGAGCCGATTGCCGCCGACACGGGTGTGGACCCCGATCGTGAGACCAGGCAGCATTCGCCCACCTCCAATCCGTTGTTGGCAGGAGTCTGGGAAGAAAACAATTCGATATCGAATGTGCCGATGACGTACGGGAGAGGTTGTGACGCAGTCGCCGTCCAGCCGACGTAGGCGCAATTCCCCGGGTTGATCAGAGCATTGAACACACCAGCCGAATTGTCACCGGAAATGCAGGGGCTCGCCGGAGTATTGTCGACCTGAGGGTTGTTGGCGGCGGACGTCAGATTGAAACTCATGCCGTCCCAGTTGACGATGAAATTTGAGAATTGGCTCCCGACGGCCGCCGATGCGTCATAGTCGAAGGAACCGGTTGGGAGCGCGGGCGGTGCGGAAGATCCCGCTGAGAATAAGAATGTGATGTTGTATACGAGCGGCCCGGCATGGATCGGAACAACACCAAGCACGAGAAGCGCGGCCAATCCAGCCAGCGTCAGGAGTCTGCGTCCCATGGGCAATCATTGTACCACAATTGGGAATGCAAGGAGGATTCTAGTGAGACTTTTCACTTTTTGGTGCGGATGAGAGGACTTGAACCTCCACGTCCTTGCGAACACTAGAACCTGAATCCTCGGAAGCGGTTTCCGCTGAGTTGCATTGAGACCGTAAGAGTATGAAACAGATAGACTTCGTGGTGGCGGTGTGGTAGCCTGAGATAGGCGAAGTTATGGCGAAAGCGGCTGAGTTCGCGCACAAACTGGCGCACAAGAACGGCGGCCAGCGAACCCGCTGGACCGAAGCCAGCGTGACTGATGAACTACGCGCGGCGTTCCTCCGCGAGATCGAAAATACTGCTCCCGAGGTATTACGGGACCTTAGGGATCGGGTGTGGCCCGAGTACCGCCGCAATGCGCCCATCCAAGTCTTCGCCGCGGACGGCCAGCCGCACGTAACCTATTTCCCGATACCGGAGTGGCCAGAATCTCTGCGGCGCTCTCTCTCGGACTGGGC
>JASHSS010000262.1 GCA_030038565.1 Bryobacteraceae bacterium
GCCGTAGAGGGCCAGCAGGCGATCGTGAAGTACCAGCGCGTCACGCTCGTCGATCCAGAGAGGCTCTTTCACTTGGCGAGGGCGTGGAGAGTGTTGCGGTAGCGGCCAATGATGTCCTCCGCCTTGGTCATTTTCTTTTCAAAGGCGGGGTCGTAGGGGGTGAGTTGGTAGGCGCCGTCGGGCGCTTCAATCAGAAAAAGGGGCTCGCCGTCGCCCGTATGCAGACGATTGATGACTTCTTTGGGCAGGACGACGCCCAGGGAATTGCCGAATTTGCGGACCTTGAGTTCAACCATGAGAGTCTCTTGTTGTTCTTACTATTGTAATAACTTTCCGCGGAACGAGCAAGGAAGGGATTTATAATCAATGCCAGCACGCTGGCATGGCGGTTACTTACTGCGGACCCGCCACCCGAATCCACTGGTCGGCGAACAGATTCTGCGGGGCGGCGTCGAACCAGCGCACTCCTTCCTGAACCAGGGTGAGCCGGAAACGGAAGCGGCCGCGGGACGCCGGCGCCTGAAGATCCATATCCATTTCCGCCACGATGCCGGGTTTTACGATCGGCAGGCGGGTACGGCGGCCGTCGCGGACCACGCATTCCCCGGTTTCGGAATAGCAGTGGTAGGCGAGGTGGACCGCATGCGGATCGCCGCTTTTGAGGCGGCGGAGGCTGCGGTTGGCCAGTTGGACGCGAATCCGGAAACAGCTTTCGGCGGGGACCTCGGCGGGGGCGCTGAGGATGCGGAACTCCAGCGCCAACGGCGCCGGCAGGGGACGCATTTCCAGGCACGTCCGCAAGTCGCCGGCATCCAGCGGGAACTGGCAGGCCACCGCGAACAGGTGGCTGGCGTTGCGCATCTCGTTTTTCGAGAACCGCCGCATCAGGTTGGCCAGCGGATCGGGTGGATCCCCGGCAAACCATACGATCACATGCCGGAAATGCCTGCGGAGCTGCCGCCGGAGGGTTCGCGGAGACTGCTCATTGATATGCATCAGCTCCTGGTAGCGGCTTCTGGGCTCCAGGGGAAGATAGGCGCCCAGCTTCCGGGCCTCCCTCCGGCGATAGGGATGCCCGTAGCGATAAAACCAGGCGTTGGGGAAGGTGTGGACAATCAAAAGGCCGTCCGGAGCCAGGCAGCCGGCGATTCTACGGTAAAGCGTATCGACCTCCCCGGAGGGCAGGCACTCGACGAGTTCCGACGCCACCGCTACCTGATAAGGCCCCGCCAGCGGCGCGGTGTTGACGCTCTCGCGGTTCAGTGCGAGGACCTGGTATCCCAATCCGGTCAGGTAACTGTCGGCTATCCGCTGGACCGATTCGGCCCCGGGCACGCGGCCGACCTCCGGCCGGCCGCCGGTCAGATCTAAAGCCTGCCCCACCGGAGCGAGCTCCGCCAGGTGGGCCAGCGCTTCATACACCCCGGCCAACTGGGCGCCCGCCTCTCCCCGGCCCCGTCCCAGATCCAGCATAGGGGACCCCTCCCGATTTTCAGGGTGAACGGTAATGAGCAGCTCACCTTCATATCCGGGGATGGCCATGCAGCTCTCGATCCGGTCGCGATAGCGATAGACAAATTCGGAGACGTTGAGGAAGTTTTTGCGGGTCCAGAAAAAGCCGTCCACCAGGATATAGCGGGCCTGGCGGAGGGCTTTGGACAGGTCGCGGAAGGAACCGTCGCCATCCTGCTGCCCATCGACGTGGATCAGGTCGTAGGGCCCGCCGGGAAACTCCGCGAGTTGCTGCGAATCGGCCAGCAGGTAGGCGGCCTTGGCGTCGCGGGTGATCCGGCGGGCCCAGTCCAGGGCGCCTTTATAGCCGCCGAACTCTTCGGAGTTGTTATCGATTCCAAGGTATTCGGCGCCGGGGCAGGCGTCCAGAAAGGCCGCCGCGGAATAGCCGAAGCGCACCCCCACTTCCAGGATCCGGCGCGGCTGAAGCACGCGGGCGATCGCCCACTTCATGCGGTAATACGGCACCCAGTCCGCGAAAAGATATTGCAGCGGGTCTTCGGGGAACGCCGTCAACCGGAAGTCATAGGCGGACTGCGCTGCGCTTTCTAGGATCTCTTGGGCCAACACGCTGGAAATTCCATTATGCAGGCTCGCCCCCTCGGCCGGGACTTCGGCTGCCGGGGGCGAGGCGGCCCTAACTCGCTGTAGTTACAAATATGGCGTTATATACTACAGGTGGGGATGATCCGGTTCGAATGGGACCCGGTGAAAGCGCGGATGAACCAGCGGAAACATGGTGTCAGCTTCGAGGACGCCATGCACATTTTCGAGGATCCCTATGCCCTCTTCGAGCAGGACCGCACCGGCGAAACAGGAGAGTTGCGATGGCGGGCGCTCGGTCTCGCTGGAGGTGCGGCTGTACTGCTCGTGTCCCACACTGTCCGGGAAGAAAACGCGGACGAGGTGATCCGCCTCATCTCAGCACGCCGAGCTACCCGGAAGGAGCGGAATCATTATGAGCAAACTCGTGCGCAAAACGATTGCTGACAGCCCGATGACGCCGGCCCGCAAGCGCAGCTTGGCCCAGCTCGCGGCGCGTCCGGATTCAGAGATCGACTTTTCGGAAATTCCGCCGCTCAAAAAGAGCTTCTGGGAAAACGCCGTTCGCAATCCGTTTTACCGGCCGGTGAAGCAGCAACTCACGGTGCGCCTGGATGCCGATGTGGTGGCCTGGCTCCGGCGGCAG
>JASHSS010000023.1 GCA_030038565.1 Bryobacteraceae bacterium
GACTCCCGAACTCAGCCCCGCTCGATACGCCTGCGGGCGCGGGGGCGCCCCCCGCGTCAGGAACGCGCCCGCGCCGCACGCGCGAGCCGTGGAGGCCCGCCGGGACCCGATGTTACACTGATCGTGATGCCCCTTCAGCACATCCGCTTCGATGTCGATGAACACGGCGTCGCGCTCCTTACCGTCAGTCGCCCGGAGAAGCTCAACGCCCTGTCGGCGGCCGTGATCGGGGAACTGCGCGAGGGCTTCGAGCGGATCCAATCGGACCCTGCCATTCGCGCGGCCATTCTCACCGGTGCGGGCGAGAAGGCCTTCGTGGCGGGGGCCGATATCAACGAACTGGCGGCGCTTTCGCCGGTCGAGCTGCGCGCCTACGCGTTGCGCGGACAGGCGGCCCTCCGGCTTCTGGAAACCTGCGGCAAGCCTTCCGTCGCGGCCATCAACGGCTTCGCGCTGGGCGGCGGGCTGGAGCTGGCGATGGCCTGCACCGTGCGGTTTGCCTCCGAAAACGCGCGCCTGGGACAACCCGAGGTCAAACTCGGAATCATTCCCGGGTACGGCGGCACACAAAGGTTGCCCCGCCTGGTGGGACGCGGCCGGGCCCTCGAAATGCTGCTTTCGGGCGATCCCCTCACGGCCGCCGAAGCCTTCCGCATCGGCCTGGTTAACGCCGTCACCCCCCAGTCCGAATTGCTGGCGCACAGCCGCGCCTGGCTCGAAAAGGTGCTCGCCAACGGGCCTCTGGCCGTGGCGCTTACCATGGAAGCGGTGGATGCCGGCCTGGATGCCGGCCTGGATGCGGGTCTCCGGCTGGAAGCGGACGCCTTCGGCGTCTCCGCGGCCACCGACGACCGGCGCGAGGGCACCCGCGCGTTTCTCGAAAAGAGACGCGCGGCCTTCGCGGGAAAGTGAAACATGGCCAGAGTCTTTGAAGGACAGCTCTCGGCGGCGGGACTGCGGTTTGCGATCGTGGTCAGCCGCTTCAACGGCTTCATCACCGAACGGCTTTTCAATGGGGCGATGGATGCGCTGGGGCGAACCGGCGCCAATCCCGACTTGATCGACGTCATCAAGGTGCCCGGCTCCTGGGAAGTCCCCCTGGTGGCCGCCGAGGTGGCCCGCCAGCACCGCTACGACGCGGTGATCTGCTTGAGCGCGGTGATTCGCGGCGAAACCCCCCACTTCGATTACGTGGCCGCCGAGGCGGCCAAGGGCATTGCCCACGCGGCCGCCGATACCGGCGTGCCGGTGGCCTTCGGAGTCCTCACCACCAATACCCTGGAGCAGGCCATCGACCGCGCCGGCGCCAAGGGTGGCAACAAGGGTTTCGACGCCGCCATGACCGCCATCGAGATGGCCAATCTGTTGCGCAGCCTGCGCCAATCCACCTAATGCCTTCCCGCCGCAGGTCCCGGCAGCGCGCCCTCCAGATCCTCTTTTTATGGGATGCCCGCAGGCAGCCCGTGGACGACGCCATCGCGGCTTATTACGACACCCTGTTCTCCGAAGAGCATCCCGAGCGCGATTCCTTTGCCACCAGCCTGGTCCACGGAACCGTGGAGAACTTGGCCGATGTGGATGCCCGCATCACCCGCCACGCAGAGCACTGGCGCATGGAACGGATGCCCGCGGTAGACCGCAACATCCTGCGCCTGGCGGTCTATGAGATGACTCGTGGCGGCACGCCCGCCGCGGTCACCATCGACGAAGCCCTGGAACTGGCCCGCAAGTTCTCCGGCGAGGAATCCGTGCAGTTCGTCAATGGCGTGCTGGACGCGATTTACCGCGAACTTCCCCAAACCGCCCAGCCCCCTGCCGACCCGCCTGCCGAGGGCGGCGCCCATTCGGGCTAACCGCGCGTGGTCCAGTCAGTTGGCCACGCTGCGGGACCCGCCCGCGCAGTCCCTCATTTTCCCGAAGCCATTCCGGCGGCGGGACCGTCTAACAAGACAGGTAGGGTATACTTTGCCTAAGGACGGTTTCTCGATGGCCCACAAGCGGCGCGCTCTTTTTGTACTTCCTCTCATTGTTCTGGTGTTCTCGGTTCTGGGCGGCTTCTATGGGCCGCAGGTTTCAGCCGTCGCCGCGGCTGCCGCCACCGACGCACCGGAACCCAGTCTCGATAGCGAGGTATCGAATTTCACGCGCGTGGTTTCGCTGGTGGAGCAGAACGAGGCCGAGCGCCCCAGCCAGGACAAGATCTACTACAAAGGCGCCATCCCGGGCATGCTGCGGGAACTGGACCCGCACTCCAATTTCTTCGATCCGAAGGATTTCAAGCTGCTCCAGGACGATCAGAAGGGCAGCTATTTCGGAGTCGGCATGATGGTCTCCACCCGCAACGGAAAGACCGTGGTGATCGCACCGTTCCCGGGAGCCCCGGCGTACCGGGTGGGTCTGCGGCCCGGCGACATCATCGTCTCGGTGAACGACAAATCCACCGAGGGGTTGAATACCACCGAAGTGGCCGACCTGTTGAAGGGGCCGCGCGGAACTTCCGTGAAGGTGGTGATTTCCCGCGAGGGCGCGCCGGACTATCTCTCGTTTACCGTGATACGCGACGAGATCACGCGCAAGAGCGTCCCGGAGGCCTTCTACATCAAGCCTTCGATTGCCTATGTCAAGATTCTGAGCTTCACCGAAACCACCGCCCGCGAGCTGGACGAGGCCATGGCCGAGCTCAATGAAAACCAGATCCACGGGCTGGTGCTGGACCTGCGGGAGAATCCCGGCGGCCTGTTGAACGCCGGCGTGGCGGTGGCCGATCACTTCCTCCGTAAGGGCCAGGTGGTGGTTTCGGCGCACGGGCGGAGTTCCCCCGAGAAGGTGTTCACCGCGCGCTACGGCAACCACGGGCACGATTATCCCATCGTCGTGCTGGTGGACCGCCTGTCGGCTTCGGCGGCCGAGATTGTGTCGGGCGCCTTGCAGGATCACGACCGCGCCTGGATCCTGGGCGAAAAGACCTTCGGGAAGGGGTTGGTACAGACCGTCTTCCCGCTTTCCGACGATACCGCCCTGGCGCTCACCACGGCGCACTTCTACACCCCCAGCGGCCGTCTGATCCAGCGCGACTATTCCAACGAGTCGTTCTACGACTATTACTTCCGCCGCGACGATAGCGTGGAAAACCCGAACGACGTCAAGATGACCGACAGCGGCCGCACGGTGTACGGCGGCGGCGGCATCACGCCCGACGAGAAGTACGAAGCGGCCAAAATGGACCACCTGGAGATCTCGCTCAACCGCGACGGCCTGTTCAATTTCACGCGCGCTTATTTCGTCAAACATCCTGGCGCCCTGCCCAAGGGCTGGATGCCGGGAGAGGCGGTCATTACCGAGTTGCACGACTATCTCCTGGACAGGAAGGTCAGTTTCACGGAGGCGGAGTTCACCAAGGATCACGACTGGATCCGCCGCTACCTGACCAAGGAAATGTATGTCTACGCCTTCAACGTGGACGAGAGCGACCGCGTCTTCGCCCAGACCGATCCGGAAGTGGCGCTCGCCGTGCAAGCCATGCCGAAGGCCATGACCTTGCTCGACAACGCCCACCGCGCCATCGCCCAGCGCACCGAGCCGAGACGGTAAGCGCCGGGCAGGCTTTCCGCCTGCGGACGCTCTGCTACCATCGAATGTGCACCCTACCTCGCAGATCGTTGTTCTGGATGCCGGCGGACAATACTGCCATCTGATTGCCCGCAAGGTCCGCGACCTGGGCGTGTATGCGGAAGTGCGCCCCAGTGAAACTCCCGCCGCGGAACTGGCCGGCGCGCGCGGCCTGATCATTTCGGGCGGACCGAGCAGCGTCTACGACCCCGGCAGCCCCAGCGTGGACCCCGGCATCTTCTCCGGCGGCCAGGCAGTGCTGGGCATCTGCTATGGCCAGCAGGTGATGGCGCACCTTTTGGGCGGCGAGGTCCAGCGCGGCGAAAAGGGCGAGTATGGGATGGCGGTGCTGGAACTGGAGGCGTCCGAAGATCCGCTCTTCGCCGGGCTGGAAGGCCGCCAGCAGATCTGGATGAATCATCGGGACGTGGTGGGCGCCCTGCCGGAAGGGTTCAAGCTGGTGGGACGCACCGCTACCTGCGGCGTGGCGGCCATCGCGGCGCCCGCGCGGCGGCTCTATGCGGTGCAGTTCCACCCCGAGGTGGTCCACACCGCGCGCGGCCGCGAGTACCTCTCGAACTTCGTGTTCCGGGTGTGCCAATGCCGGCAGGACTGGGACGCGCGCGAGCGCGTAGCCGGCATCGAGCGGGAAATCCGCGAGTGCGCGGGCGCCCGCAACGTCTTCTTCTTCGTTTCGGGGGGCGTGGATTCGACCGTAGCTTTCGCCCTGACCCGGCGCGCACTGGGTGCTGAGCGGGTTCGCGGGGTCTACGTGGATACCGGCCTGATGCGCGAGGGCGAAACCGGCTTCGTGCGGCAGATGGAAGGTGTGGCTGTGGAGGAAGCCTCCGGCCAGTTCCTCGCGGCGCTCGCCGGAGTAACCGATCCGGAACAGAAGCGCCACATCATCGGCGAGGAGTTCGTGCGGGTGGAGGAGCGGGTGATCGAGGCGCGCCACCTGCTCGACGAGCAGTGGATTCTAGGACAGGGCACCATCTATCCCGACACCATCGAATCGGGCGGCACCGACAAGGCGGCGGTCATCAAGACGCATCACAACCGCGTGGCGGGCATCCGCAAGTTAATCGAGACCAGCCGCATTGTGGAACCCCTGAAATCGCTCTACAAGGACGAAGTGCGCGAGGTTGGCCGCCAACTGGAACTGCCCGAGGCGTTGCTCGATCGCCATCCCTTTCCCGGACCGGGCCTGGCCATCCGCTGCCTGTGCTCCCGAGCCGAGGCGCCCGTCGAGGCCGGCGCGGATGGCTGGATTCTGCCGGTGCGTTCGGTGGGAGTGCAAGGCGATGCGCGCAGCTACGCGGCCGTGCTGGCCATCCAGCCGGACGCCGGCGGTGGACTGGCCCAGGCCCGCGAGCGCGCCACCGAACTGGTCAACCGCCTGCGCGGCGTGAACCGCGTCGTCGCCGCGGTGGCGTTGCGGAGGCCGCTTCCGGAAATGGGCGTCCGCCCCTGCTCGCTTACGCCGGCGCGCCTGGCCCTCCTGCGGCGAGCCGACGCCCTGGTGCGGCGCATCTCCCAGGAGGCCGGCTACGACCGCTCGGTGTGGCAGTTTCCGGTGATCCTGATTCCGCTCGGAACGGCCCAAGCGCCCGAATCGGTGGTTCTGCGCCCGGTGGATTCGGTGGACGGAATGACTGCCCAATCGTCGCCCATGGACCCGGTGCTACTGGAACATCTCAGTGCGGAATTGATGGCCCTCGAAAACGTAGCGGGGGTGTTCTACGACCTCACGCACAAGCCGCCGGGCACCATCGAATGGGAATAACGGCCCGGCAATAGCCGCCGTCGGGCGCTACTTCGCGTCGGCGGGCGGCAGTTTCAGATCCACGCCCGCCTCGTGGTTGAGCCGCGCGGTAAGGTCGCGGTCCACCAGCGCCAGCGAGACCTGGTTGTGGGTGGTGGGAGTCGTGAAGTAGTGCAGGGTGTCGCCATCCACCCAGTAAGCCACCGCCGAATAGATGGTGTGGTCCTTGAAGGCGATCAGGTAATTGGGACTCTGGGTACCGTAGGAAGCTGAACTGGAAGCCGCGCCGGTAGGGGTCTCCGCGGGTGCGGCCGCAGGCCCGGCCGCAGGCGGACGGCGCATCGCGGACGGAGGCGGACCGTAACCGGCCGGAGGACCCTGCAGCACGGTGACGTTGGGAGTGCCGCCATCCGGCGTCTGGTTAATGATCACGGTGGTCTGGGCTGGGTAAACTACCGTCACGTTGGCCGGAGGCGGTCCACCCGGTTGTTGGGGTAGCGCCGCCATGGTAGAGGGATCCTGCGCCGGCTGATCCTGCCCATAGGCATCCTGTGCGGGCGGGTCGGCGTAGCCGTTGCTCCCCAGGTACCCGTAACTCCCCACGTAAACCGGATATCCGTAGCCGTAGTAAGCGCCGGTGTACGGGCCCGCGTGGCCTCCTGCCGGCAGGGTCCCGATGGAGCGCCGGGCGGGTGAGAGCACCTGGCCGAAACCGCTCGATACCACCGGTGAATGTCCGCCGCCATAGCCGCCGCCGATCTGCCCGAACAGTCCCGTCGCGCAAAGCAACGCGAGACCAAAACCACCGAAGTGTTGCATTGGTCTTCCTCTGAAGGCATTGTACCTCCGCGCGGTGCGCCCTGTCGCTAGCCCTCCCGGGCCGGAGTTGTGAATCTTTCAGCCGCTCCAGGCGGCGCCGGTGTGCGTTAAGCCGTTGGGCGATCAGCCACGATGCCGGCGGCCGGTTACTGCTTCTTGTTGGCCGGCGTCGCGGCGGCGGGCGGGGTCTTCGGCGCGGGGACGGTAGGAGCCGTGGCCGATTACTGCTTCCTGGTGGCCGGCGTCGCGGCGGGCGGAGTCTTGGGCGCGGGGACGGTGGGCGCAGCGGCCGATTACTGCTTCTTGGTGGCCGGCGTCACCGCGGCGGGCGCAGTCTTCGGCGCGGGGATAGCGGCGGGCGCCGCAGCGGCTACGGGGTGGGCCAAGTCGTAGAGCTTCACGATGTCGGCGGTAATGTCGATGCTCGGGTCGAACCAGATCACCGGCGACTGCTGGTTGCTGGTGTCCATGACCAAGGTAAGGCCGTTCTGGGTGGCATACTTGCCGAGCACTTCATACAGCCGCCCTCCCAACTCGTTCATCACCTTGCTCTCGTCCGACT
>JASHSS010000263.1 GCA_030038565.1 Bryobacteraceae bacterium
GGCTGAACCGAGTAAGTCCCGGCGTAAGTGAGCGGGCTTCCGAAGGCCTGGCTTCCATTCACGGTATTGGCAGTCACGCTGAACGTGACTTTGCTCTGGCCGTCGAAGGTGGCTGCGCCGTTGGAGGCCAGGATTTTGGTGACCACTCCGGACGAAGTCAGCCGGCCATCCAGGGCAAGGTAATAGGTGCCGGTCAACAGGGATGCGGAACAACCTGCCGCGGGGGCTGCGATGGTCGCCGAAGCGGTTCCATCGGAAATCCCCAGTGCGGTGGAGATGGTCATGGAGAAGTTTGACTCTGCGCCATAGATGCTCATGGAAATCGCATAACTGTTTTGGGCCGTGTCCGTGAGCGTGGCAGTAGCCGTGCAGCCGGAACCCACGACGTAGGTTCCGGTGGCGGTCACCGAGGTGGTGGTCAGGTTCGATACCTGGCTCCAGTTGGCGGTCAGGCTGCCCTGCCCGTTGAAATTCAGGATGCCGGCGGTATCCAGAACGCCCGTCACGGAGGCGCCGGATAGGGAATTGCCGGTGGTGTTGAATTCGCGAACCCCCGTGAGGGTCGTGGGGCAAGTGGCCGGCTGGATGTTGCCGGTCCCGTTGTAGGCGTAGCTGGCATCCGATCCGATCAGCGCGAAAGATCCGGCGATCAGGGTGGTGGAACTGATGGAATAAGCCTCCAACGCAAGGGTGGCCGTGTCTCCGGTGGTGATGCTGATAGAACCGATGCAATTCGATTGCATGCTGTAGGTCCCCGAATACACCAGCGGCGTTCCGAAAACCTGGCTGGTCGCGACGGTATTGGCTGTCAGGGTCAAAGTAATCTTGCTGAGCCCGTCAAACTGGGCCGTGCCCACCCCCTGGAACAATTTCGAGATGCTTCCGGTGGAAGTCACCTGGCGCCCGTTCAACATAAACTCGTAGGCGCCCGTCAGAGTCGAAGAATTGCAGACGCCGCCGCCGATGGCCGTTTGCGCGAAAACCGGCGCACCGGCCAGTAAAAGAATAAACGTTAATAGAACCGTGCTTCCTCGCTGCATAAGTGACTTACCCTCCGGTATTTAAACTTATCGCGTCTCCTTTTCCGAAACACTATGTACTTTGGGCGCGTTGCGTCCGTGGCGGCGGCTGGACGTGCGATTGCGTACCTTTGGGGGTCCGCCGCCGGATGGGCCTGCGCGGGTGGCCCACCATGCTCCTGCCGCAATTCAGTATGCTGGCCTTATGACTGAGACGATCACTCCGGGAAGAGTCAAGGGCCTCGCGCCGCCTCCCACCTTCGCCACCGCCGCCGAGGAGCGCCGCCATCGCAAATGCCGCCTGGCGGGCGCGTTCCGCCTGTTCGCGCGCTTTGGATTCGACGAAGGGGTGGCCGGCCACATCACCGTGCGCGACCCAGAGCGCACCGACTGGTTCTGGGTGAACCCCTTCGGCATGCACTTCTCGCAGATTCGCGCGTCCGACCTGATCCTGGTCAATGAACGCGGAGAAGTGGTGGAAGGCGATGCCCACGTCAACACGGCGGCGTTCGCCATTCACTCGCGCGTTCACACCGCGCGGCCGGACACGGTGGCCGCCGCGCACGCGCACTCCCTGTACGGCAAAGCCTGGTCTTCCCTCGGCCGCCTGCTCGACCCGATTACCCAGGACGCCTGCGCCTTCTACCAGGATCACGGCCTCTTCGACGATTACACCGGGGTGGTTTACGAGACCACCGAAGGCGACCGCATTGCACAGGCGCTGGGCCAGGGCAAGGCGGTGATCCTGCGCAACCACGGATTGCTGACGGTAGGCCGCACGGTGGATGAAGCGGTCTGGTATTTCATCGCCATGGAGCGAAGCTGCCAGGCGCAATTGCTGGCCGAAGCCGCTGGCAAACCGGTCCTGATTTCGCACGAGAGCGCGCTCGTGACGCGCAACCAGGTGGCCGGCGGTTTCAACGGCTGGTTCCAGTTCCAGCCGATGTGGAACATGATCAGCCGCCAGGAGCCGGATCTGTTCGAGTAAGTCGCCGCCTTGGCGCGCTACAATCTTTAGAACCGCGCTCAAGGCCTGGTGTCCTGGGCCGGCTTGGAAATCGTCCAATGACCAGCCCGAAACGCTTCGCCCTATTCCTCTTCGGCGTGGCGCTGGCCGCCTCCGCGGCCGTGCCTGCGCCCGAGCAGTACTTCGGATTCCGTATCGGCAGCGACCGCAAACTGGTGCGCTACGACAAGATCGTCGAGTACATGCAAAAGGTGGCCGGCGAATCGGGTCGCGTGCGCTTCCGCGACCTGGGTCCCACCACCATGGGCAATCCCCTGATCATGCTGGAAATCAGCTCGGAGGACAACCTCAAGAATCTCGACCGCTACAAGAACCTGGAGCGCAAACTGTATTTCCAGGGCGGCGCGCCCTCCGCCGCCGAGTGCGAGGAGATTTTCCAATCGGGAAAGGCGGTCATTTTCGTTACCACCAACATCCACTCCACGGAGATCGGCTCGTCGCAAATGGCGTTGGAACTGGTGTACCGGCTGGCAACTGAAGACTCACCCATGATCCGCAAGATTCTGGACAACGATATTTTCCTGCTGATCCCTTCGATCAACCCGGATGGCCAGATCATGGTGACCAACTGGTACAACAAAGTGCAGGGCACGCCCAATGAGGCCAGTCCCCTGCCGTGGCTGTATCACCAGTACACCGGCCACGACAACAACCGCGACATGTACCTCTTCTCGCAGAAGGAGAGCCGCATGGCCGCCCAGGTGCTGTGGCACGAGTGGTTCCCTTCCATCTGGCTGGACGAGCACCAGCAGGGCATGTCCGGGCCGCGCATCTTCACTATGCCCGCCACCGATCCGATCAACCCGAACGTGGACCCGCTGATTTACCGGTTGAACGGCGTCTTCGGTCAATCACAGGCCGCCGCGCTGGAGGCCGAAGGCAAGACCGGCATCATCTTCAACGCCACTTACACCAACTTCTGGCAGGGCGCCATGGCGTGGGCCGGATGGTGGCATAACCAGGTGGGGCTGCTGACGGAAGTGGCCAGCGCGCGCATCGCCACCCCAGTGGTGCAGCAGAGGGCCGACACCACCCTGCCCGTGGCAGTTCCCGCGGCGGGCGGAGGCGGTGGAGGCCGGGGATCCGCCTCAGGACCGGCCGCGGCCGGGGCGCCAGGCGAAGCCGAACGCCGCCGCGAGTTCGAACGCCCCGACGACCCGCTGCCTCCACCCACCGATATCACCCCGCGCACCGAGTATCCGCGCCCCTGGCTGGGCGGCAAGTGGACCCTGCGGGACATCGTGGACTATGAGCTGACCGCCACTTTCGCGCTGCTGGAGACCGCCGCGGACCGGCGCGAAACCCTGCTGCGCCAGATCTACCAGATCAACCGGGACACCATCGCTGCCGGGCGCAAAGGCGAGATCGGCGAGGGCAAGACTTTCGCCGTGCTGATCCCCGCCGCCGGCCAGCACGATCCCAACGAAGCGATCGACCTGGTGGATAAACTGCTGATCGGCGGAGTGGAGATCTACCGGGCCCGATCCGATTTCGAGCAGGACGGCACGAAATACGCCGCCGGCACGTACGTGATTCCCTTCGGCCAGGTATTCGGGCGCTACGCCAAAGACCTGCTGGAAAAGCAGGTCTACCCGGAAGTGCGCCGGGCGCCGGGCGCTCCGGCCGAAGCGCCGTACGATGTTTCGGCGTGGTCGCTGGGTATGCAGTTTGGTGTCAAGACGGATTTCGCCAAATCGGCGCTGTCCCCCAATCTGGCGCTGGAAAGGGTCGCGGCCACTCCGCGGCACACGCTGAGCGCGGTGAGCGTCGCGGGCGTCTGGCAGTTTCCCTACAACGGCGCCACCAGCGCCATGCTCATCAACCGGCTGCTGGCGGGCGGCGCGCAGGTGAGCCTTTCGAAACCGGAAGCGGGCGGTGCGCCGTACGCCATTGTCAAGACGACTGTGGAGGAGTGGAGCAAGGCCACCGAGGGTTTCGAGATCCAGAGCGGCGCGCCTGCAGCCGGAACGCCTCTAATGGCTACGGCCCTGCGGCAGCCCCGCATCGGCATCTACCAATCCTTCGACCCCTCCATCGACGAAGGCTGGACGCGCTTCGTGCTCGACGAGTACGGCTTCACTTACACCCGGCTGCACAACCAGGATGTCCAGGCGGGCAGCTTGCGCAAGCGCTACGACGCCATCATTCTGCCCGATCAGCGCGCCGCTTCCGTTCTGAACGGCCTGGATTTCAAGACCATCCTGCCGGAGTACCGCGGCGGCATCGGCGCCACCGGCTTCGAAGCCTTGCGCCGGTTCCTGGCCGAGGGCGGCACGCTGGTGGGTTTGGGCGAAGCCACCAACCTGCTGGTGGACAAGCTGCCGCTGGGCGTCCGCGACATCAAGCACACGACCACCCGCGATCAGCACTTCGCTCCCGGGACGATCGTCAACCTGCAGGTGGATACGGCACACCCGGTGGGATGGGGGGTCGCCCCGGAGACCACCGGATTCTACATCAACTCGCCGTTCTTCCAGCTTGTGGAAGGCTTTTCTTCGCAGAAAGTCAGCGTGGTGGCGCGCTACCCCAACACGGAGGTGCGCGCTTCCGGATGGCTGCGCGGCGAGGACCTGATGTACGGCCGCGCGGCGGTCGTTTCGATCGAGATGAATCCCGGCAAGGTGGTGCTGTTCGGGATCCGCCCTCAGCACCGCGCGCAGACGCATGCGACGCTGCCGCTGCTGTTCAACGCGCTGTACTGGTCGGCGGAGGGGGACCTGGCCAGCGCCAAAGGCCAATAGCACCTGGCTGCGATTCGCGGGTTGCCGCACGGCCTACCGCATCTCCCGCGCTGCCATACCGGTCCAGCCGTGGTTGCGGCAGTGACCTTTCACGCTCGCGGCCCTGAATCAGCTCCTCATTCTCTTGCGACGAGCCAACAGGTGTCCGCTTGATCGCACGGGGTTAGGGTGCTGGCCTGTCGGCTGTTGGTGCGCTATCGCCGCCGTGGTCACTGCGGGCGGAGCGCGCGCAGGTTTCGCGCGGCCGCTCCAATGCGTCCGGCGGCGTAGTCCACTTCTTCGGCCGTGGTCCAGCGGCCCAAGCCGAAGCGTACCGCGCCGCGCGCCCGCTCTTCTCCCACTCCCAGCGCGCGCAGCACGTGGCTGGGTTCCACCGTGGCGGAACTGCAGGCCGACCCGGTGGAGAGCGCCAGGTCCGGCAGGGTCATCAGCAGCGCATCGGCTTCCACGCCTTCGAAGCTGATGTTCAGGTTTCCGGGGAGGCGGCGCTCCAACGAGCCGTTTACGCGCACTCCTTCGATATCCGCTTCCAGGCGCGCGCGCAGGTGGTCGCGCAACGCCGCCAGGCGCGCTGCCTCGCCTGCCATTTCCACGGCCGCAATGGCACAAGCCTCTCCGAAACCGGCAATCGCGGGCACGTTGAGGGTGCCCGAGCGCATCCCCGCCTCGTGGCCGCCGCCATCGATCTGGGCGGCCAGCGGCACCCGCGGATTGCGGCGCCGCACGTAGAGCGCGCCGATGCCCTTGGGTCCGTAGAGTTTGTGCGCCGTGATCGAGAGCAGGTCGATCGAGTCGCGCTCCACATCCAGGGGGATTTTGCCGAAGGCCTGGGCGGCATCGGAATGGAACAGGATGCCGCGCTCGCGGCACAGAGCGCCAATTTCGGCCACCGGCTGGAGCACCCCGATCTCGTTATTGGCGGCCATCACGCTCACCAGCACGGTATCGGGGGCGAGGGCCTCGCGCAGCCGGTCGAGCGACACGAGGCCATCCGGTTCCGGCGCCAGCACCGTCACCCGGAAGCCCTGCCGTTCCAGGTGGCGCGTGGGATCGAGGACCGCCTTATGCTCGGTGGCCAGGGTGACCAGGTGGTTGCCTCGGGAGCGGCAGGCTTCCATCACGCCCTTCAGGGCCAGGTTGTTGGATTCGGTGGCGCCGCTGGTGAATACGATTTCGCGAGGCGTGGCGCCGGCCAGCGCGGCCACCCTGCGGCGGGCCAGGTCCACCGCCTTTTCGGCCTCCCAGCCGAACCTGTGGCTGCGGCTGGCGGGGTTGCCGAACCGTTCGCCGAAATAGGGCAGCATGCGCTCGATCACCCGCGGGTCCACCGGGGTGGTGGCGTGGTAATCGAGGTAAACGGGCGTTTTCATGGGCCGCGCTTTCATTATCCGCCCGCACCGCCTGCGTGCTACATTGTCCTTCGGAGCTTTATGTCCCTTACCCGCGAAAAAGCGCAGCTCATGAGCGCGTCCGAGATCGATCGCACGCTGGTACGCCTGGCGCACGAAATCCTGGAGAAAACGCAGGACCTGGACCGCCTGGCCTTCATCGGCATCCGCCGCCGCGGGGTTCCGCTGGCGCAGCGGCTCTCCAGGAAGATCGAGAGCCTGGAGAACCGCAAAGTGCCGGTAGGCATCCTGGACATCAACCTGTACCGCGACGATCTCAGCACCGTGGATATCAAGCCGGTGGTGAGCGCCACCGAGATCCCCTTCGAAGTGGGCGGCAAGGACATCATCCTGATGGACGATGTGCTGTACACGGGGCGCACCATCCGCGCCGCCCTGGATGCGCTGTTCGACCATGGCCGTCCGGCGCGCGTGGCGCTGCTGGTGCTGATCGACCGCGGCCACCGCGAACTGCCCATCGAGGCCAAATACATCGGGCGGGTGGTGCAGACTACCGACAGCGAGATCATCGAAGTGAAGTTCCAGGAGGTAGACAGCATGGAAAAGGTTCTCCTGGTGGAACGCACCGCAGCCAGCGAAGCGTGACGCTTATGCCCGCCGGACTGCTCGGAATCGAAGAGCTGGAGCGCGCCGAGATCGAAGCCATCCTGGCGCGGGCCAAGGATTTTCAGCCGATGCAGAGCCAGTCGTTGAAAAAGCTGGACACTCTGCGCGGCAAGATGATCGTGAACCTTTTCTACGAGGCATCCACGCGCACGCGCACCAGCTTCGAGATCGCCGCGAAGCGAATGGGCGCGGATGCCGTGTCGATCACCGCCTCGGGTTCCAGCGTGACCAAAGGCGAGAGCCTGGTGGACACCCTGAACACCCTGGCGGCCATGCGGCCAGACGCCATCGTGATGCGCCACGCGGCCTCCGGCGCACCACACTTCCTGGCCCGCCATCTGCCCACCCCGATTATCAACGCGGGCGACGGCACCCACGAGCACCCCACCCAGGCGCTGCTCGATGCGCGCACCATTCTGGATCGCCGCGCCACCCTGGAAGGTCTGCGCGTGGCCATCATCGGCGACATCGCCCACAGCCGCGTGGCGCGCTCCAACGTGCACCTGCTTTCGAAGTTCGGGGCGGAGATCGTGCTGTGCGGTCCAGCGTCGCTGCTGCCGGTGGAACTGGCCGATCTCGCGCCGGGCGTGCGGCTGACCACCGATATTCGCGAAGCCATCCGCGACGCCGGCGTCATTATGATGCTGCGCGTGCAGCTCGAGCGGCAGCACGAAGCGGCCTTCCCGGCGAGCGAATATTTCCGCTTCTATGGCCTGCGGCTGGAGCACCTCGACCTGGCCCGGCCCGATGCCATCGTGATGCATCCGGGACCCATCAACCGCGGGCGCGAGCTCTCGAGCGAAGTGGCCGATTTCCAGCGCTCGGTGATCCTCAACCAGGTGGAAAACGGCATCGCCGTGCGCATGGCGGTGCTGGAGCGAATTATCGGTTAAGCCATGTCCATCGTGATCAAGAACGGGCGCGTGATCGACCCGGCCTCGGAGACCGACCGCATTGCCGACGTGTTGATCGTCGACGGCCGCATTGCCGGCGTAGCCCCCCACCTGTCTTCACCGCGCGCCGAGGTGTTCGACGCCGCCGGCATGATCGTGGCGCCCGGATTCATCGACATGCACGTGCACCTTCGCGAGCCGGGCTTCGAGCACGCCGAGACCATCGAGAGCGGCTCGCGGGCCGCCGCGGCCGGCGGCTTCACCTCGATCTGCCCGATGCCCAACACCAAGCCGGTGAACGATAGCGCGATGGTCACCAGCTATATCGTGGAGAGCGCGCGGCGGAAGGCGGTGGTCAACGTCTTTCCAATCGGCGCCATCACCAAGGGCAGTGCGGGCGAAGAACTGGCCGCTATCGGGGCGATGAAGGACGCCGGTGCCGTGGCCATCTCCGATGACGGCCTGCCGGTAATGAACGCGCGGGTAATGCGGCGCGCCATGGAGTTCGCCAAATCCTACGGCCTGCCGGTGATCCAGCACTGCGAGGACCTGAACCTGAGCGCCGGCGGCGACATGCACGAGGGCGCCGCTTCGGTGCGCTGGGGATTGCGCGGGATTCCGGCGGCCTCCGAAGATGTGATGGTGGCGCGCGACCTGTTGCTGGCGCAGTTGACCGGCGCGCGCTATCACGTCGCGCACATCTCCACGGCCAACGCCGTCGGCATGGTGGAATTCGCGCGCGCGCGCGGCCTAGCGGTCACCGCGGAAGCGACCCCGCACCACTTCACCCTCGCCGACACCGGCATGGCGCCCTATGACAGCAATTACAAAATGAAACCTCCGCTGCGTTCCGCTGGCCATCGCGAGGCGGTCATCGCGGGGATCGCCTCCGGCGCGATCCAGGCCATCGCCACCGACCACGCGCCGCACCCCGGCAGCGAGAAGATGCAGGAGTTCGAACGCTGCCCCTTCGGGATCATCGGGATGGAGACCGCCCTGGGATTGGCCCTGGAAGAGTTGGTGGCTCCCGGCCGCATCACCCTGTGCCGACTGGTGGAGCTGTTCACCACGGGACCCGAATCGGTGCTGCGCCTGGGCCGCGGCACGCTGGAGCCGGGTGGGCCGGGCGACGTCACCATCTTCAGCACCGACGTCGAGTGGACCTACGATGTGAACCAATCCTTCTCGCGCAGCCGCAACTCTCCGTTCCACGGCCGCACCTTCCGCGGCGGCCCCATGGCCACGGTGGTGAACGGCGAAGTGGTGTGGAGAAGGGCGTGAGGGGCGCCGTCACTTCGCCTTGATCGCGAAGTCCCACACCTGGATGTTCATCTTGCCCTCGGTCGATTCCACCACAGCGTACTCTCCGGGCGGCAGAGGCTCCCGGGACCAGATCTTATAAAGGCCGCTGGGGTCGAGCTCCTTCTGGAAGCTCTCCACCACCACCGGTTCTTCCACAATCTCCTTGGTGACCGGCACGACGGTGAGGTTCTCGACCACCCGGACGTCGCCCTTGCCGGGCAGCAACTTGTATATGCCGAAGCGTTCGGTTTCGGAAAGCTGGATGTAAAATTCCTGCTCCGGGTTGGTGAAAACGTTTTTCGAATGTGCGCCTTGCACTTCCAGCGTGGCTTTGCCCGATACCATGGGCACGGGCGAAAGTTTGGCTAACACCGCCCGTCGTTTGTTGTCGTGCACGGCGGATTCCGCGGGGGGGATGACGTTGGCTTTGTCGCCGTCCAGCCAGTAAACCCCGGGGTCCTGGGGAATGCGCCGCCGCTCCCGCTCGAACTCCTGATGGGCCTTTTCTTCGTCGGCCAAGTCCTGGTTGTCTTTTTTGAATTGTTCCTCGCGCGCGGCAGCCTCAGCCTGGGTGTGTTT
The DNA here is from genome assembly GCA_030038565.1 of Bryobacteraceae bacterium. Taxonomy (GTDB): domain Bacteria; phylum Acidobacteriota; class Terriglobia; order Bryobacterales; family Bryobacteraceae; genus JOPF133. The sequence continues at coordinate 9,577 of JASHSS010000263.1, forward strand.
CAGGTCCACCAGGTCCAGCGGGATTTCCTCCCAATCCTCCCGCTCCACGCTATAGAAGCGCACCCGATCCGCCTGCACCTGGTATTCGCGGACAAGCTGATACGAGCCATCTTTAAGGTAAAGCTTGAGATTGGCCGCCCAGGCGGCCGCGGCCAGAAACGCAATCGCCAGCCAGTACTTCCCCATATCCTACCGACTACTGTAGCGCTTGTGCGGTCCGCCATGCATCCGTGCGCTGGAGTCTATTGGTCACCTGACGCACGTCCGGTGGCGCGCCCGCCGCGGCCCCCTATTTTAGAGACCCCTGCCCGGTGGGATGATCGCGAAACCATCCGTGTCGCCGCGTACGCCGGCCGGAGTCCGGCGCCCGGAAGCCCGGACGCGCGCGACGGCCATGACGATGGCGCCGGTCGCACCCTCCCCGAGTTATACGCCGGCGCGCCCTACTCACATCGCAGCGCCGCCACCGGATCAACGCGCAAGGCTCTGCGGGCGGGGATCCAGATGGCCACCGCAGCGCAGGCGGCCAGCAGCAGAGGAATGCCGGCCATCGTGGCCGGGTCGGCGGCGCGCACGCCCCACACGGCGAAGGCCAGCGCGCGCGCCATCCCGAACGCTGGGAGCATCCCCACTGCCAGGCCGATTCCGGCGGTCCACAGGCCCTGGCTCAGGAGCGATCCCAACACGCGGCGCGGCCCAGCGCCCAGGGCGGTGCGGATGCCGATTTCGCGGGTCCGGCC
>JASHSS010000264.1 GCA_030038565.1 Bryobacteraceae bacterium
CGCGGGTAGCCCCGGTGGAGCGCGCCAGGGCCGCTCCCGGCGAAACGTTATCGGCCTTGGAATGCCATTCGGCGCCGAGTCGGTAACTGGTCACCTTCACCGGCCACCCGGCCACTTCGAGTTCGCGCTCCTGAAATTCTTCGGCCTGCATGGTCATCCTTTCGCGGCGCTCGCCACGCCCTTTTCGACCGGCACGCCCACCAGGTTGCCCCACTCGGTCCACGAGCCGTCGTAATTGGTCACCTGGTCGAACCCCAGCAGGTACTTCAGCACAAACCACGTGTGGCTGGAGCGCTCGCCGATGCGGCAATAGGCGATCACCGGGCGCGAACCGTCGATGCCTTCGCCGCCGTACAGCGCGCCCAGTTCGGCGGCCGATTTGAAGGTGCCGTCGTCGTTGCAAGCCTTGCCCCATGGAATGCTGCGGGCGCCCGGAATGTGGCCGCCGCGCTGGCAGGTCTCCGGCAGTCCCGGAGGCGCCAGAATCTCGCCCGTGAATTCCGCCGGGCTGCGCACATCCACCAGGGCCGCGGCGCGCGCGGCCGAAGCCTGCTGCACCTGCGGCAGGAACGCGCGCAAGGAAAGGTCGGCGTCGTGGGCGTGGTAGGTGGTCAGCTTCACTTCGGGAACCGCGGTCGAGAGATCGCGGTTCTCCGCCAGCCACTTCTTCCGCCCGCCGTTCATCAGGCGCACGTCGCGGTGGCCGTAGATCTTGGCCTGCCACAGGGCCCACGCGGCAAACCAGTTGTTGTTATCGCCGTAGATCACCAGGGTGGTCTCGGGCGTGATGCCCGAAGCGCCCATCAAGGCCTCGAACTGCTCCTTGGAGAGGATGTCGCGCCGCACCTGGTCGGCGAGTTGCGTGGTCCACGCCCAGGCAATCGCGCCCGGCACGTGGCCTTCATTGTATGCATGCGTATCGACGTCTACTTCCGCCACGCGAACCTGCGGGTCGCCGGCATGTTGGGCCACCCACTCGGTGGTCACCAGGGCTTCGGGATGCGCGTACTGTGCCATAAAAAGTTGTCTCCTTCGGTATACCCCCAATTATATATCGGCAAAGTGGAGAATGCGCCGATTGAATGGCCACAAGCGGCCCGGCGGAGGGTATGGAGGCCGCGGTCCCCGCCGGCGCGGTCCCGCTCGCAACCACCCATTCTACAACCACGTCTCATGAGGGTTAGGATAAAAGAGTGATGCTTCAACGCGCTGCTTGCCTGTTATCCGTAGGTCTGCTGGCCGCCCAAACGGCGATGGACCCGGGCGACGCTGCCCGAAAGGCGCTGGACCTGATGCTCGGCGGCAAGTATCAGGAACTCAACCAGATGTTTACCGCGGATGGGCAGAAGGCCTATTCGGTGGATACCCTCGCCCGGCTGGGCGGGCAAATGAAAGGCTGGGGAGCGGCTAACATCGGCGCGCCCACGGTCAACCGGCCCGGGCCGAATTTCGTGGTGACCATTCCCGTCACCTTCGCCACCCAGAACATCAACTTCACCATTGCGGTGACCCCCGAGGGGAAAATCGCCGTGATGCTCCAGCGGCCCGGAGAAACCCCCTGGCAAAAGGCTTCTTACGTGAAGCCCGAGGCGTTCCACGAACGTGCCGTGGTGGTGGGCGACGGAGAATGGAAACTTCCCGGAACGCTGTCCGTCCCGGTGGGCAACGGGCCGTTCCCCGCGGTCGTGTTGGTGCACGATATCGGCCCCCACGACCGCGACGAAACGGTTTTCGCCGGAAAACCCTTCCGCGACCTGGCGGAGGGCCTGGCATCGCGAGGGGTGGTGGTGTTGCGCTACGAGAAGCGCACCCGCCTGTACGCCGCCAGGATGGCCGACATGCCCAGGGTCACGGTGCACGAGCAGACCGAAGACGATGCCTTGAAAGCCCTGGCGCTGGTGCGCGCGCAGCCGGAAGTGAACCCGCAGAAGGTTTACCTCCTGGGCCATGGTTTTGGCGGTTACCTGGCGCCGCGGATTGCCCAGGAGGATGGCAAACTGGCGGGCATCATCATCGCGGATGGCAATGCGCGCCCGCTGGAGGATGTGATGGTGGATCAGGCCGCATACCTGCTGGCCAACCGGTCGGCGTCCACCGATGGGCCAGCCGTGTCGCAGTCTAAGGAACTGGATTTGGTAAAGGGCAACGCCAAGCGCGTAAAGGCGCTGGAGCCGGCGGATTCCGATTCGCCGCCGATCATGGGAATGTCGGCGGCGTTCATTCTGGATTTGAAGGAGTACGATCCGGTCGCCGTGGCCAAGGCCCTCCCGGCGCGCATTCTGGTGATTCAGGGAGAGCGCGACTTCGAAATCACCACCAGGGATTTCGACCTCTGGAAGAGCGGCCTGGCGGGGCGCAGGGACACCACCCTGCACAGCTATCCCGCACTGAACCACCTGCTGGCGGCGGGACAGGGGAAGAGCAGCGAGGCCGAATACCGCAAGCCCGGCCACGTGGCGCCGGAGGTGGTGGACGACATCGCCAAATGGGTCGCCCAATAGCCAGCGTACCGGCTCCCTAAGCACCACGTCGTGGAGGTTGTCAGAGGTCTCGGGATCTGCTACCGTGAAGGCAGGTACTGGGTACCTGGGAGGGAAGTATGCCCCAAACTCTG
>JASHSS010000024.1 GCA_030038565.1 Bryobacteraceae bacterium
GGATCTCCGTCAGGCGTTGATCTCGAGACTACCGGTCTCGCTGGAACGTTGCCGCCGCGACAAACCGAGACTTTCAATCGCAAAATAACGGTATGAAGCGGAGATTCTGGGGCGCCAGGTTGGACCCCTAAACCAGGTGATTCCGCGGCGGCATAAAGGCGGGTCGGGCGCTATACTGGCTTCAGGAGCAGCGAAATGAGTGACGAGTTGCAGGATTTTCGAAATGTCGGACATAAGCCTGTACTTGTCGGGCCGCAACCGTTTTCGTTTGATGAAATCTTACAAAACATCGATCCTGCTCCGGACGAGGAAACGGAACGCTTTGTAGCTGCCATCTACGCGGATCGCCGCCAGGCAGCCGGGAACTCCCCGCCTGAATGAGCCAGATTGTCGTCGATACCGACGTCGCCTCCTATATCTTCAATTGGCACTCGCTGGCGCAGCGTTACGCTGGCGCTTTGCGCGGGTCCGAACTGATTCTGTCCTTCATGTCAGTTGCGGAACTACGCATGGGTGCGATATCGGCAGGTTGGGGTAGCCACCGACGCCTTCTCCTTGAGCGATTCATCCAAGGTTTCGAGCGGTCTTACGCGGACAACGACCTATGCACGATGTGGGCGATGATTCGCGCCAGTGCGCGGGCGTCAGGCCGGCCACTGAGTCCGCAGGACGCCTCGATCGCCGCAACAGCGTTGGCGATCGACGCCCCGCTCGCAACCAATAACCGGCGGGACTTCGAGCACGTTCGAAACCTACGGTTGCTTTCATTGTAACGGCGGTTGGCTGAGCCGAATGTCAACCGGTTTCAGCTACCCTTACCCCTGCGCCTCGCTCACCGCGCCGAAGTGCTTCTGAAGCACCAGGGCGACGGTGCCGCGGAGGCGCGCCATGCCGTCCTCATAGGCCGGGACGAGGCGGGGGACGCAGCCGCCGGGGAGCACCTGGGCCTGCACTTCGGCTTCGATAAGGGAGCCGAAACGGTGCCAGGAGCGAGTCAGGTCGCCCACCACGATGATGCGCTCGGGAGCCAGTCCGGCCACGATCATGCGCATGCCGCGGCCCAGGTAATGGGCCATGGTTTCGAGCGCCTTGGCGGCGCGCGGGTCGCCGTGATCGGCGCGGCTGAGCAGGTCGGGAAAGCTGAGATCGGCGGATTGCGCGCCCGATTCCAGGTAATAGCGCAGCGCCGCGCGGTTCGAGCCGAAGACTTCCCAGCAGCCGCGTCCGCCGCAACCGCATGGGGGACCTTGCGAATCGAGGGGTACGTGGCCGAATTCGCCGGCCATGCCGTTGAGGCCGCGGACCAGCTTGCCGTTGGCCCACACGCCCGTGCCGATGCCCTCGGACACCGTGACCACCACCAGATTGCGGCACTGCTCCATGTGATCGAACCACACGGCCGCCAGCACGCAGGCGTTGGCGGCGTTTTCCACCTCGACTTCCAGCCCGGTGGCGGCGGCGATGGGATTGCGGATATCCACATCGCGCCATTTCAGGTTGGGGGCGAAGACCAGGCGGTCCACGCTGTGGTCGTAGCGGCCCGGAAGGCTGATGCCCACGCCTTCGATTTTCTTGCGGCGGCTGGCGGTGACGATGCGCTGTATGGAGGCGATCAGCCCGTCCATGGCCGCCTGGGCGTCCGAGGAGGTGACGATGATCTCCTGCGAAATGAACTTGCCGTTGGCGTCCGCCAGCGCCACGGTGGTCTGCGAGGGGCGCAGGTCCACGGCGATGATGACGCGCTCGTCGTTGAGGCGGAGAAAGGTGGGGCGGCGTCCGCGGGGAAGCCGGCCGGTGGGTCCCTCCAGCACCCAGTGTTCCTGGATCAACTGCTCGACGATCAGGGAAACCGTGCTGCGCTGGAGGCCGGAGAGGCGCGCCAGATCCGCCCGTGAAATGGGGTGACGGGTGCGAATGAGGTTCAGGACAATGCGGCGATTGATGTCGCGAATGACTTCGCTCGAAGCGCCCTGCGGGCGGTGGCCATCGGCGAGTTTCGGTTTGCCGGTCATGTTCCGGGCCTATTCGACCTCCCGTGCCGCTCCGGCGATGCGGAACGCGACGGTGGTGACGGCGGTGGTGGAGGCATCCTGGGCCCCGGTAAATCCCGGCTGCTTGCCGCCCACCGAAATGGTGTAAGCTCCCGGCTGGACCATGCGGCGGCCATCGGACCGGACGAACGCAAGCTCGGAGGGCGCCAGCGAAAACGGGAGCGTGCGCTTCTCGCCGGCCCGCAGGGCAATCCGCTGGAAGGCCCGGAGCGAGCGGAGTGACGCCTGGGGAGGCGGCGCGCCGGCTGCACCTGCCGCGGCCAGGTAGAGTTCAACCACCTCTTCGCCGTCTACTTTGCCACTGTTTTCGACATCCACCGCCAGTTTAAGGGTATCGCCCGCCTGAATTTCGCCGGGTGAGTGTAGGTTGCGGTACGTAAAGGTAGTGTAGCTCAGGCCGTAACCGAAGGGATACAACGGCTCTCCCTGGAAGTATCGGTAGGTACGGCCGGTCATCCCGTAATCGGTGAAGGGCGGCACCTGGCTGGCGGACCGGTAGAAGGTGACGGGGAGGCGTCCGCCGGGGTTATAGTCGCCGAAGAGAACGTCGGCGATGGCGTCGCCCCCGGCCTGGCCGGGATACCAGGCTTCCACGATAGCGGGCACGTGGTCGCGGGCCCAGTTTACGGCCAGGGCGCTGCCGTTCATCAGCACCAGAACTACGGGCTTGCCCAGCGCCGCTACTTTGCGCAGCAGGTCTTCCTGCGCGCGCGGGAGGTCCAGTG